>JBKPME010000055.1:0-17476 GCA_046731915.1 Actinomycetota bacterium
CTTTACGACATGCTTCAGCAACAGCTCGGCCCTGACGCGGTTCTTATGGACGTCGACCTCGGCGCGCGTGCCTACTTCCGAGAGGCCATAGCATCGGCGATTGAGCGATGCGACGTGGTGCTCGCGGTCATCGGGCCGCGGTGGCTAAGTATTTCCGACGCGAACGGAAAACGCAGGCTTGATGATGCCCGCGACTTCGTTCATATGGAGATCGCCTTGGCGCTGCATCTTGAGCGGCCGATCGTTCCGGTCCTCGTACAGCGCGCTCGCCTGCCAGGCGCGACTGAGCTGCCTGCGGAGTTGTCCGCGCTTGCTCGCCGCAAAGCGGTCAAGCTAGACGACGCACGGTGGCACTACGACGTATCCCGGCTCATCCAGTCGCTCGTGCGAGCTGGCGTCTCACATCAGGCGCGCGGTAAGTCGGCCTAAGTTCGGATGGCCGCCACCCAACTAGGGCATCCGATCATCCGATCACCCCCCCGGCGGTTTCGTGCCGCCACGCTAGAACGAAGTCAAGGTCCGGAGCCATTGAGCGATCGCCTCGTCGAGACTTGACAGGGGACCGCATTCGTCTACGTCAAGCACTGTGAGGGTGGACGCGTCGCCGCGCATCCCGAACACGCCGGCTTCTCCTATTCGGCTACGGACGATCAGCACGGGCAGATCCATTGCGATCGCCATTCCAGCCTCGATTTGATTCCAGGCCGAGGGGAGCGCGGCGTCGCGAACGGGAGCCTCCTCGGGCGTACCGGGACGAAAGGTGCCCTCGTTCACTAAGAGCTGAGGAACTCCCACGATTGCCGCCGCGGTGCAGCCTCCCATCAGGCGGCAAACCTCGGCACATGAGCCCGACGGCGGGTATTGCTCCCTACGTAGGCGGACTACTTCCCCATCGTGCTCTTCGATCAGGCGGGCGACTCGGTCGACGAGCGCCTCCTGCTGCGCGGTGGCGACGGCTGGACGGCTCAAGAACACCCGACGCCGCGCAGCTCGGCGTCCGTCGTCGTCCGCGTGCACACCGTCCGCCCGTAGGCGCACAGCGACCGACTCCGGCACGTCTCGAGCGCCTTTGAAGGCGGCGCCTGCCAGCCGTGCGCCGTCGAAGTTCGCGCTAGAAAGCGTGGCCCCCCGGAAGTCAGCGCCACGAAGGTCCGCGTTCGTCAAGGACGCATTATCAAGCTGTGCGTCTCGGAACACCGTCCGCCTGGCCGTTGCCTCGACGAACGACGCATCTTTCAGCTCCGCCTGCGCGAAGTCCGCACGGGATAGGTCTGCGCCAAAGAAGTTTGCGCCCTCGACCTTCGCGCGCGTGAAGCGCGTCCTAACCAGCCGAGCTTCGTAGAACTGCGCGCGCTCGACTCCCCCTTCCTTGAAAGACGCGTTTGAGAGGTCCGCCCGGAAGAAGTCGGCCCCTGGCAGGCTGATTTCGCCCAGCCACGCGTTCTGAAGATTTGTCCGTTGTAGGTCGGCTCCGACAAGCAGTTCCCCAGGCGCTCGAGTCAGCGCGTCCGCGAGCAGCTTCTGAAAGTCACCGGGAGGCTGGCTGCGCAGAATCGCGACGATAACGTTGACTGCGTCGGCCGCGTACGGCAGCTCGTCGGCGGTAAGTTTCTGCTGCGGGCGGAACGAGTCAGCGTTTGTCGCTGGAACCTGTGTCTGCACCACCTGCTCGTCGGAGCTCCGACTGGCGGGCGGACCGGTCTGATAACCGGAGCGCCGGAGGCGTCGCAACCACGCCGACATCCCGCCTGTGGCGAGCTCAGCCCTCGGATCAAAAAACCGCCGAAGGCGGATCGCAGCAGCCACCCGCTTCACATCATCGTCGGACGCGAGTGCCTCGACCACCGCCTCAAACGCCGTCCCGACCGCCGCGATCCGGTCGCGCTTACTCCGGTAGTTGAAGTACTTCAACACTCCGACGATCGCGGCGATCAGGCCCGTAACCGCCGTGAGCGTCGCGATCAGCGCTGGAACGCTTCCCGAGCTCATCCGTCTCCTTTCCTATCAGCGCCGGGCAGATTGTCGCGCGGAGACCCTCGGCGTCCACGGTAGCCCGCTGTGACAGCGTGTTCGCTCGTAAATAGGCTGGTCAGTCAGAGTGGCGACCGGCTGACCGATCTCAAGCCCACCCCTTCAACAGTGTCGGCCCGCTTTACCTGCTCGTTCCTGCACTTCGCGTTCTGCGGCGCAGACGCCCGCCGAAACCGCTGCAAATCGAGCTGTCGAGTCCGGGGCCCGATGTGTCCGCGGGAGCGACCTACGGATCGTCGACGAATGACGACGAAGATGTGAACGGCACAGAGTCGCCCTTCGCTACGGCGCTGGCAAGCGAACGTAGCGCGGAGTCGACTCCCGATTTCCAGCTCCCCTTGGTACACCCAACGTGTGCGCTTCTGCAGGCGGAGTTGACCGGTGAGCGGAGCGAGTCTAGGTTCCGGTCGATGCGTCATGCCCAGCTTGCTTGACGAGACGCGGGTTCCGCTCCATCTGCCGGAGCAATTCCCTTCGGCGATTCGGTGGCGCTGGTTACTGGAGCGTCTGTGGTGGATCTGGCGGCGCATCCTTTGGTGGCTCGAATGCCGCCTGAGACTGTGGCGGCGGCTCGCGTTTACGATGCAGACACAGCTCCAGACCCAGTGGTGCTGGGCCGCGAACTCCGTCAGCGTCTCGCTGTTCTATGACAGCGCCAGCGGGTGGACCCAGTGCTCGGTCGTCAATGCGGAGCTCGGGCAGTCGACGTGCTGTCAGAATGGCGCGACGGCTCAGTGCAACCAGCCGTGGTACCTCGATCGCGCGCTGACGAGGACAGGCAACCTCGCGAGCTGGTCCGGCGGGACGGCGACGATCGCACAGATCCGCTCTGAGATCCGCGGCAGGCGCCCGCTCGGCGCCCGAATCGGATGGTCAGGAGGCGGCGGCCACTTCGTCATGATTGCCGGCTACAGATCTTGCGATCCGGACGAGTTCATCGACGTGCGCGACCCCATCTACGGCAGCTCGGACATCGCGCGCGCAACGTTCGCCAGCAGCTATCAGGGCACCGGCTCATGGACCCACACGTACTACACGGAGGTCTAGCGCGGTGCCGATCGTCACCACTGAGCTGCCCCCGGACGCCCTCGACGCCGTGCGCCACACGCTGACTAGCACGCAGCGCTTCCCGCGCCGCCGGGGCGGCAAGCTCTCACTCAGCTCGCCCCATCCCATTTTCGCCATTCCGCTGGATCGACTCACGGCGGCCAACCGGCCTCTGGAAGCCGCCGAGCTCGTTGGATGGCGTGCCCTCCTGGAGGAAGACAAGCGGGTCGTCGCCGCGGTCGAGCTGCCGGCCACTCAAAGTGGGAAGGCCAGCGCGCTGGTCAACCGCGGCCCATTCGTCGCTTCCACAGTCGCCGCGGTTACCGCCGCAGAGGGCCATGAACGCGTCGCCTCCGAGAGCCTCGAGCTCCGGCTGCTACAAGTGAACGCGCTCTACCTGCTCGCGCTCTGGCTGCACGCAGCCGAGGGCGAAGGGGACCTCTTTATTCCACTCGAGCCGGCCCCGGCGCCGCTCCAGGCTGAGACTGTGTATGAGAGCGCTGGCTTCGAAGCGGAGCTCACGGATATGGCGCGCTCCGTTGCGTCGTCGTACAAGGCCGCTGAACGGCCGGACGAGCTGGGGTCCTAACAACGAATTCGTTCTGGCAGCGACGGCGGGCCGTCGCTGGGCTTGTCTTGCATCAGAAGACGAGCGGGGCCGCCCTAGCTGGGCGCGGGGGTCGGGATGAAGAAGACGTGCAGGTCGGCTGTGCGGCCGGGATCTTCGGCGAGCATGACCTCGCAGCGAAACTCGTTGTCTTCGGTTGTACTAGAGACCGCGGCCAACCGTTCCCGCTCGGAGACCGCGGGCCGCCGCCATGAGCTGGTCGTCGCGGCCCAATGCCTGGCGATCGCCTCCTCGAACAGCTCGTCCGCCATTACGGATCGCGGCCCGAGGGACTCCGCGTGCGTCGGCGACTCCGCGAACTCCGCAAACTCCCGTTGCGAGGGGCCCCAGGGGGTCGCACGTTGCACGCATCCCAGAGAGACCGGCGAGGTGCGTGGAGGATTGCGGCGATCCGGGCACTCGCCTTCCATTGGCGCTCCAAGTCCCGGTACTGTCACGCGGTGCCCGGCGGCCTGACACCTGAGCAGAAGGCGCGCGCCGAGATCGATGCGCTGCTCGAAGCTGCCGGGTGGAGGGTTCAGGACAAGGAGGAGCTGAACCTCTCAGCCGGCCGCGGGATCGCGGTGAACTACGAGAGCACGGGCAAGCAGACCAACTTTGCAGACCGTCTCGACCCGAATCACGCGCCGCGGCGCGTCTTCGCTTTCCATTCGTCCGGAGACGCTGATTGACGTCGTCAAGAGCGGCGAAACGTTGCGGACGAAGCTGCAAAACATGCCGCCGATCAATCCGGAGGGACTGCGCAAGAACCAGATTCGCGCGATTCCCGCGATCGAGGACAGCTTCAGGCACAACCGCTTGAAGACGCTGCTTCCGCAGGTCATGGGCTCCGGCAAGACGATCCTCGCCGCCGCCCAGGCAGCGCGGCTATTGCAGTACGCGAAGCCCGAGGGTCAGACGGCGATGCGGATCCTTTTCCTCGTCGACCGCCGAAACCTGGGGAAGCAGGCGTACGACGAGTTCAACAACTACGTCGTGCCCGGGGACGGCCGGAAGTTCGGCGAGCTGTTCAATGTCCAGCGGCTCACCTCTCAACACATCAGCCCGTCAGCGAACGTCGTGATCTCCACGATCCAACGCCTCTACGCGATCTTACGCGACGAGGACTTCGACGAAGATCAGGAAGACGAGTCGGTCTTTGAGCAGGGCGGAGACGACTTCACGCCCCTGGATGTCGTCTACAACCCGAGCGTCCCGATCGAGCTGTTTGATTTCATCTTCACTGACGAAGCGCATCGCTCCATCTACGGACGCTGGGGCCAGGTGCTCGACTACTTCGACAGCTTCCTGGGTGGGCCTGACCGCGACCCCGTCGAAGTTCACATACGGCTATTTCGACGGCAACGTGGTCGCGCCGTACACCTACGAAGAGTCGGTGATCGACCAGATCAACGTCGACTACACGACCTACCGCATCAGGACCGAGGTCACCGGCAAGGGCTCATCGATCGGCAAGGGCGAGTACGTCGTCGTGCGTTCCAAAGCCACCAAGGAGGAGGCGTACAAGGAGCTCGAGGACGACATTACCTACGACCAGGCCAAGCTCGATCGCGCGGTCGTCGCGAAGGATCAGATCCGCACGATCATCAAAACCTTCCGCGACAGGGTGTGCACGGAGATTTTTCCCGGACGTATCGAGGTGCCGAAGACGGTCGTGTTCTGTAAGCACGAGCAACATGCGGAGGACGCGCTGCAGATTGTCCGTGACGAGTTCGGCCGGGGCTCAGACTTCGCTCGCAAGATCACCTACAAGACGCACGGATCGACCGACCAGCTCATCCAGGACTTCCGGACCGACCCGAAGTACCGCATCGCGGTCACGGTCGACCAGGTTGCGACCGGCACCGACATCAAGCCGGTCGAGTGCCTTCTGTTCCTGCGCATGGTTCAGAGCCGCTCGTACTTCGAGCAGATGAAGGGCCGCGGCGTTCGCAAGATGGACCCCGACGACTTCTGGGCGGTCACCCCGGGCGCCAAAGAGCAGGGCGCGACGAAGGACCACTTCGTGATCGTCGACTGCGTCGGGCTGACCGACGAGGATAAGGCGTGGGTCGACACCCGGCCACTGGATCGGAAGCCACAGGCCACCCTTGCTGAGCTGCTCGACCACGTCGCGAAGGGCTCCACAAACGACGACCTGCTCGCCACTGTTGCATCGCGGCTCGTTCGGCTCGAATCACGGCTCGATCACGACCAAGAGCAACACGTCATCAACGTCGCGGGCATGTCGATCAACGAGATGGCCGAGGCGCTCGTCCGCGCCACCGATCCGGATCAGGTCAAGCAGGCAGCGGCCGGCGCGATCGACGAGGACCGCGAGCCCACCGAGAACGAGATCGAGGCGACCAGGCAGGAGCTGGCCGACGCGGCGGTCACCCCGCTGCACAACCCGAAGGTCCGCGAGACGCTGCTCACCCTGCTGACGCAAACCGAGCAGATCATTGACCTCACGACACAGGACACGTTGATCGAATCGGGGTTTGTTGACACTGACGCGAGATCGATGACGCACAGCTTCGAACAGTGGATTAAGGACAACCACGACGAGTACCTCGCGCTCAGGGCATTCTTCGGGACCCCGTACAAGGACCGGCCCACCCTCAAGGACTTGAAGGAGCTGGCCGCCGCCCTAGAGGCACCGCCCCTTTTCCTCACCACAGAACGACTGTGGCGCGCCTACGAGCACATCAGGACAGACAAGGTCAAGGGGCACGGCAAGCTCGCGACCGATCTCGTTTCGCTGATCCGGTTCGCGGTAGGGAAGGACGACGAGCTGACCCCGCATGCAGACGCCGTCACCGGCAGACGAAGCCGGAGCATGGCGGACAAGCTGCGGTTCGACATCTGGCTGAGCGAGCAGGAGCAGAACGGCAAGAAGTTCAATGCGACCCAGCGCGGCTGGCTCATGATGGTCCGCGACCACATCGCCACCTCGCTGAGCATCGAGCCCGAGGACTTCGACCTTGACAGCAGGATCTGAGCGTCCCTGGACGCGAGGTCATCCAGAACCGCGTCGAGATCAGCTCGGAAGCGTTCCCCTTCAAGCATTTCCACTATGGCGAGGAGATCATCTACGTCCTCGAGGGGGAGCTGGAGTACCAGATCGAAGGGGAGCCGCCGAGGAGGGTCAAGGCGGGAGAGGCGCTGACGGTCCCCGCCGAGGCGGTCCACGCCGTGAAGAACGTGGGCGATGGCGCCGGCGCGGAGCTCGCTACCTACGTCGTCGAGAAGGGGAAGCCACTCGTGACTCTCGCCGAATGAGGGTCTCCACCGGGCGACATCGGGCGGCCCCCGTCAGCGTCTCGCGAGGTCGCCGTAGAAGGTGCGCGGACGTGTGCGCACCAGCCGTGCCTTGCCGGGCGCGGTCCGGACGTCGACAGTCGCGGGCGTCGGCATGTCCTGCATCGTGCGCCCGTCGACCTCGACGGCGAGCGGCGCGCTCCGTGCGGCCGCCTCGATGCGGATCGTGTCGCTCCCGTCCAGGACCATCGACCGTAGCGGGGTTCCCTGCGCCGCAAGCGGTGTGAGCACTATGGCGTCGAGCGTCGGGGAGACCGCCGGGCCGCCCGCGCCGACGGTGTACGCGGTCGATCCGGTGGGCGACGCGACCACCAGACCGTCACCGGCGAGGTCAAGCACCGGCTCGCCGCTCACCTCCACGTGCAGTCGGGCGCTCCCGAAGCCTGGGTGTCGCGAGATCACGAGGTCGTTGAACGCGACCACGGTCTGCGGGACCGGCATCTCGGAGTTTGCTACGAGTGCGGTGCGCTCCTCGATCTGCGCCTCGCCGCACGCGATGCTCTCGAGCGCCGAGCCCAGGTCGTCGCCGTCCACGTCCGCCAGGAATCCGAGGTGCCCGAAGTTGACGCCGAGCACCGGCACGTGGCGCACCATCGCGAGCTGGAGGGCGCGCAGGATCGTCCCGTCGCCGCCGAGCGCTATCACTAGCCCGGCGGCCTCGGGAAGGTCGTCCGCTCGGTCGGTCGTACCGAGGTCGACGGTCCGCAGCCCCTGCGCGCCCGCCCAGACCTCGAGGGCGAGCAGCTGCGGTCCGCAGTCGCCGGAGGGGTTCGCGAGCACTCCGACGGTGGCTGTGCTTTCGAGCGTGAGCGCCGGCATCGCAGAAGCATGTTCTCAGGCGACGCGTCCGCACCCGGTCGTGAGCAAGGGACCCCGGGGGGTAGACCAGGGCATCTACGGGCGCGACGTGGAGGACAGACAACCAGCCTTGGTACGTACCCACGCTTAGTCTTAAGAGGAGACATCATGAGCGCAGGACCCAGTCCACGCACCAAGCCGGCTCCAGAGACATTCGTGTCGGACGACGGGACCGACCTTCGGGAGGGCTACGCCAAGGTCGGCGACGTGAGGTTGCATTACGTCGAGGCTGGCGATGGGCCGCTCGTCGTTCTGCTGCACGGGTTCCCGGAGTTCTGGTTCAGCTGGCGGCTGCAGATCGCGCCGCTCGCGGCGGCAGGCTTCCGTGTAGTCGCGCCCGACCTGCGCGGGTACAACCTGTCGTCGCGGCCGGCAGGCGTCGAGGCCTACTCCTCCGGCCTGCTTGCCGCCGACGTCCGCGGGCTCATCGGCGAGCTCGGTGCCGAGTCGGCCTTTTTGGTTGGCCATGACTGGGGCGGAACCGTCGCCTGGGCCACCGCGATGAGCCACCCGGAGGCCGTGGACCGGCTCGTCATCCTCAACGCGGCCCATCCGCGGCGGCTCAACGAGGGGTTGCGCCACCCCAACCAGCTCCGGAAGCTTTGGTACTTCTTCTTCTTCCAGCCTCCAGGGCTGCCCGAGCGCACTGTGCGCGCCCGAAATTGGCGGTTCTTCCGGCGCTACCAGCGCGACGCCCGCCCTCCGTACACGCCGGAGGAGATCGACCGCTACGTCGAGTCGTGGTCACAGCCGGGCGCAGCGGCCGCGATCATCAACTACTACCGCGCCGCCGTGAAGGAGTCCAAGCAGGTCCAGGCGTCGCTTCGGCCGATCACGGCACCCACATTGGTCATCTGGGGCCAGCGCGATCGCTACCTCGGCCCCAAGCTCGCCGAGCCCGACCGCGAGGATGTGCCGAACCTCGACCGCGTCGAGCGCCTGCCCGAGGCGTCACACTGGGTCCATCACGACGAGCCCGAGCGGGTCAACCAACTGCTCATCGACTTCTTCGGCCCCGCCCGCCCAACCCAAGACCGCCAAACGTCGACAACCTAGCTCCCGGCGCCGAGGCCTACGTGTTCACGTTCGGCTGGGGCGCGCTTCGGCAGAGGAGACTTCGATGAGAGCGGTCATCTACACGCGCGCCGGCGACCCGTCGGTGCTCGAGCTCGTGGAGCGACCGACGCCCGAGCCAGGGGCAGGCGAGATCCGCATCCGCGTGCTCGTGTCGGGCGTGAACCCGACCGACTGGAAGTCGCGCAGCGGCGCGACCGGCGGGGAGGTCGCGGAGCCGACGGTTCCGAACCATGATGGCGCCGGCGTCGTCGACGAGCTCGGCGCCGGAGTTGACCGCTTCAGCGTCGGCGATCGCGTCTGGGTCACGCTGGCCGGCGCCCTCAACCCGGCGAGCGGCACCGCCCAGGAATACACCGTCGTCCGCGCAGACCGGGCGTTCGCGCTCCCGACCACGGCGAACTTCGAGCTCGGCGCCAGCATCGGCATTCCAGCCGTCACCGCGCACCGCGCGCTCACAGTGGCCGAAGACGGCCCGACGCGGCTGCACCCGGGCGCTCTGGACGACCGAAGCGTGCTGGTGGCAGGTGGCGCGGGAGCGGTCGGCAACGCGGCGATTCAGCTCGGCCGCTGGGCGGGCGCAACGGTGATCGCCACGGTCAGCGGTGACGCTAAGGCGCGGCTCGCGACGGCCGCAGGCGCGCACCATGTCGTCAACTACAAGCAGGCCGCTGCCGCCGAGCAGGTTCGGCGCGTCGCCCCCGACGGCGTCGATCTCATCGTCGAGGTCGCCGCCGGAACGAACGCTGAACTCGACCAAGCCGTGCTCCGGCCTCGCGGGACGATCTCGATCTATGCGAACGACGGCGGCGCCCCGTTCAGCCCGGACGTGCGGCGCAACATGGGGCTGAACGCCCGCTACCAGTTCGTCCTGCTGTACACGGTCGGCTGGGAGCGGATCGCCGCAGCCGCCGCGGACATCAACCAGGCGATCGAAGACGGCGCACTACGGGTTGGCGAGCAAGCCGGGGTACCGCTTCACCGCTTCGCCCTCGAAGACACCGCCGCCGCACACAGCGCCGTCGAGAACGGAGCGGCCGGGAAGGTGCTCATCCCGGTCGTTCCCGCTAACCGGGAGGCGGCGTGATGGCCGTCGAGCGGTGGGAGCCAGCGGACAGTTAGCGGCCGCCCGCGCTGGGGAGGATGCGGGTGATGGCCAAGCCCCGTAAGCCATCCATGCGCCAGAAGCTTCCGGAATCGAAGGAGGCGGCCGCGGCCGTCGCTTTGACGGGCGCGGCGGCCATCGGCGGCAAACTGGCTTTGGAGAAGGTCTCGGCGGACCGGCGTACGGACGTGGCGCGCCCTTACCGGCTCGGGCGGGCCGAGTTCGTGCCTGACGGCATGCGCCGGATCGCGCGCGGCCAGCTCGATGCGGGCATCGACGAGCTGGCAGGGCAGCCGAACCGCGGGCTCGACGAAGCCGTGCACGAGACCCGCAAGCGCCTCAAGCGGCTGCGCGCAGCGCTGCGGCTGGAGCGCTCGGCGATAGGCGCGGAGACCTATCGGCGCGAGAACGCGGCCTTCCGCGACCTGGGCAAGAGGCTGTCGGCCCCGCGATGCGATGGTGCTGATCGAGACGCTCGACGAACTGACCGACCGTTTCCGTGACGAGCTGCCGCCGGATACGACCGACCCGCTTCGAGCCCGCTTCGTGCAGACGCACAAGCGCGCGCTCGATGGCCTAGCACGCCGACGGTGAGCTAGCGTGCGGCGCCTAATGGACGTTGACTCGCTAAAGCCATGGATCGAGACAGTCGCCTCTCTGTCGGCGCTCATCGTCGGCCTTGTCGCGGCACTCTGGGCGTACACGAAGTTCGTGGTCGAGCGACCGGATGGCTCAACTCGGAGCCGCTCGAGCCCGACGACCTGCGAGGCCACGTCGTCCTCGTGGACTTCTGGACGCTGACCTGCATCAACTGGCTGCGACAGGAGCCCTACGTACGCGCTTGGTCGCGGGCTTACCGCGACCACGGCCTGGCCGTGGTCGGAGTGCACACGCCGGAGTTCAGCTTCGAGCACGACATCGAGGAGATCGCCAAGGGTGCCGTCGAAGCCGCCGAAGACGCGCCGTAGCGGCTAGCCAGGCAAGGACGCCGAGTACGACCGGACGTGAAGCCCCGCCGTTCTTGCATTTGTCGGGCTCGCACTTATTTTGCGTCGCGCGACTATCCCGGCACGCGCTGGCGTCCGCGGCCAGATAAGCCGCGTGCGGGCCGCTTCAGAAGCGGGAGAGTCGGCGCTTCGCCTCCAGAATCGTCGCCGGCGGCTCGCCCCGAACCGGGCACTTCTCGCAGCCAGGGCGTTGCAGCCCTCTGGGTCCCGGAACCCCCTGATGATCGAGTAGTGCCGCGGCGAAGGCCCGAGGCTCGCGGATGTCCTCGAGGCAGGTAATCAGGTCGAGCTGCCCACGAGGGACGAGCTCGCGCGCCGCCGGATCGCCTGCGAGCGCTGCGCCTGCGCGCACGCCGAGCGTGTACGCGTCGGAGTCTGGCGACCTCGAGGCCGTGAAGCCCGAGCGGCCCGCGAAACAGCTGGCGAAGACCTCGTGCCAGAAGGGTCCCTGCAATGCCGGGAACTCTTGGAAGGCGAACCAGTGCGCCACTTCGTGATAGACGAGGTGACGCAGCTTGCGGTCGCTGAACTCGAGCGCGTCGACGACGATGTGAGCACCCGCCGCACTGGCCCAGCCAAGCGTCGAGAACCGCAGATCGGCTCGGGGCCCGTCCGCCAGGTGCAGCGACACGTTCATCTCGGCACCGAGCTCGCCCAGCGCATCCTCCGCGAACGTGCGGAGCCGCGCCTCGTCGGCCGGCGAGCACTCGTCGAGGATCCACACCCCGGGCATTGCCCAGGCGACTATCGCGTGGACCCCAGGCGGTGTGCCGAACCAGGGGGTGTGGCCGAAAGCGGGTGAAACCGGGTGAAAACCGGGTCCGCCTCACGCGCGCACGAGGCCGTGTCCCAGAAGTCCGAGAAGGCTCTCCAGACAACTGGTCGGGCCCTCCCGTGGGTGGCCCCGACTCTGTTGGTCCGACTGTGTGGTGGTTAGGGGCGCGCGCCGGGGCCGTTGACGCCGGGCGGTTGGCTGCGCTGGATGTCGCCGGCCGTCGGCGCGGTCGGCGTCACGCTCTTGGAGTTGGTGGCGCCGGCCTGGTCGCTTCCGCCGCTCGTGGCGAGCACGATCGCGGCGGCCAGGATGGCAGTGACGAGCAACGCGACGAGCGCGAGCGTGATCGGGCGCACGGTGAGCCGCGCCGGTGTCGCGAGCGTGTGATGGGCGCTGCCTCTGAGGCCTGACATTGCGGCTCCTTGGATCGGGGTTTCGGTGAGCCTGCGCGCAGCCGGTTGCGCGGCGCTTGCGCGGTGGTTGCGCGCGCAGACGGGGGGGGGCTTTACCGATCTCGTGACCGCTGTTACGGTCGGTGGCCGAAGGGCTCGCGAGAAATGGACTTCGGCATCCTTGGCCCGCTCGAGGTCGCAGACAACGGGCGCGAGCCGGTAATCGCACCGGGCAAGCAGCGCGCGCTCTTGGCGATTCTGCTTCTGCAGGCAAACGAGGTTGTCTCGAGCGATCGTTTGGTCGAGGCGCTGTGGGGCGAGCAGCCGCCCGCCAGCGCTGCGAAGAGCCTGCAGGTGCATGTCTCGCGGCTCCGCAAGGCGCTCGGCGGGCCCGAGGGCCCGATCACCACCGCGCCGAACGGGTACTCGATTCGCGTTGCTCCGGGCGAGCTTGACCTCGAGCGCTTCACGCGGCTCGCCGAGGAGGGCCGCCTAGCTTTAGGGGCGGACGATCCCGAGCGGGGCGCGGAGCTGTTGCGTGAGGCGCTGTCGCTTTGGCGCGGCCCGCCGGTAGCGGACTTCACTTTTGAGCCTTTCGCACAGCTGGAGATCGGAGGGCTGGAGGAGTTGCGCCTTGCCGCGCTCGAGGACCGCATCGACGCCGACCTCGCCCGCGGCCGGCACGCGGAGCTCGTCGGTGAGCTGGAGGCGCTCGTAGCGGCCCACCCTCTGCGTGAGCGACTGCGCCGCCAGGTCGTGCTCGCCCTCTACCGCGTCGGCCGCCAGGCCGACGCCCTGGAGGCCTACCGTGCCGCGCGCGCCAAGCTGATGGACGAGCTCGGGCTCGAGCCGACACCCGAGCTGAGACAGCTCGAGCAAGCGATCCTGACCCACGACGCCGCCGTGCACGCGCCGGCGGCCGCGGCCGCGCGTTCGAGCCGCCTGCCAGCGCCGGCGACGCGCACGATCGGCCGCGACGATGACCGGGAGGCCGTCTCCAGTCTGCTGTGCCAGGACGGTATCCGGCTGGTGACGCTCACGGGCCCCGGCGGCGTCGGAAAGACGCGGCTAGCGCTCGAGTTCGCGCGCGCGCTCGAGCCCGAACTCCCCGACGGCGCCTGGTTCATCTCGCTGGCCGCGACGGCGAGAGCCGAGCACGTCGCCAGGACGATCGCGCAGGCCATTCGCGTCACTCCCCTGGAGGCGAGAGCCCACAACAGGCCATCGAGCGTTTCCTGTCACCGAAGCGCGGCCTGCTCGTGCTCGACAACTTCGAGCATCTGCTGGCCGCGGCGCCACTCGTAAGCAAGCTCCTGGCCGACTGCGGTGCTCTGAAGGTGTGCTCGCCACGAGCAGAGAGGCGCTTCGCCTGCGAGCGGAGCGCCGCTTCCCGTGAAAGCAGGAGTGCCGTTTCGCCACCTCATGTGGAAGCTCACTGGACAAGAAGTCGCCCGTCCGAGCCGGGCACAGAGATCACTAGCGGCGCCGGTATATGCCACCGAGTGAGTCCGCATACGCAGCCGTACGGACCGGCCGCGTGATAGTTGGCCAGATCGTCGTTACTGCGGGATGCGCAGCACCTGGCCCGGCACGATCACGTCGGGATCATCGAGGATCTGGCGATTGGCGGCGAAGATGACCCGGAATTTCGCTGGGTCGCCGTAGAACTCTTCCGCGATCCCCGACAGTGTGTCGCCGGACTGCACCGTGTACACCGCGAAGCCGTTAAACGGATCCACCAGTGCGCGCCCGAAGAGGATCGGGATTACCTGCTTGTGCAGCTCGCTGCCGTCCTCGGCGGATACCTCAAATACCTCGAGCGTTCCGCGCGCACGGCTCGGCACGCCCGGGACGTCGATGCGGAAGAAGAAGTTGCCCCAGATTCCGGTACCACCGGCTTGAAAGAACTTCTCGGCGATTTCCTGACCGGCGGCGTTGCGCAGCCGTGCGTTCAGTGTCCCCTCGAACCCGGTGCCGACCCCAGCCACCTCGACGGGGTCATCGACGATGTCGTGCGCGCGCGGATGGCGCACGCTGATGAAGGGAATTGCCATGACCGCAGCGTACTTGCACGGCGCGGGACCTCGCATGGGAAGCGACTCTCTCGTCAGCGAGATACTGCGCGGGCGATGTGCAGGGGGAACGTCGATCTCGTGTTGGGTCGGTGCGCCCGTTTGGGCCAGGAACGCTCGATGAGTGGGCGAAGCTCCGGCACCCGGACCCTCGGGTGACCGTCCCCGAAGAGCAGCCCGAGTTCCTCCTCAACAACTGAAGGAGTCCTGAGCCAATGAACGATCGCCCGATTCACCACGTCTGTTACATCGTCGACGACATCCCAACGCGGTCGACCAGTGGGTCGAGGCGACCGGCGCCGGCCCCCTTCTTCCACCTGGGCGAGCACGTCGAGTTCGACGAGACGCTGCTCGAGGGGGAGCCCTGCGTGTTCGATCACGCCTCGGCGATTGGCAAGTGGGGCCCGATCTTCCTTGAGCTGATCGAGCTGCACCAGGTCACCCCGGAGCTCGAGTCGCGCTTCTACACCGGCGGTGCCGGTGGCAGCAACATCGCCCACATCGCCTACATCGTCGACGACCCTGCCGCCGAGAGTGAGCGCCTAGAGCCGCCGGGATGCCCAAGTTCGTGCATTTGCGTCAGGCGCCGATCCAGATCTCGTTGCACGACGCGCCGTTGTTGGGGGATGCGATTGAGGTAGACGAGAGCACCGACGCGATCAACGGGCTGTTCGCGCTGTTCGCGGCTGGGGCTGAGGGGTGGGATGGGAGCGAGCCGTTGAGGGAGATGCCGGAGGGGTAAGAGTCCTCCTTTGCATGGAAGGCGAAAGCTGTGACCTCCTATTTCAGGCTGCTGTGTTTCGCGTGGAAGGAGCACTTCGGCGAGCATGGAGTGACCGCTACCGGAGCCTGGGCCGCGGCGAACTACAGCAGCTCAGGGACGACACCCTCGTGGCGCGCGCTCATGGATCGCAGGTGAAGGCGAGAGAGAGCGCCCTCGGCGCCCGTCTGCGTGAGTTGTTACGGCATAGGCGTCCACAGCACTAGGGGTTGCCATTAGGGACAAACTGGGAGTCCGCTTGAGAACGCGTCCAGTGACATGGGTTCGCGGCGCCTGAGAGTCGCGCGACGCGGTCGATTCTGCGCCCCCTGCTCAGCCGGCGGCCACGCGGTAGCGCGCCGTTCGGGGCGCCGAGCGGTTCCCGGCGGCGTCCGTGGCGCTGATGCGCACGCGGTAGCGACCGGGGCGGGTGGCGCGTCTGGCGAGCCGGCCGGTGAGCCGGGTCGCATTGGCGCCGGTCGTCCCGGCCCTCGTTAGCGTGCCGATGGTCCGGTAGCGCGTGCGGCTTCGGGCCACCGCGCGCTGGATCTTCAGCGTCACCCTTGCCGCCTCGTTGAGCGTGTAGCGGACGCGTAGGCCGCGCGGCGTGCGGGTCGCCCGGAAGCCCGTGACAAGCGGGGCGAGGGTGTCGAGCGCGGGCGCTACCGGCTGCGGGCCGGCGCCGGTCGGTTGCTCGCCGGCCGTCGGCGGCTCGCCGCCCTGCGGGTCTGAGCTCGGCGCAGGGAGCTCGAAGGCGCCCAGGTCGCGCCGCGCCGTGCCGTCGGCGTTGCCGTCCGCGACAAGCGGGTTGCCGTCCAGGTCGAGGCCCTGGGCCGTGGCCGGGTCGCCCGCGTCTATCAGCGGTGAGCCGGCCAGCAGGTGGTAGTCGCCTCCGGCCGCGTCGACGAAGCCGGCGTCCCCGACGTTCGTGACGTTCGCCTCGCTGATCGCTGCATTCTCCGCGGTCGTGTTTCCGCTCGGGTCGTAGTCGGAGTAGGTGGCGGTCAGGGCGGCGTGGCCGGTCGCGCCCACCGCCGTCCGCGCGTCGAGCGCGTGCGCTGCGCCGCGGATGACGGAGTTCGTCAGGGTGACATCGGAGCTCAGCGCGGGAGAGGCGAAGGTTCCGGCGGAAACGCCGACGGTGGACGGCAGCCCCGGCCCGACGATGGTCGCGCCGTCGATGTTCACGATCGTGTCTCCGCTCGCCCCCTGCGTTCGCGCGGCGATGCCAGCGCCGCCGCCCGTGCTGTAGCGGATAAGGCTGCTGACAACGTTCGTCGTGCCGTGGTATGCGTACATGCCGCCGTACGAGCCCGTGACGCGCGCGCGCTCGAGCGTTCCGCCGTAGTAGCTGTATACGCCGAGGTTGGCGCTGAGACTGGAGCGCCGGACGGTTGCGCCGCCGTCGAAGAAGCGCACACCCCAGGAGTCCGAGACCGGTTCGAGCGTCACGCTCGAGTCTTCGAGCGTGCCCCCGCCGCCCAGATCGACCCCGTAGCGCTGACCCGACTGGGTCGGGTCGTCGGCCACCTCGATGTGCCGTGCGGTGCTGGTCGTGTTGAGCCCTGTGAATCCGGCCACGACGTTTTCCGGGATCCGGATCGTCAGGTCACGGATCACCGACTCCGAGCCGCCATACAGCCGCATCACCCTGGCGGCCGCGCCGGCAGGGCGAGTCAGGATCGTCTGCCCGAGCCCCGCACCGATGATCTCCACGGGCGCGTCCGAGCGGATGTACTCGTACCAGTTCCCCGGCGGCGGCGTGTAGGTGGCGGCGCCGAGCAGGACGCGATCCGCGTCCGTCGCGTCGTCGGCGAGACTGAGCGCGGCCTCGACGGTCTGGACCGTGTGGGCCTGGTCGCAGCTCGCGTTCGGGGCGACGCAGTAGTCCGTGGCGCTCGCGACGGTCGGGAGGGCGCACGCGGTGACGCCAGCCGCGAGCGCGGCCTGCAACAAGCGGGTGAGGCGCAGTCGTGTCATGGGAACAACATTCGCCCGGCGGCCGCGAGGCAGACAGGTGGGTGAGCCGCCACATTGGGGCCGGTTGTCCGCCAGGCGCTACGGGAAGAAACGGCTCGCCGAGCGACTCCGCCGCGCCGCGAGCATCGCCAGCCACGGACAGCCCGACTCTGAGCCGCCGTAAGTGGGCACGTGGTCCAATGCAGAGCTGACTTCTGAAGTCTTCTTTGCTCATCGTTCTCGTCCGAACGACTATTCGTGTCGCGCCGGCGGCGCCGCGGCAACGGGTAGAAGACTTTGGACGGTGACGGCCATCGCGGCGCGACTATCCGGCGCGTGTCGCGCCAAGCCTCGCGGCGAACTTCAGAACTCGCCGCTTTAGAACCGGCGGCTACGCGGCTTCCGAGGCCGCGTGGCTCCTAACCGGGGCTGCGCGGCTTGGACGGCCGGAGGCGCCCGACCCTCCAC
>JBKPME010000056.1:0-26595 GCA_046731915.1 Actinomycetota bacterium
CGCGAAAGCATCATGCTCGGCGTGAACCAGGGGATCATCATGGTCCTCTCGGTGGTCGTGATCGGCGGGCTGGTGGGCTCGGGCGCGCTCGGCGACCAGGTCGCCCGCGGGCTCCAGCGCAACGAGTTCGGCGAGGGCGTCGTGGCCTCCATCGCCATCCTCGCGCTCGGCATCGCGCTCGACCGTGTGACCCAGGGACAGCGTGCGACGGGGCAGCGGCACAGCGGCCGCGGGCCGGGCGGCGGTTGGTCACTTCGAAGACGACAAACGCAACCAGGAGGAGGGGCAGCTTGAGAACCCACAGGACGCTGTGGGTCGTAATGATGGCGCTGGCGCTGGCGCTGTTCGTCGCGGCCTGCGGGGAGAGCAAGGACGACGATTCAGGCGGCAGCGACCAGAACGCATCCGCCGGGGGGAAGGACTGCGGCAAGGTCGTGCTGAACGAGCAGGCCTGGGCCGGCTCGACGGCAAACACCTACATCGCCAAGAACGTGCTCGAGGACAAGCTCGGCTGCGAGGTCGAGGTCACCAAGATCACCGAGATCCCAGCGTTCCAGGCGATGGCCGACGGCAAGACGGACGCGGTGCTGGAGGACTGGCAGCACGTCGATCAATACGCGCAGTACATCGACAAGGCCGGCACGGTCGTCCAGGGCGGCCCGCTCGGGGTCGAGGGCCACATCGGCTGGTTCATCCCGAAGTACCTGATGGACGAGCACCCCGAGTTCAAGACCTGGGAGGGCCTCAAGGGCGAGGAGGACATCTTCAAGACGCCCGAGTCCGGCGACCAGGGCATGTTCCTGGGCGGCGACCCCTCCTACGTGCAGAAGGACAAACAGCTGATCGAGGCGCTCGGCCTCAACCTCAAGTTTGTGACCGCCGGCGCGGAGCCGGCCCAGGTGGCGCGCTGGAGCCAGCTCTACAAACAGAAGAAGCCGGTCCTCTTCTACTGGTACACGCCGCAGTACCTGAACCAGGAGTACGACCTGGCCGAGGTGAAGCTGCCGCCGCGTACCGACGCGAACAAGGACTGCAAGGACGACGCGAAGGAAGGCGGCGATCCCGAGCAGTACAAGTGCGAGTACGACGTGACGATCATCAACAAGCTGTTCTCGAAGAAGTTCGCGGACAGCGGGTCGCCCGCGTACGACGTGCTGAAGAAGATGAAGCTCACGAACGACGACCAGGAGAAGGTCGCGAAGGCGATCGCCGGGGACAAGCAGGACCCGGACGAGGCCGGAGCGGACTGGGTCAAGGACAACGAGGACAAGGTCAAGCAGTGGCTGCAGTAGCGCGCTAGCCACACCGGTTGGGATTCAGGAGAGCCCCGCCCCGGCGGGGCTCTCCTCTTGTCGTACTCGGCGTCGTGGCGGAGCGCTTCTTCGGCTTCCACCTGGAGCGGCGCCAGTGGGCGGGGCGTGATCCTCACCGCCGCTGGCCTCGCGATGCTCGCTATCACCGGCGAGGCCCGCTCGGGCCAGAACAGCGCGGACTACTCCGTGGCCGCGATGCTGGCTTTCGAGGCCGCTATCGCCGCCGTCGGTGTCGCGCTCATCCTGTCGTGCCGGAACCAGCGCCGGAAGTCGCACCACGGCCTCCTGCTGGGTGTCTCGGGGGGCTTCTCTTCACCACCACGCACGTGGCGGTGAAGGCCCTGAGCGGCAAGGTCGACACCACCGTCGCGGAGGTGTTCCTGAGCCCTTACCTCTACGTGGCGCTAGTCGGCGGCGTCGTGGCGTTCTTCGCCTCGGCGCGATCGCTTCAGATCGGCCAGGCGGTGCCCGTGATTGCCGTCACCTCCGTGGCTGGCAACGCCTCGGCCATCCCCGCAGGGATCATCGTGTTCGGCGACGCCGTCGGCGGCGGCGCGTTCGAGGTCGTGGTCCGGATGCTGGCGTTCATGCTGGTCATCGCCGCGCCGCGCTGATTCCGGCGCCCCTGCGCGCGGTCCTAGGACACAGTGCGTCGGAACAGGAGCGCGCAGACCAGGGCCACGACGGCGGCGATGAACGGGATGCCGAAGCCCATGACGTCGAAGATCGCGAGCACGAAGCCCACCACGGCCACCGTGGCGGCGGCGCTCCCCGCGAGCGCGAGTTGGTAGGCGCGGCGCTCGCGGCCACGCCGCGAGGGCGGTCCGCCTGATGATGGTGTGAGTCCCACGAGCTGAACGGTAGTCAGTCGCTCGCGAGAAGCCTGCGGTCGAAGCCCGCGGGCGTGTGGATGTTCAACACGCGCGTGGGCTGGTCGAGCGCATTGCGGAAGGTGTGCTTTACACCCGGCGGCACGAGCACGAACGTGCCCGTGGGTGCCGACACGTCGCCTTCGTCAAGGAGAAAGGTCAGCTCGCCGTCGAGGATGTAGAAGACGTCGTCCTCGTCCGAATGCACGTGGCTCTCCGGCCCGTCCGCGTTCGGCGCCATGGTGATCACGCTGACGTTCAGGCGCGGCGAATGCTCGCTCAGGCCGAGGAACTCGACGTTCCCGAATCGGACGCCCTCGCCCGGGCGGATGACGACAGCGGTGCTCACGCGTCAAGGGAGCATCAAGGGGTCCCGGGCATGCGTCAAGGGCGCGTCAATGTTTCCTGGAGGACCGCATGAGCGGCGTTGAATCCAGGTATGGCCTCGAACGCCGGCACCGTCTCGCGCCTGCTCGTTGGCAAGCCTCTTCGTTCGGACCGCCTCGGAGAGACGCTCCTGCCGAAGCGCCTCGCGCTCCCGGTCTTCTGCTCCGACCCGCTCTCGTCCGTCGCATATGCCACCGAGCAGATCGTGCTGGTGCTCGGCCTCGGCGGGCTTGCGCTCCTCCACCTCACCCCGTGGGTGGCCGCGGCGGTGGTGTTGCTGCTCGCGATAGTCGTCGCCTCCTACCGGCAGACGTGTTACGCGTATCCGAACGGCGGCGGCGCCTACACCGTCAGCCGTGACAACCTCGGCGAGGACGCATCGCTCGTCGCGGCCACCAGCCTGCTGATCGACTACGTGCTCACCGTCGCGGTGTCGGTGGTCGCCGGAGTGGCGGCGATCACGAGCGCGATCCCTTCGCTCGCCGACCACGCTGTGGCCCTCTCGCTCGGATGCGTGGCCATCCTGACGACGGCGAACCTGCGCGGCGTGAAGGAATCCGGGCGCGCCTTCGCGATCCCCACGTACGGGTTCGTGGCGGCCGTGTACGTCATGCTCGCGGTGGCGTTCGTGAAGATCGGTTTCGGCGACGGCATCACCGCCGAAAGCGCGCATTACGGGCTGCGCCAAACCGCGGAGACCGGCGGGCTGCTGACCGTGTTCCTGGTGCTGCGCGCGTTCGCCTCCGGTTGCACGGCGCTCACCGGGGTGGAGGCCGTGTCGAACGGGATCCCTGGCTTCGAGCCGCCCAAGAGCCGCAACGCCGCGACGACCCTCGCGATCATGGGCGTGCTCGCCATCACCATGTTCGCCGGAATCACGGCGCTCGCGATCGCGTCGCACGTCCACATGGCCGAGGACCCCTCTGCGCTGGTGGGCTTCCACGGGGAGACTCAGCGCACCGCCCTGAGCCAGATCGGCCTGGCGACCTTCGGCGACGGCGCCATCTTCTTCCTGCTCCAGGGCTTCACCGCCGCGATCCTCGTGCTCGCCGCCAACACCGCGTTCAACGGCTTCCCGGTGCTCTCGTCGCTGCTCGGACGCCACGGCTATCTGCCCCACCAGCTCGTTCATCGCGGCGACCGGCTCGTGTTCTCGAACGGGATCCTGGCGCTCGCGGGCCTCTCGGCGATGCTGATCGTGGCGTTCAACGCCGAGGTCACGCGCCTCATCCAGCTCTACATCCTGGGCGTGTTCCTGTCGTTCACGCTGAGCCAGGCGGGCATGGTCCGCCACTGGGCCGGCGAGCTGCGCGGCGCGGCGGGCGCCGAGCGGCCCGCGCTCCGCCGCAAGCAGCTCATCAACGGCATGGGGGCGGTCGCGACCGGCCTCGTGTTCGTGATCGTCCTGGTCACCAAGTTCGCCCAGGGCGCGTGGATCGTGGTGCTGGCCGCGCCGGTGATCTTCTTCGGGATGAAGGCGATCGCCACGCATTACCGCGAGTTCACCCACGATCTCCAGGCCGCGCCCTCCGGGGTCGCCCTGCCCGCTCAGGTGCACGCCGTGGTGCTCGTCTCGAACCTGCTCGCGCCGACGCTGCGCGCGCTCGCGTTCGCCCAGGCGACAGCGCCCGCCAGCATTCGCGCCGTCACCGTCGCCGCAGGCGGCGCCGACGACCCGCTCGCCGCCGAATGGGAGCAGCGGGGAGTGCCGGTCCCGCTCGTCGTGATCGAATCGCCGTACCGCGAGACCGTTCGGCCTGTGCTGCTGTACGTGCGCCAGCTGCGGCGCGACTTTCCCGGCGAGGTGATCTCCATCATCATTCCTGAATACGTAGTGGGCCACTGGTGGCACAACCTGCTTCACAACCAGACCGCACTGCGACTCAAGGCGCGGCTGCACTTCGAGCCATGGGTGACGGTGACGAGCGTGCCCTGGGTGATCGGGGCGCCGGAGCCATGAGCACTCCCACCGAGCGAGTCAGCTACGTGCGGGCGGACGACCTGCTCGCGGACCCCGTCGTGCCTCCGCGCGCGCCCGTGGGAGGCCTCGGGCGTCGCAGGCACATCGTCGGCGCGGTGGTGGCGGTGGTCGGACTGCCGCTCTTGACGCTGCTCCTCGCGAGCACGCGGGAGACCTTCTCGCTCGAGAGCCAGGTGCTCTTGTATCTGCTCGCGGTGGTGATCGTCGCGGTGATAGGGGGAATGGCGCTGGCCATCGCGAGCGCGATCGCTGCGGCCTTCCTGATCAACTACTTCTTCGTCAAGCCCGAGCACACGCTGCAGGTGGCGCAGGGCGAGCAGGCCCTGGCGCTCGTGGTGTTCCTGATCGTCGCGGCGGTGGTGAGCTGGGCCGTGGAGGCGGCCGCGCGTCGAGCGCGCGCGGCTGAGCACGCTGCGAAGCAGGCGGAGACGCTCTCCGGGCTCGCGCAAAGCGACTTCGAGCATGGCGACACGCTGCGGCACGTGCTCGAACGTGCCCGCAGCACGTTCGGCATGGAGTCGGTGACGCTGAGCGCGCGCCAGCACCCTTCGGGCGACTGGGTCGACGTGGAGAACGCCGGCTGGGCGCCCCCGGGCGAGGCGGCGCCGCTCCGCTTCGACGTGCCCATCGGCACCGAGCTCCGCCTGATCGGCCGCGGGCCGGCACTGTTCGCAGAGGACCAGCGCGTGCTGCAGGCGTTCGCCGCGGCCGCGGAGACCGCCTACCAGGGCCAGCGGCTGAGCGAGCGCGCGGGCCAGGCGCGCGAGCTGGCAGCCGCGGACCGTCAGCGGACCGCCCTGCTCGCGGCCGTGGGACACGACCTCAGGACGCCGCTCGCCGGCATCAAGGCGTCGGTCAGCACGCTGAGGCAGACCGATGTCGACTGGTCGGAAGAGCAGCGCCGCGAGCTCCTGGGCGCGATCGAGGAGTCCGCCGACCGGCTCGACGCGATCGTCGAGAACCTCCTCGACGCCAGCCGGCTGGAGGCAGGTGTGCTCAGCGTCCGGCCCGTGCCGGTGGCGCTCGACGAGGTCATCTCTGCGGCGCTCCTCGCGGTTCCGGGGGCGCGCGACGCCGTCGCCGTCGATGTGCCTGAGGATCTACCGCTCGTGAGAGCCGACCCGGGTCTGCTCGAGCGCGTGATGGCGAACCTGCTCGAGAACGCCGTACGGCATGGAGGCGGCGGTCCGGTCGAGGTGACCGCCACGGCCGGCGAGATGAGCGCCCGGATCAAGGTCGTGGACCACGGGCCAGGGGTGCCCGCAGCCGAGCGCGAGCGTCTCTTCCGGCCCTTCGAGCGCTCGGGTGACGGCACCCGGGGCGCGGGACTGGGCCTGACCGTGGCGCGGGGCTTCACCGAGGCGATGGACGGGGCGCTGATCGCCGACGGGTCGGAGGGCGGCGGGGTGACCATGCGCCTGCGGCTGCCCCTGGCTCAATGACGCACGTGCTCGTGGTGGACGACGAGCGGGCAATCCGCCAGGCGCTGGCCATCAACCTGCGCGCGCGCGACTACGAGGTGACGGCGGTAGGCGACGGTATGGCGGCCCTGGCGGCCGCGGCGAGCAATCCGCCGGATGTGGTGATCCTCGATCTCGGGCTGCCCGACATGGATGGGAACGACGTGATCGAAGGCCTCCGCGGCTGGAGCACCGCGCCCATCATCGTCCTGTCCGCCCGCACCGGCCAGGGCGACAAGGTCGTGGCCCTGGACGTCGGCGCGGATGACTACATCACCAAGCCGTTCGGCATGGATGAGCTGCTGGCGCGCCTCCGTGCGGCCCTCAGGCGGAGCGGCACCGATCCGGAGGCGCCCGTGGTCGAGACGGAGAGCTTCACGGTCGACCTCGCCTCGAAGCAGGCGTCCACCTCGGCCGGCCCGGTACGGCTCACGCCGACCGAATGGCACGTGCTCGAGGTGCTCGTCCGGCACGAGGGAAAGCTCGTCTCCCAGCGCGACCTCCTTCAGGAGGTGTGGGGCCCCCAGTACGAGATCGAGACGAACTATCTGCGCGTGTACATGGCGCAGCTGCGCCGGAAGCTCGAGCCCGACCCCTCGCACCCCAGGCATCTGATCACCGAGCCCGGCATCGGCTACCGCTTCGAACGCGGCAGCCCGGCCTAGGAGTCGGCCGGCTCAGCGGCATCCCGGCCGAGTCCCGGGTGCACGCCGCGCAGCTGCGTCTGGCTCGCCTGGAGCTTCTGGAGCAGGTCGATCAGCTGCTCGCGCTCCTCGCGATTAATTCCGGCGCACAGGCGGGTCTCATAGTCGATGGCTATCTTTCCGGCCCGTTCCAGCACCCCCCGCCCCTTCCTGGTGAGGTGGAGCCGCCGCACGCGGCGGTCGTCCTTGTCGGGTCGCCTCTCGACGAACCCCGCTTCCTCGAGGCGATCGACAAGCGCGACCATGCGGCTCGCGGGAATCGCGAGGCGCTCCGCCAGCGCCTGCTGCGACTGCCCCTCATCGGCCGCAACGAAGCGCATCAGCAGGAACTCGCGGGGATCGAGCCCGATCGGCGCCAGCGCATCCATGAAGCCCTTGGAAGAGAAGAAACCCAGCTGCGAAATCAGGAACCCGACGCTGCGCGGCGGCGTGCTCGCAACCGGTGCCTCGATACGAAGCTCATTCTTTTCTTCAGGCATTAACACAAAGCTTACATCGAGAACCTATTTATGGTGTAAATTGTTTCGCTCTGTAATGATCTCGCCTAAGAAGCAACCCCACATGCCGGAGGTGGCACCTTGTCCTCGCTGACACGCTGGGTCCTTGCCCACAAGCGCACCGTCGTACTCAGTTGGATCGTCCTGACGATCGCCGGCGTCATGGCGGCCGGTCCCGCCACCGATGCCCTTGACCCGGAGTTCTCCGTCCCGAACAAGGAGGGCTGGGAGACGAACCAGGCGATCGCCCAGCACTACCGCGGCACGGGCGGCGACACGATGCCGCTGGTGCCGGTGGTGACGCTCCCGCAGGGCACGAGCGCCGAGTCGCCCGCCGTCAAGGCCGACCTCGCCAAGATGGATCGGAAGCTCGAGCAGGCGCTGCCCGGCTCGCGGCTCGCGTCCTACGCCTCGACCGGCGACAAGACGTTCGTGTCGAAGGACGGGCGCACGACCTACGCGCTGATCTACCCGACGCCCGATCCGGACTCCGCGTTCGGCGAGAACCCCAGAGCCGAGAAGGCGGCGAGCGCCGCGCTCAGGGGCACAACGGTCGCCGGCCAACCGGTACACCTGACCGGCTTCGACGCGCTGTTCGAGGACAGCGGGGCGGACAGCGACGGCCCTGGGCTGCTGCTCGAGGCCGTGCTCGGCGGGCTCGGCGCATTCGCGGTGCTGCTGTTCGTGTTCGCGTCGGCCCTTGCGATCGTGCCGATCGTCATGGCCGTCGTGTCGATCATGACCACGTTCCTGCTACTGCTCGGGCTCACCGAGCTCACCTCCGTCTCGCCGATCGTGCAGTTCCTGATCGCGCTGCTCGGCCTCGGTATCGCGATCGACTATTCGCTGATCGTGGTGTCGCGCTGGCGCGAGGAGCGGGCGCACGGGCGGAGCGGCGACGAGGCGGTTCAGAAGGCGATGGAGACGGCCGGGCGCGCGGTTGTCTTCAGCGGCATCACGGTCGCGATCGGCCTGCTGGCGCTGATCGCGCTGCCGCTGCCCTTCCTGCGTTCGATGGGCTACGGCGGCATGCTGATCCCGCTGGTGTCGGTGCTCGTGGCGATCACACTGCTCCCGGTGGTGCTCGCGAAGGCGGGCTCGCGGCTCGACTGGCCGCACCGCCGCACCGACGACAAGGCCAGCCGCGCCTGGACGCGCTGGGCCACGTTCGTCGCGCGCCGCCGCTGGGTGGCGGCCGGCGTCGGCATGGCGATCGTCCTCGCGCTCGTGCTCGCGGCCACCGATCTCCAGCTCGGCGCTTCGGATGCCGACACGGTGGCGAAGTCGGGCGACGCCAAGACCGGCCTCGTGGCGCTCGAGAAGTCCGGGATCGGAGAGGGCGCGCTCCTGCCGCACGAGGTCCTCGTGGAGGGCAGCACCGATCCGGGCGCGGTGGCGAACGCGGTCGCCGGTGTGGAGGGAATCCACGGCGCGGTGGCCCCGGACAGCCCCCAGTGGCGCCGCGACGGCACCGCGCTTGTGGAGGCGGTTCCCGTTCCGGACAGCGGCACCTCCGAGGGTGAGACCACGCTCGAGGGCGTCCGCGACGCGGCGCACGCGGTCGGACCGGACGTCCTGGTAGGCGGCCAGCCTGCGTCGAACGCCGATTTCATCGACGCGGTCTACGGCAGCTTCCCGCTGATGATTGCGCTGATCGCGATCACGACCTTCATCCTGCTGGCCCGGGCGTTCCGCTCGCTGCTCCTGCCGGCGAAGGCGATCTTGCTCAACATCCTGAGTGTCGTCGCCGCCTGGGGCGTGCTCGTGCTCGTGTGGCAGCACGGCTACGGGTCGGAGGCGATCTGGGACATCCAGGCCACGGGCTCGATCCCGTCCTGGATGCCGCTGATGATCTTCGCGTTCCTGTTCGGGCTCTCGATGGACTACGAGGTGTTCATCCTGTCCCGGATGCGCGAGGAGTTCGACCGCACAGGCTCGACCGAGCAGGCGGTGATCATCGGCATCGGGCGCACGGGCCGGCTCGTGACGAGCGCGGCGCTGATCCTGTTCCTGACCTTCGTCGCGATGGCCTCCGGTCCCGGCACGGACCTGAAGATGTTCGCCACCGGGCTTGGGGCCGGGATCCTGCTCGACGCGACGGTGATCAGGGCGCTGATCGTGCCTGCGGTGATCGCGCTGATGGGACGCTGGAACTGGTGGCTCCCCACCTGGCCGGCGCGGCTGCTCCGCGTGGAGCCGTCGCTGCCGGGCCGCGTGGCGACAGCCGACAGCGAGAGCTAGGCTCGCGCCCGTGTCGGGCGCCCCGGACCCGAAGGTGCTCCACCCGGTCGCCGGCCACGACCGGGTGGTGTACCTGAGGCCGCTCGTGACGGACCCGCGGATCGAGGTCGGCGAGTACACCTACTACGACGACGCTGACGACCCGCTCGGCTTCGAACGGAACGCGTTCCTGTACGCCGTCGGGCCGGAGCGGCTGATCATCGGGCGCTACTCCGCGATCGCCTCGGGCGTGCGGTTCCTCATGCCGGGCGCGAACCACGCCGACCTCGGGCCCTCGACGTTCCCGTTCGGGATCTTCGGCGAGCCCTGGGCGGAGCGGACGATGGATCTCGTGATGGGTGCGCCGAGCCGTGGCGACACCGTCGTGGGGAACGACGTCTGGCTCGGCTACCAGGCGCTCGTGCTACCGGGCGTGACCATCGGCCACGGCGCGATCGTCGCGGCCGCCAGCGTGGTCGCGGCGGACGTCCCGCCGTACGCGATCGTCGGCGGCAACCCGGCGCGCGTGATCCGCCGCCGCTACGAGGACCACGACGTGGAGCGGCTCCTGCGCGCGGCGTGGTGGGACTGGCCGGTCGAGCTCGTGACCGAGCACGCCCGGACGATCATGTCGGGCGCGCCGGAGGAGCTCGAGCGGATCGCCGCGGAGCTACGCGGCGAAAGACAGCGCTGAGGAATCACGCCGTCAGTGCTCGTCTTTAGCCGCTCTCGCCGTCCCGGAGCCGCCGGATGATCGCGTCGATGCGGCGACGCGCGTCCGCGTGGCTCGTGACCGCGTGGTATGGCTCGCCCGCGCTCGCGGCCCACGGGATGAGGACGTCGAAGTCGAGGTCGCGGATCAGCAGCAGGCTCTCGATGTAGCTTTCGCGGTCGCTCGAGTCGAGCAGCGCGGCGCGCCACTCGCCGTCGCGGAGGTGGATCGTGTCGCCCGTGAAGAGCGCCCGGTGCTGTCCCGTGTCGAAGAGGTAGGCGGTCGCGCCGGGGGTGTGGCCCGGGATCGGGATCACCTCGAAGTCGTCGCCCAGCATATGCCGCCGCGAAAACGCGGCGCGTACGTCAAGGTGCTCCGCGACTGCGTCGTGATCGGCCGTGTGCACGAACAGCGGCGCCGGCGCATTCCCAAAGGCGGCCTCGTGGCCGTGCGCCAGGTACTGCCGCGAGGCCTCGAAGGCCGCTGCCGGCGAGTTGTAGACCTGAATGTCGCCCGCGCTCCGCTCGAGCAGGAAGGCGCGTGTGGTGAGCGTCGGGGCGAATGGAAGCGGTGTCGCCGGCGACGCGATCACGCCCGGGATGACGGTCTCGGATGCGGCGGATAGCGGGCGCCGGGCCTTGCGCGTTACGCGTTCGTAGGCCAGCCGGAAGACCTCCACCGCTCCTGAGAGGTCGGCAGCCGTGCGAACCGGCACGGTGAGCCAGCCCGAGTCCGGCATCGCCGAATGTGGGCGGGCGCGGCCGGCGGCGATCAGCTCATCGCGAAGCGCGCGCGGAAGCGGGATGTCGGCGAAGGCACCGCGCTCGCCGGCGTCGTGCAGGTGCCCGAGCTGACGGCGGCCGAGCTGGAACATCGGGCCTCCGAAGCGCGGCTCCGGCATCACCTCCACGCCCTTCCAGTTGCCCACCTCGCCCACCAGCGCGTCCATCGCGACGCTGCCCGTGACCCTCGCGTTTTCCAGTGCATGAACTGTCATGCCGGACATGATGCATCTTCAAGTGCACTTGAAGTCAAGCGCGTTCTGTGCTTCGATCGTCGGCGTGCCCGAGATGCTCACCATCGGCGAGGTGGCCGGCCGAAGCGGCGTGGCGACCTCGGCCCTTCGCTTCTACGAGGAGCGCGGGCTGATCGGCTCCGAGCGCGCGTCGTCGGGACACCGCCGCTTCAGGCGGGCGGTGATCCGGCGCGTCGCCTTCATCGTGTTCGCGCAGCGGGTCGGGCTGAGCCTCGACGAGATCCGCGAGGAGCTCGACAAGCTCCCCGCCGACCGCGTGCCGACCCGCACGGACTGGGCGAAGCTGTCGACCGCGTGGAGCAGCCGCATCGACGAGCGGATCGCCGAGCTCGAGCGGCTGAAGGCCGGGCTGACCGACTGCATCGGCTGCGGCTGCCTCTCCCTGGGCCGCTGCCAGCTGGCGAACCCGGGCGACCGCGCCGCGGCCCGCGGCCCCGGCCCGCGCTACTGGATCGGCGACCCGCGGCCGGCGTAGCTGAGTAGCCTCGGTCGAGTGGCACGGCGGCCCCGGCCCGCGCTACTGGATCGGCGACCGCGGCCGGCGTAGCTGAGTAGCCTCGGTCGAGTGGCACGCGCGCCCGTCGAGGAGCCGCAGGGCATCGTCTATCGGCCCGAGCTCCTTGCGGTCGAGGAGGAGGTCGAGCTGCTCCGCGAGTTCGAGACGCTGCGGTTCGACCCGATCGTGCTGCACGGTCAGGCCGCGAAGCGCACCGGGCGCCACTACGGGCTCGATTACGACTACGAGTCGCGTACGCCGAAGCCGGGTGAGCCCGTTCCGGGCTGGCTGCTCCCGGCGCGGACGCGGGCGGCGGAGCTCGCCGGTCACGACCCCGAGGAGCTCGTCGAGATCCTCGTTCAGCACTATCCGCCCGGGGCGATGATCGGCTGGCACCGTGACGCCCCCGCGTTCGACACGGTCATCGGGATCTCGCTGTGTGGCTCCGCTCGACTGCGGTTCCAGCGCGGCAAGCGGGAGAAGCGGCGCGTTTGGGAGGTGCCGCTCGAGCCGCGCTCCGGCTACGTGCTGACTGGCGAAGCTCGCCGTTCCTGGGAGCATTCGATACCGGCAACCAAGGAGCGGCGCTACTCGATCACCTTCCGCACCCTCCGGAACCGGCCATGACCGACACCACCTGCCCGAGCTGCGACGCGCCGGCGGCGGCCGGGGCGCGCCGCTGCTCGCGCTGCGGCTACCGGTTCGTCGAGGACGGCGGCCCCGGGCTGCGACCGCGCCCGTCGCTGACGCCGGTTGCGTTCGGAGGCGCGGCCCTGGCCGTGCTCGCGGTCGCGATCATCCTGGCGCTCCGCGCCGGCGGCGCCGACGAGGAACTGGCCCGCGGGAGCGCCTCGCCTCCGCACCTCGACATCCTCTCGAAGCATCCGGTGCGAACGGGCGCCGCCGAGCGACTGCTTGCGCGCCGCTACTTCGGCGCGCGCAACGACGAGAGCGCCTTCGTGCACTGCTCGGGCCGGGTGCCGAAGCCCGCTCATTCCGTGCGGCGCTGCATCGTGCACTACCCCGGTGGCGGCCGGCGCCGGGTGGTGCTCCTGACGAGCGCCAACGGCGCCGAGGTGCTCAGCCAACCCTGACATGGAGCACATCGAGCTCGTCGTCCTCTTCCTGCTGGTAACGGTCGCGGCGCTGACCGCGCTCGCGCGCGTCCTCGGAACGCCCTATCCGATATTGCTGGTGATCGGAGGCAGCCTGGTCGGCTTTGCGCCCGGGGTGCCGGACGTCCGGCTCGACCCGGACATCGTGCTGCTCATCTTCCTGCCCCCGCTCCTCTTCAACGCGGCGTACACCTCCTCCGTGCGCGAGCTACGCGCCGCCATGCGGCCGATCGTGCTCACCTCGATCGGGCTCGTGCTGGTCACGACGTGCTCCGTCGCCGTGGTGGCGCATGCGGCGATCGATGGGCTGCCGTGGGCCGCCGCTTTCGCGCTTGGAGCGATCGTCTCCCCCACCGATCCGCTCGCAGCCGTGGCAATCACGCGCCGGCTCGGGGTCCCGCGCCGCGTCACCGCTGTGATCGAGGGCGAGAGCCTCGTGAACGACGGCACGGCGCTGGTCATCTACCGGACCGCAGTGAGCGCTGCCGCCGGGGCGAGCTTCGACCTGCTCGACGCGAGCGGCGACTTCGTGGTCAACGTGATCGGCGGCATCGCGGTTGGCCTGGTGGCCGCGCTCCTGGTCGTGAAGGCGCTCAAGTTGCTGGTGGGCGACGACATGGTCGGCGTCGTGACGTCGCTGGCGGCCGGCTACATCGCCTACATACCGGCCGAGGAGATCGGGGTCTCGGGCGTGCTCGCCGCCGTGACCGTCGGGGTCATCGTCGGCTATCGCTCCCCGAGGCTCTCGACGCCGGCGTCACGCCTGCGCGGCTACGCGTTCTGGGAGGTGCTCGTGTTCCTTCTGAACGCGGTCCTGTTCGTGCTGGTAGGCCTGCAGCTGCCGAGCATCCTGTCCACGCAGGACCGCTCGGCCCTCGAGCTGATCGCGCTGGCCACGCTCGTGAGCGCCGTGGTGATCGGGACCCGGCTCGTGTGGTCGAACACGATGCCCTACGTCATCCGCGCTCTCGACAGGCGCCCCTCGCAGGTCGCGCGCCGGGTCGGCTGGCGGCTGAGGCTGGTGCCTGCGTGGAGCGGACTGCGAGGATCGGTCTCGCTGGCGGCGGCGCTGGCGCTGCCGCACGACTTTCCCGAGCGCGACCTGCTGATCTTCCTGACGCTCGCCGTGATCTTCGCGACGCTCGTCGGGCAGGGCCTCACGCTGCCGTACCTGATCCGCCGCCTCGGCATCGAGGACGACGGCCTGGCCGAGCGCGAGGAGCTGCACGCGCGCCGCGAGGCCGCGACAGCCGCGATCGAGGAGCTCCGCCGGCTGGGCGAGGAGGACTGGACGCGCGAGGACACCGTGGACCGGATGATCAGGCTGTACGAGTTCCGCGACCGCCGCCTCAGCCAGCGAGCGGGCGAGCTGGAGCGCGACGGCGACGACGGCGACCTCGACGAGCGCTCGTTCGCGTACCAGCGCCTGGTGCGCGAGGTGCTCGAGGCGCAGCGCCGGCGCGTCATCGAGCTACGCAACGAGGGCGCGATCTCTGACGAGGTGCTGCACGTGCTGGAGCGGGAGCTGGACCTGGAAGACCAGCGCCTCGAAATCTAAGTCCCCCCGACTTAAGGGGTCTGACCCCTTGAGTCGACCACGCTTAAGGGGTCTGACCCCTTGAGTCGAGCGCGCTTAGGGGGTCTGACCCCTACGCCGTTGGGATGTCTGCTCTCAGGAGGGTTCCGCGGCCGGCTGGGCTGCGAACGATCATCTTGCCGTCGACTGCCGCGATTCGGTCGGCGATTCCGCCCAGGCCGGAGCCGAGCAGATTGGCCCCGCCGCGCCCGTCGTCCTGCACCTCGATGCGAAGCGTGCCGTCGCTATGCGAGGCGCGCACCTCCACCGAGCTCGCCTGCGAGTAGCGTGCCGCGTTCGTAAGCGCCTCGGCGACCGCGAAATATGCGGCGGACTCGACCGGAGCGGGGAAACGGCGATCGGGAACCGATGTCAGCTTCGCCGGGATGCTCGAGCGCTCGGCGAGCGTCTGGAGCGCGGGTCGCAGGCCGCCTTCGGTCAGGACCACCGGATGGATCCCGCGCGCGAGCTCGCGCAGCTCGGCGGTTGCCTCCGCGAGCGCCTCCACGGCCGCGTCGAGGAACTCGGCTGCCTCCGCCGGATTCGTGTCGATGCGCCCGCGCGCCATCTGGAGGTCCATCGCCAGCTCAACGAGCCGCTGCTGGGCGCCGTCGTGGAGATCGCGCTCCAAGCGGCGCCGGGCTGCGTCGGCCTCCTCGACGATCCGCGCACGTGAGGCGCGCAGCTCCTCCTCGGCCGCCTTGCGGTCGGTGATGTCGCGCACGTAGCCGGCGAACCCCTGCTGGTCGGGTAGGTCGATCCTCGTGATCGTGAGCTCGACGGGGAACGTCGATCCGTCCGCGCGCATGCCCGTCAGCTCGAGCCGCCTCTCGAGCACCTCGGGCTGGTTCGTCTCGAGGTAGCGCGCGAACCCGTGGCGATGACGCTCGCGCAGCTCAGGCGGCACGATGAGGCTCGCCATGTCCTGCCCGACGGCTTCCTCCTGGCTGTAGCCGAAGGTCTGCTCCGCCGCGGGGTTGAACTCGAGGACGCGGCCGTGGTCATCGATCGTGATGACGCAGTCGAGCGCGACGTCCAGCATCGCCTGGTGACGCGTACGTGCCGCGCGCAGATGCTCGGCGTCGCGGCGGCGCTCGATGGCCTGGCCGATCTGGTCGCCGAGCATGGCCATCGTCTCCAGCAGCTCGGTGTCGAGCTCGCGGTCTTCGCCGGTGAAGAACTCGACCACCCCGAGAATCCCACGCCCGCTACGAAGCGGAAAGCAGAAGCCGGATCGCAGGCCGGCGCGCCGCGCCGACGCGGCCCGAGGAAAGTTCTTGTCGTCCTGCACGTCTTTGACCCAGGCTGGCTCCCCCGAGAGCCACACCCTCCCCGGCAGCCCCTCCCCCGGCTCGAGCGTGATGCTCCTCGACAGGGTCACGAATTCCGAATCGTCCACCCCGGGGGCACACCACGTCTCGACGCACACGAGCTCGTCCGGCGCCTCGACGCGTGGCTCCCACGCGGCGCCCAGCCGCCAGCCGAGCCCCTCGCCGATCGCCTCGAGCGCCCGCGCGAGGGCCTCGTCCGGATCGAGCGTCTCCGCAAGGCTGCGGGCCACTCGATGCTCCGTCCTTGGCAGGGTGGCCATCTCCTCCAAATGATCCCGGATCGCGGGCGGATGCGAGCGGCGCATATCCTGAGGCCGTGTCGGAATCGCCTCGCATCCTCCTGTTCGACATCGACGGCACGCTCGTCTCGACCGGAGGGGCGGGAGCGGTGGCGTGGAGGCGCGCCTTCGAGGAGCTGCACGGCATCCCGGCCGACATCGGCCAGTTCACGGACGCCGGGATGACCGACCCGGACGTGGGCTCGAAGACGTTCGAGGCCGTGATCGGCCGCAAGCCGACCGCGCGCGAGCTGGCCCAGCTGATCCAGCGGCGGCTCGAGCACCTGCCGGAGGCCATAGCCGAGAGCAAGGGCTACCGCGTGCTCCCGGGCGTGCCGGAGCGCCTGCGGCAGCTCAGCCGCGACGGCCACCTGCTCGGCCTCATCACCGGCAACGGCGACGGCGCCGCGGCTGTGAAGCTTGCCCGCGGTGACCTGAACCGCTGGTTCACGTTCGGCGCGTACGCCACGGCCGGCGTCGATCGCCCCGGCATCGTACGCCGCGCCGTCGAGCGCGGCGAGGCGATGCTCGGGTCCGACGTGCCGAACCGCGACATCTTCGTGGTGGGCGACACGCCGCTCGACATCAGCGCGGCCCACGCGGTCGATTGCACGGCGATCGGCGTGGCTACCGGGCACTTCGACGCAGCCGCGCTCCGCGAGGCCGGGGCCGATCACGTGCTCGAGACGCTCCAGGAAGAGCTCCCGCTCAATTCTTAGGTAGACAACTAATACACTGCTAACGTCTTCCGGCGTGGCCATGCGCCGGAAAGCAGAAACGCCTGGATCGGCTCAGCTCGAGCTGACCGAGGCGCTGCGCGATTTCTTCAAGGCCGCGCGTCGGGCGCGCGGTCGCGCTGCGCGCGATCCCTCTCCCCGCGGGCTCTCAATCGCTCAGTACCACCTCCTCGAGCCGCTCGCGCCCGGCCCGCGGACCAACCGCGAGCTCGCCGAGCTCGCCGGCATCGCACCGCCGACCGCCACGCGCCTCGTCGACGGCCTTCTCCAGCGCGGTTTCGTCTCGCGCGTGGAGGATCCGACCGACCGCCGCGCGGTGGTGATATCGCTGACCGCAGCCGGCCGCACCGCCCTCGCCAAGAAGGAGCGCGAGTACGCGGCCGGCCGCGCCCGCATTGCCGAGGCGCTCGAGCCTCACGAGCAGGAGATCGCCGCCGAGCTGCTGCGTCGGCTCGCAGCTGTAATCGAGGAGCTGTGACCCAGCCGCGGCCGGGGTACCTGCTGTCGCCGCGCGCGACGATCCTGGCGCTCTCGGGCGTCCTGCTCGGCATGCTCCTGGCCGCGCTCAACCAGACGATCGTCGCCACCGCGCTTCCGCGCATCACCGAGGACCTCGGCGGCCTGGCGCACTACTCGTGGGTGTTCTCGGCGTACATGCTCGGCTCGACGGTGACCGTCCCGGTCTACGGCAGGCTGTCCGACATCCACGGCCGCAGGCCGTTCTTCGCCTTCGGCATCGTCGTCTTCATGGCCGGGGCGATCGTGGGCGGCACCGCGGGATCGATGACTCAGCTGATCGTCGCCCGCGCGATCCAGGGCCTCGGCGCCGGCGCGCTGATCCCGCTTGCCATGGCCGTGATCGGCGACCTGATCCCGCCTTCGGACCGAGGCCGCTGGCAGGGGCTCACCGGCGCCGTGTTCGGGCTCGCGTCGGTGCTCGGCCCGCTCAGCGGCGGCTGGATCGCCGACCACGCGGACTGGCGCTGGGTCTTCTTCGTGTCGCTCCCGGTGGGGGTGGTCGCGCTCGTCGTCGTCCTCGCGACGCTCCGCATCCCGCCTCACCCCGAGCGCGGCGGCGACGTCGACTACACCGGCGCCGGCCTCCTGGCGGCGGGCGTCGCCTGCGTCCTGCTCGGCACGGTACGCGCCGGTGAGCAGTCGCCGGGGGGAGCGGCTGAGATCGCAGTGCTGTTCGCGGTCGGGTTCGCCACGCTGAGCCTCCTCGCCTGGCACGAGCGCAGGGCGCCCAACCCGATCGTTCCCGTCTCGCTGTTCAGGCTGCGCACCTTCAGCGCCGCGGTCTGCGCCTCGTTCGCCGTCGGCGTCGGGATGTTCGGTGCGATCATGTTCGTGCCGCTGTTCGTGCAGGGCGTTCTCGGCGGCTCGGCCACCAACGCCGGACTCGTGCTCACGCCGCTGATGCTCGGGCTCGTCGGCGCGAGCGTCGGCAGCGGTCAGCTGATCGCCCGCACGGGGCGCTATCGCTGGGCGATCGTGTCGGAACCGCTCGTCATGGCTGCCGGCTTCGGGCTGCTGGCCGGAATCGACACGGGCTCGACGCGCGGCGCCGCCACGCTGGCGATGATCGTGCTCGGGCTCGGTCTGGGTCTCGTGATGCAGAACTTGCTGCTCGTCGTCCAGAACACGGTGCCGAGCCGCGAGCTCGGCGTCGCCACCAGCGCGACACAGTTCTTCCGCACGACGGGCGGCACCATCGGCGTGAGCGTCATGGGCGCGCTGATGACGGCCGGCCTCCCCGCCGGTGCGGCGTCGGCCTCACCACACGAGCTCGCCCACGCCATCCACCCCGTCTTCGTGCTCGGCGTGCCGCTCATGGCGCTCGCCTTCGTGCTCGTCCTGCTCATCCCCGAGAAGCCGCTTCGAGGCAGCGTCCGCGAGGCCGAGGCGGCCCCGACACCCGCATGAGCGACGATCGCCCGCGCCAGCACTACAACATCACGCTCGCCGTGCTCGCCCTGGCCGCGCTCTCGTATGCGCTGCTCCAGACGATGGTCGCGCCGGCGCTCCCGGAGATCCAGCACGAGCTCGGCGCGTCGCCGACCACGGTGACGTGGGTGCTCACGGTCTACCTGCTGAGCGCGTCCATCGCCACGCCGATCCTGGGCCGCCTCGGCGACATCTTCGGCAAGGAGCGCACGCTCTTCGCAGTGCTCTCCCTGTTCGCGCTCGGCTCGGTGATCGCGGCTCTGTCGACGAGCCTCGGCCTGCTGGTCGCAGGGCGCGCCGTGCAGGGCGCCGGCGGCGCGGTCTTCCCGCTCGCCTTCGGGATCATCCGCGACGAGTTCCCGCGCGAGCGGGTGGCCACCGGGATCGGCCTCATCTCGGCCACCTTCGGGATAGGGGGCAGCGCCGGTCTCGTTCTCAGCGGCGTGATCGTGGACCACCTGTCGTACCGGTGGATCTTCTGGTTCGGGCTCGTCGTGGTGGGCATCGCGATGATCACGACTCATCTGTTCGTCCCGGAGTCGCCCGTGAAGTCGCCGGCGCGGATCGACTTCGGCGGCGCCGCGCTGCTCTCGGCCGGGTTGACGTGCATGCTGCTCGCCGTCAGCGAGGGCAACCGCTGGGGCTGGGGCTCTGCGCAAATCATCGGGCTGTTCGCTGCGGCCGCCGTGCTGCTCGCGATCTGGGTGCGCTACGAGCAGCGCGTTCCCGAGCCGATGGTGGACATCGACCTCCTGCGGCTACGCGGCGTCTGGACCACGAACCTCACCGCCTTCCTGATCGGGTACGGCATGTTCGGCTCCTTCATCCTGATCCCGCAGTTCGTCCAGACGCCCGAGGCGGCGGGTTACGGATTCGGCGTCGGGGTGACGGGCGCGGGGCTGTTCCTGCTGCCGTCCGCCCTCGTAATGCTCGTGGCGGGCCCGCTCGCGGGCACGCTCGCCGGGCGGGTCGGCTCGAAGGTGCCGCTGCTGATCGGTACCGCGAGCGCCGCCGCCAGCTTCGCCCTGCTCGCCGCCCGGCATTCGGAGCCGTGGGAGGTCGTGGCTGCGGTCGTCCTGCTCGGATTCGGCATCGGCATGTCGTTCGCCTCGATGGCGAACCTGATCGTCGAGGCGGTGCCGCAGCACCAGACCGGCGAGGCCACCGGCATGAACACGATCATGCGCACCGTCGGCGGCGCCTTCGGAGCGCAGATCGCGGCCGCGATCGTCGCCGACAACATCGCGCCGGGCGCCCGCTACGCGGCCGAGTCGGGCTTCACGACCGCGTTCATCATGGGCACGGTCGCGCTGGTGATCGCGCTAGCAGCCGCCTCGCTGATCCCCGGCTACCGTCCGCGCTCAAGGCGCCACGGCGTACCTGAGGTGGGTCACGCCGGTGGGCGACTCGACGACGCGCGTGAGCTGGAGGTCCCTGGGCAGCGCCGCGACGTGATCGTCGAAGAGCCGTACCCCGTCACCGAACAGCACGGGGACCACGTGTAGCTGCAGCTCGTCGACGAGGCCGGCCTTCAGGTACTGCTGCGCAACGTCCGCCCCGCCGCCGATCGAGATGTCCCTGTCCCCCGCCGCCGCGCGCGCCTGCTCGAGCGCCGACTCGATGCCGTCGGTTACGAACGTGAAGGTCGTGCCCTGCTTCTCGAGTGGCTCGCGTGTGTGATGGGTGAGCACGAATACGGGGTGATGGAAGGGCGGCTCGTCTCCCCACCAGGCGTCGGCGTTCGGGTCGTCCTCCCAGGGGCCCGACCCGCCGCTGAACATGCGCCTGCCCATGATCGTGGCGCCGGCTTTCGCGAGCGCCTCCGTGAAGAGCTCGTCGTCGATGCCCGTCTCGCCGCCCTCCCTGCCGTGCGAGCTGCGGAAGCTGGCCGTGGAGACGACCCATTCGTGGAGCCGCTCGCCGTGACGCCCGAGCGGCTCCTCCAGCGTCTGGTCCGGCCCCGCGACGTACCCGTCGAGTGTCATCGATATGTCGAGCTTGAGCCTGCTCATCGCACGCGCTGGGGGGCGACGGGCGCACCTCCCAGGCCGGCCAGCGCCTGACGCGTGTCCACGACGCGGCCGAACTCCGGATCCAGGTTGCTCGCCGTTACCCGAGCGAGCTCGTCCGCGGTGATCGTGCCACCGTCGTGGGCGGGCAGGTCGAAGGTGTGCGTCGCGTCGAGGACGAATGTCATGTCGAAGTCGAGGTTGGCGGCGACGCGGGCCGTCGTCTCGCAGCACATGTTCGTCTGGACGCCGCAGACGACGACGCGCTCGATGCCCTCGCCGCGCAGCCATTCGGCGAGGTCGGGCTCGCCGTGGAAGGCCGAGTTCACGCTCTTCGCCACGAGCAGATCCGGCTCCCGGGACAGGATGTCCCGCAGCTCGTTGCCGGGCGTCCCGCGGGTGAAGGGCGAGCCGGGCTCGGTCGAGTCGTGCCGAACGAACACGATCGGCTGGCCCGCCGCGCTCCACGCGTCGATCAGCGTGGCGACATTCTCCTCACAGGCCGGGTTGTTCCGCGGGCCCCAGACCGGGTCGTCAAAGCCCTGCTGCACGTCGACGACGATCAGCGCTGCACGGTCCACCTCAGCCCGCCTGCGCCTTGGCGCCCGCAACGAACGCGCGCACGTCGGCGGCGGGCCCCGAGTAGGCCTCGCCGAGCGCCTGCTCGACCGCCGCCATGTACTCCTCGGCCCAGGCCGGGAAGTCGTAGTCCACGGCGCGCAGGAACTCGAGCGTCGCCGCGAGGCGGATGTCGGCAATCGAGGGCTGGTCACCGCCGATGAACGTCTTCCCTTCCAGGAAGAACTGCCGGTAGGCCTCGAGCGGCTCGGCCACCGCCTCCTCGGCGTCCTTCTGCGCCTTAGCCTTCATCGCGTCGTCGGCCTCGGATGTCGCGACCTCACCGGGATACTGCGGGAAGCCCAGCGTCGGATAGGTCGCGCGTGCGACGAGCGGATAGAGCGTGCCGATCAAATAGAACATCGCGCTGTCGATCATCGCCCGCTCGCCGGGGTCCGTCGGGTAGAAGCGGTCGAGCCCGTGCTTGTTGCAGAGGTACTGCATGATCGCGCAGCTCTCCCACAGCGATCCCCTCGGCAAGCCCTCCTCCTCGAGCAGCGGAGTGAGGTGCGCGGGGTCCTTGCCGAGGAACTCGGGGGTCCGCGTCTGGCCCCAGACGTCCACCTCCTCATAGTCCAGCCCGGCAGCTCGCACGAAGATGCGCGCGGTCAGGTTGTTGACGCTCGGCATGAGAACGCTCAGCGTGTTGGCTGCCATCCGATCCTCCTGATTACGGGTCTCGCGCCGGGATCGTAAGCGAGAAGGATGCGTTCTCGTGGGGACGCGCGAGGATCAGGTAGGCCACGCCCACGCCCCCGATGACCGCCAGCACGATGGGGGCGGCCCAGACCTGATAGACCGGCGCTCCCGGCGGGGCCGAGCGACTCCCGCGGCCACGCGATATTGATCGCCTCGAATGCGAGCCAGCCAACTGCAAGCACATTCGCCACGAAGCTCAGGCTGCCGAGCCTGACCACCCCCGCCGGCGCCCAGCTTCCGCGGAGCCGTGCGACCAGCGCGGCCAGCGCCCTCATCAGAAACGACACGTAGATCCCCGCCGTGCCGAACGCGATCAGGCTGCCCACGGCCGCCGAGTCGAGACCGAAGAGCAGACCGAGGCAGGCCACCACAGTGGTCGCGGCGATCGCGCCGATCGGGGCCTTCCGCCGATCCACCCGCCGAAGGAAAGCGGACGCCGGCAGCACGCCGTCTCGCGCCAGCGAGAAAAGCGTCCTGGCGGTGAGCGCCTGCGCCGCCATGCCGCAGGCCAGGAACGCTGTCAGCACGACTGCCGCAAACGGCTTGGTGGACCACGAGCCGAACGAGCTGACCACCGCGGTCGTGACTGGGTCGAGGTCCTCGCCCGCGACGACCGCCGTCGGGTCGGGATGGGCGAGCGTCACGGCGATCGCGTTCAGGATCGCGAGCCCGCCGACACTCAGGAGCGCGATCCAGATGGCTTGTGGCACATGGCGGGCCGCGTTCTTTGTCTCTCCGACGCGCCGACGTCGACGTCGAAGCCGATGAACACCCACCCGCCCACCGCCAGAGCCGCAAGCAAGGCGGCGAGGACTGAGCCTCCAGAGAGCGCGTCGGCTCCGAGGGTCTCGGTCAGAATCGACGCGGGCTGCTCGCGGAAGACAAGCAGCAGGGCCAGCCCGATCCCGATCGAGGCAACGACCTCGGCGGCGATGCCCGCCTTGAGAATCGTGCCGAGTACGGTGATGCCGAGCGCTCCGGCGAGCGCGCAAATCAGCACCAGGATCACGCCCGTCAGCACGATCGCGTTCGCGCTCGCGTCGATGCCCAGCAGCGTGAGAGCCCATGGCGCGCCTAGATAGGCGATGGTCGTATTTGCCACCGCATATGAGCAGATCGCCACCCACCCGGCGAGCCAGCCATACCGGCCGCCGATGAGCCGCTTGCGCCACTGGTAGGCACCTCCCGCGATTGGGAACTCGGACGCCAGCTCCGCGTAGACGGCCAGAAGCAGACACTGCCCGAACAGCGCGACCGGCAGTACCCACACCCAGGCGGGCCCTGCGACGACCCATCCGACGCGACGTAGCCGCGCGCCTCCGCGCGCGCCTGCAACTCGTTTAGGAGCCGCGTCTTCCCTATGCCCGGCTCTCCCTCGACGCTGACATAGGCTCCGCTGCCCCGGTCCAGCGCCTCGAGCGTCTGCTCGAGCTGTCCCAGCTCCGTATCGCGCCCGCCGATGGGCGCGGGCGTCGGGTGCAAGTCCACCGTGCTGGCGAGAATAACCCGCCCCGTGACCCTTTTCAGGGTCACGGTTCAGGGTGGCGCCCCGATGCCCTGGGACTGGCATGGAGCCAGGCTTTGGCTCATGCCCGCCTTCCTCCTGAACCACCAGCACACCGCTCACGATTGCGCCGCCGCGTTCGCCGCGTGGCAAGGCTTCGACAGCCCGCTGCGTCATCGCTACGCGCCGTCGAGCTGCCTCGCGGGTGGACCCGCACTCTGGTGGCGAGTGGAGGCCACCGACGAGGCCGGCGCGCTCGCGCTCCTGCCTCGCTTCGTCGCCGACCGGACGACCGCGATCCCGCTCAGAGACGTTGAGATCCCGTGACGAATGGTAGTTTCAATGCATGAGTCAAGCAACTGCGCGTAGCGCGAACCTCCTCGGCACCGTCGGTCTGGCCGTCTCCGACCGCATTCGCGCGGCGGGTGAGGACGAGCTCGGGCTGGGCGGCTCCGCGCCGATGGCGATCGTCGCACTGTCCACCTATCTCGCCGACGAGCCGCTTGATGTGATCGCGAAGGCGTTCGGGATCACCACTTCGGCGGTCGTGCGGCTGATCGACCGGCTTGAGGCGGAGGGGCTCGTCGAGCGCCGGCCGGGGCCGGACCGCCGCCGGGTCTCGGTCGGGCTCACGGCCAAGGGGCAGCGGCGGGCGCAGTCGATTCTCGAGCAGCGTAAGCGCGCCTTGGACGGCGTGCTCGAGGCCCTTACGGCGGCCGAGCGCGAACAGCTCACGCGATTGCACGAGAAGCTGCTCGCACAGCTGCCCGACGACGTACCCGGCGCGCGCCGCACCTGCCGCTTCTGCGACGTCCACGCATGCGGCCACTACGACGGGCGCTGTCCCGTGACGCAGGGCATCGACGCCAGGGGCTTGCGCGTCTGAGCGCGGGGCTCAGCCTCCGCAGACGCCTGGAAGGACCACCCGCGACGGCGCCTTGATCGCGAGCTCACCGGGTCGGCCGCGGACCTTGCAGAACGCGTAGCGGCCGTTCACGAAGTTGATGCGCATCCGGTAGGGATGGCCCAACGTCCCGCCTCGGTTGCCCGATGTGGCCGGGACCTCGCTGGTCACCGCCAGGCAGGCGTAGCGGCCGATCCGCTTGGAGGGATCTGCATCGGCCGTCACGCCGGCCGCGCTCGGCGGGTAGCCCTCGCACTCGACGCGCATGATCGGGCCGCTGAACTCGCCGGCCGCGGCACGCGTGCTCGCGTCCGTGCGGATCGACCTCTCGGCAGACGCGAGCAGCCGGCCGCGCGCCGCCACGTCGGCGCCCGGGGACGCGCCGCGGGCGAAGCGCGGCCGCTGCTCACGCCGTGTGCGCTCAAGATCGAGCTGCTGAATGCGAGCGCGCTCCGCGGCCTCGGAGCGCGCGTGCTCGTCCCTGGAGCGCTGGATGACGGGCGCCAGCACGATGGCCGCCACGACCGCAACGAGCCCGGCGGCGACTGCCGCGACCTTTGCGAGCCGGGGGAGCCGGCGCCACACGAAGGCGGGCAGCTGTAGGAGGCTGGGCAACGGTTCATAGCGGTCCTCGAGTTGGCGCTGCATCGGTTCGACATCATATATGTATGAGGCAGTCAAGTGTTCCGCGCCGCTGTCTTTCGTTTAAGTGACGGTAACTTCGCGTAGGGGTGCGGGCGCCAAATAAGGGGGCAGGTTCAGGGTGTCGCCCCGATGCTACGGCGGCTGCGCAGGCGCATGATTGGGCCATGTCAGCGATCGAGATGCAAACCCAGCTCAGGCAACTCGAGGCCGAGCTCTCCCTGGCACTGGCCGACGGGCTCGGCGGCAGCGCCGCGTACATGGCCGACCTCTGCGCCGAGATCTCCGAGACGCGGCACGCTTATGTGGCGACCGCGGTCACGGAGATCGCAGTCCTGCGAGCGGAGTTGTCCGGTCCTCAGGTGGGTTGAGGAGGAACCGGTGTTCCCGAGAACCTGGACAGTCACGGTCAGCGGCAAGACGGTCAAGGTGGTGGCCGGAACGCGCGAAGCGGCCGAGAAGATCGCCGCGCGGCGCGTCGCCCACGGCCACGCCTAGGGTCTCCCACCGGATGCGGATGAAAGGATCGCCGTGCATGGCGACCGAGAGCGAGCAGGCCGCGGTCCGTTTCGCGGATGCGATCACGCGGGGGGACCGCGAAGAGGCGCTCGCCGTTTGCCACCCGGAGGTCGAGCTCGACTCCATGCTCGGCATCAGCGGGCGGGCCTACATCGGCCACGCGGGCATCCTGGAGTACTTCGACGACGTCGAATCCGCCTGGGAGGAGTGGTCGGTCGAGGTCGAGCGGACCGCGCAGGGGCCGGACGGGCGCGTCGCGATCGTCATGACCATGCACGCGCGCGGCAAGGAGAGCGGCGTGACCATCGCCGCGCGCACGGCTCACATCTGGACCCTGGAGGACGGCCGGCTGTGGCGCAACGAGCTCTACCGCGAGCCCGAGCAGGCGCTCCGGGTGCTGGGCGTTTAGCTTGCCTTCTCGGCCGGGAGCGTCAGAGGGAGCCCAAGCGCCGGGAACACCGACGGCGGGAACGCCATGACCTCAGCGACGGCGTCGCCGTCGATGCGGAGCATGTCCACGGCGAGCGCGCTGTACTCGGACTCGCCCGGGCGCCGGAGATAGTTCGCGAGGGCCGGCTGCATGTTGGCTCGCGTGAGCACGAGGCGGAAGTCCGAGTACTCGCCGCTGCCGAAGCCACCCTCGATCCACGCGTCCACGATCGTGTCGCGTCCGACCCACACCCCGGGCTCGGGCGGCATAGAGAAGCGGGCGTCTTCGGCAAGCATCCCTCGGAGCGCTTCGGTGTCGACGCGCTCAGTTGCGTCGATGTAGCGCTGGACGAGAGCCTCCTCGGCGGCGGTGGTGCCGGACTCGGGCGCCCAGTCGAGCCGGCGCACCGGGAGGCGCCGCTTGAGCGTGGCCCGCGCCCGCTGGAGGGCGCTGTTCACCGACGGTACGGTCGTCTCGAGCAGCGACGCGGTGTCCTTCCCCGACCAGCCGAGCACGTCGCGCAGGATCAGCACGGCGCGCTGCCGCGGCGGCAGCAGCTGGATCGAGGCGAGGAAGGCCAGCTCGATGGTCTCCTTGGCCACCACCTGGGT
>JBKPME010000057.1:0-6648 GCA_046731915.1 Actinomycetota bacterium
GAGCGTGGAGGTCCACGTGCTCCAGGGCGAGCGCGAGATGGCCGCCTACAACAAGTCGCTCGGCAAGTTCCAGCTCACCGGCATCCCGCCGGCGCCGCGCGGCATCCCGCAGATCGAGGTGACGTTCGACATCGACGCGGACGGCATCCTCAACGTGGCCGCCAAGGACCTCGGCACCGGCAAGGAGCAGAAGATCGAGATCAAGGCCGGCTCGGGCCTCGCGGAGGAGGAAGTCGAGCGCATGGTGAAGGACGCCGAGGCGCACGCCGAGGAGGACCGCCGCCAGCGCGAGCTCGTCGAGACGAGGAACGCGGCCGAGAACGCCGCCTACCAGGCCGAGCGCCAGGTGGGCGAGCTGGGCGATCAGATCGACTCGTCCTCCAAGGAGGAGATCGAGGCGGCGATCAAGGACGTGCGCGACAACCTCGAGTCGGACGACGTCGAGCTGCTGAAGCAGAAGACGGACGCGCTCCAGGCTGCCTTCCACAAGGTGTCCGAGCAGATGTACGCGGCCGCCCAACAGCAGGCGGCCGCCGGCAACGGCGCCTCCGCGGACGGCGAGGGCGCGACGGATGCGTCCGCCGACGAGGAGGAGGAGGTCGTCGACGCCGAGGTCGTGGACGGCGAGGAGCGTTCGTAGCCGATGACGTTCGAGACCGAGAAGCCGGACCTCGAGGATCCTTCGGAGGAGGAGCCCGTCACGTCACGCGACGAGGCGGGCGAGCCCTCCGGCGAGGAGGACCCGGCGAACGAGGCAGAGCGGATCGTCGAGGAGCCCGAGGTCGAGGAGCCCGAGGATTACCTCGCGCTCGCGCAGCGAATCCAGGCTGATTTCGAGAACTACCGCAAGCGCGCCGCACGTGAGGCGGCGGCGGCGGGTGAGCGTGCAAAGAGTGGGCTCGTCCGCGAGCTCCTGCCGATCGTCGACAACCTGGAGAGGGCACTCGTGTCCGCGCAGGAGGGTGAGCAGCACTTGGCGGAGGGTGTGCGCCTTGTGCACTCAGAGCTCATCGCTGTGCTGGAGCGCAATGGCATACAGCAGTTCAATCCCGCCGGCGACAAGTTCGATCCCAGCGAGCACGAGGCTCTGTCCGTTAGAAACGACGGAGAGCCTGGAGTGGTCTTGGAGGTTGTCGAACGCGGCTACCGCGCCAACGGCACGGTGCTTCGTCCGGCGCGCGTGGTGGTCTCAGGCTGAGGATGGCCGCGGTGAAGGACCCCTACAAGACGCTCGGCGTCGGCAAGAAGGCCTCGGATGACGAGATCAAGAAGGCCTACCGGAAGCTCGCGCGTCAGTACCACCCGGACACGAACCACGGCGACAAGCAGGCCGAGGAGCGCTTCAAGGAGGTGCAGGCCGCCTACGCGATCCTGTCCGACGCCGAGAAGCGGAAGCAGTACGACGCGGGCGGGATCTTCGGCGGCGGGTTCCCGGGCGGCGGCGGGTTCGGCACCGGCGGGTTCGGCACGGGTGGTGGTACCGGCGGCTTCGGGGGCTTCGGCGACATCCTGTCCGATCTCTTCGGAGGCGGAGGAGGAGGCGCCCGGGCGCCGCGCCCCGAGCGTGGCCGCGACCTCGAGACCGAGGTGCACATATCATTCGAGCAGGCCATGGAGGGGGCGCAGATCCCGGTCTCTGTGCCGGTGTCTGCGCCGTGCCCGACCTGTCACGGCACCGGAGCGAAGCCCGGCACACAGCCGACGATCTGTTCGCGCTGCAACGGGCGCGGCGTCGAGGCGGAGTCGCAGGGGCTGTTCTCGATCTCGCAGCCGTGCTCGCAGTGCGGCGGCACCGGCACCGAGATCAAGGATCCGTGCCCGACCTGCAAGGGCAGCGGTCGCACACGCCAGGTGAAGCGCTACCGCGTGAACATCCCGGCCGGCGTGCGCGACGGAAGCCGCGTGCGGCTCGCTGGGAAGGGCGAGGCGGGCCCGCGGGGCGGTGCGGCCGGCGACCTGTATGTCATCACGCGCGTGGCCGAGTCGCCGATCTTCAAGCGCCGCGGCGACAACCTCGAGGTCGAGGTGCCGATCACGATCCCGGAGGCGATCCGGGGGGCGACGATCGAGGTGCCGACGCTGGCCGCGTCCAAGCGCATCCGCGTGCCCCCGGGCACGCAGCACGGCACCGTGCAGCGGCTCCGCGGCGAGGGACCGCCGAAGCTCAGCGGCCGCGGGCGCGGCGACATGCGCTACCGCCTGCTGATCGACGTGCCGAGCTCGCTCTCCAAGGAGCAGGCAGAGGTCGTCGATGAGCTCGCGACGGTTATCAACGGCAACCCGCGCGAGCGCCTGCTCGCAGGGCGGAGGTGAGGCGGCTCATGGCCGAGGCTCTAGACCGCAGCCGGGGGGTGTACATGATCTCGGTGGCTGCGGAGCTGGCCGGGATGCATCCCCAGACACTCCGCATCTACGAGACCCGCGGTCTCATCACGCCGAAGCGCTCTCCCAAGCAGACGCGCCTGTACTCGCAGGACGACGTCGAGCGCCTGCGACGCATCCAGGAGCTCACCAGCGAGCTCGGGATGAACCTCGCGGGCGTGGAGCGCGTGTTCGAGCTCGAGGACGAGATCGATCGGATGCGGCGCCGGATGCGGAACCTCGAGCGCCATGCGCAGCGCGTCCAGGACGAGCTTCACAAGGAGCTCGAGCGCGTGCGCCGCTCGCTCAAGTACGAACTGGTGCCGTACGAGCCGCCCTCCCAGGCGCTGATGCCGCGTAAGGACCGCGAGCCCGGCGTGCGCATCCCGATCAGGCGCGCGCCGTAATTGCGGCGCGGCGCTAGCCGCCGCTCGCGATCCGCTGCTTCAGGAACGCGATAGCGACGCCGCGCTCGAACGCTCGCTCTGAATGCCAGCGCGTGTGCGCGCTGTGCCACAGCAGCATGGTGCGGCGGCCGGCGAGCAGCGCGCGGGCCCGCGCGAGCCGTGCCGTGAGGCGGGCGAGTCGCGTCTTCGAGCGCGGGGGGTCGGCCAGCTCGTCCTGGGCGGCGTGCACGCGCAGGCGCGCGTCGCGGAGCTTCGCGCGAGCGGTCCGCGCCTCGCTCGCCGAGACTGCGGCCGCCGCCTGCTGGACGCGCTGCTCTCGCTCGTTCTCGCGCTGCTCGGCGCGCCATGCCATGAGCTGATCCCAGTTGCCCACGAGCCGCTGGACCGTCGCGAAGGACTGGCGTCGCGTCACCGCGTTGCCGGCCGACTCGTCGATGCGCTCGAGGCCTTCGCTCGCGTACTCGCCGTCCAGATTGTCGCGCAGAGTGACGAACACCTGCGGCGCGCCCACCTCGCCGAGCCCGACGAGCGTCTGGGTCAGGTACGCGGCCTGCGCGGCGTCGCCGCCGGTGTACGCGCGGTCCACCTGATAGGCCGGGTCGGCCGGATAGCCGTGTTCGGTCACCCACAGCGGCCCGTGGAATCCGCGCGCCTCGATCCAGGCGCGGAACTCCTGGTAGCGGCGCACCACGTTGTCGACCGGTCCGCGCAGGTGCACGTTCGCGATGTCGAACTGGTGGATCGCGTCCGTCCCCGGTGTGGCAAAGACCCGCTCGAGCCAGCCGGGCTCGTGGGGCCGCATCAGTCCGCCCAGCACGACCCGCGCGCCAGGCACCTGAGCCTTGATGGCGTCGTGGGCGGCGCTCAGCATCGCCGCGTACTGCTCGGGCGTCCCCTCGAACGCCCAGTCGCCGTCCGGCTCGTTCACGATCTCCCAGTAGTCGATGCTGCCCTCTGCGTGCTTCGCGATCTCGCCGGCAAGCGCGCCGAACTGCGCGGTGTCGGCCGCCGCGCAGCGGCCCGAGTCCGGCCAGCGCTCCGGGCAGGACGAGGTGAACCTGGGCGGCGACAGCAGGATCGCCAGCACCGGCAGCTCGTACTTCTTCGAGAGCGCCATCACCTGGTTGAGCCCGGCCCAGTTCGGCGTGGCGCTTTTCGAGCCGTCCGGAGCCTCGAAGATCGAGCTCATCTCGACGTCGACGCGGATGTACGCGGCGCCGAGTTCCTTCGCCTCGCTGAAGATGCGCTCCTTCATCGCGCTGGACGTGCAGCACGAGTGGACCATCGCGTGCGCGGAGATCGGGGAGGCATGCGCCGGGCTGGCCATAGCGAGCGCAAACAGCGCGACGGCGAGGCGCAAATTACCGCGAACTACTCGCGCCACCGGTGCTCCAGGGTGTACAAGAGGCCAGGATGACCCGGAATGGGGACGTTGCCGTGCGCCTCGACGGGGCTCGCAAGACGTTCGGCGACTTCGTGGCGGTCGACCGGATCGACCTGGAAATAGCTGAAGACGAGTTCTTCACGCTGCTGGGCCCGTCTGGCTCGGGCAAGACGACCTGCCTTCGCATGATTGCGGGCTTCGAGCGGCCCGATGAAGGAAGGGTAGAGCTGGCGGGACGCGACGTAACCGACCTCCCTCCCTACGAGCGCGACGTGAACACCGTGTTCCAGGACTACGCGCTCTTTCCCCACCTGAGCGTGGGCGAGAACGTCGAATACGGCTTGCGGATCGCGAAGATCGGCAAGAACGAACGGCGCAAACGTGCCTCCGAAGCGCTCGAGCTGGTGCGTCTCGGCGGCTACGAGCGGCGTCGCCCCGGCCAGCTCTCGGGCGGGCAGCGGCAGCGGGTGGCGCTGGCCCGCGCGCTCGTGAACCGCCCGCGCGTGCTGCTGCTTGACGAGCCGCTCGGCGCACTCGACCTGAAGCTGCGCCAGCAGATGCAGCAGGAGCTCCGCTCGATCCAGGGCGAAGTCGGCATCACGTTCGTGTATGTGACCCACGACCAGGAGGAGGCGCTCACCATGAGCGACCGCCTGGCCGTCTTCAACGCCGGGCGGATCGAGCAGATCGGGCCACCGGCCGATGTCTACGAGCACCCCGTGAATGAGTTCGTCGCGGGCTTCGTCGGAGTTTCGAACATCGTCGAACGCGACGGGGAGCGCTTCACGATCCGGCCCGAGAAGGTGCGGATCCTCGAGGGAGCCGATAGCTCGAACGGGCTCCGGGTCGAGGAGGGCCGCATCCGCGACGTCTCCTACGTCGGGATGGTCACGCGCTTCATCATCGAACTGGACCAGGGCGGAGAGCTGGAGGTAGTCCGCCAGAACCTCGAGATGTCCTCGCAGGAGGCGCTCGAGCAGAGGGGTCGCCGCGTGCGCGTCGGCTGGCACGGCGAGCACGCCTACGCGATCCCGGACTCGCAGGAAGCAACCCCTGAGGAGGGACGAAGTTGACAGCACATTTGAGTCGGCGCTGGCTCGTGTTCGCCGTACTGACGCTTGCCATGGCCGCCCTCACGGCGGCCGGCTGCGGCGGGGACGACGACGACGACGGTGGTGGCGGCAGCGGCGACGAGAGCGCGGCGCTGAAGAAGGTCGGCAAGGGCGAGGGCCAGGTGAACCTGATCGCCTGGGCCGGCTATGTCGAGGACGGCTCCACCGATCCGAGCGTGGACTGGGTGTCCGACTTCGAGAAGCAGACGGGCTGCCAGGTCAACGTGAAGCTCGGCAACACGTCGGACGAGATGGTCACGCTGATGCGCACGGGCAAGTACGACGGCGTCTCGGCGTCGGGTGACGCGACGCTGCGGCTGATCGCCGGTGGCGACGTGGACCCGGTCAACACCGACCTGATCCCCAACTACAAGGACGTCTTCCAGGGGCTGAAGGACCAGCCTCACAACACCGTCGATGGCGTCAACTACGGAATTCCGCACGGGCGTGGCGCGAACCTCCTGATGTTCAACAAGGACGTCGTGAAGCCCGCGCCGGACTCGTGGTCCGTCGTTTGGGGCGGCGACAAGAGCCAGCCCTACAAGGGCAAGGTCACCGCCTACGACAGCCCGATCTACATCGCGGACGCGGCGCTGTACCTGAAGGCGACCCAGCCCGACCTCGGGATCGACAACGTCTACGAGCTGGACGACAAGCAGTTCCAGGCGGCCGTCGACCTGCTGAAGCAGCAGCGCGACGTGATCGGCGAGTACTGGTCCAACTACACGAAGGAGCAGGCCGCCTTCACGTCGGGCGACACCGTGGTCGGCACCACCTGGCAGGTGATCGCGAACCTCGTGCAGGCGGACAAGAAGTCTCCACCCGTCGAGGCGATCCTGCCGAAGGAGGGCTCAACAGGGTGGTCCGACACCTGGATGATCTCGTCCGAGGCCAAGCACCCGAACTGCATGTACAAGTGGATGAACCACATCATCAGCCCCGAGGCGAACGCCGCGGTCGCCGAGTGGTTCGGGGAAGCCCCGGCGAACGCAAAATCGTGCGACTTCACCGCGGACAAGAACCATTGCAAGATCTATCACGCCGATGACGAGGCCTACTTCGACAAGGTGGCGTACTGGACCACCCCGACGAAGGACTGCGGCGACGACCGCGGCTCGGAGTGCATGGACTACTCCGAGTGGGTGAAGGCCTGGACGGAGATCAAGGGCTAGAGCCCTGGATTTGAGCTGGCCGCTGTAGCCAGATACCTCTGGCGCCGGCCCCGCCTACAGCTCTCATTGCTGCTGGCGGGGCCGGTCGGCTGGCTCCTGATCGCGTACCTCGGATCGCTCGCGGTCCTGTTCGTCGCGTCGCTGTGGCAGCTCGACGACTTCAGCGGCGAGATCGTCCACAAGGTCGGCTTCCAGAACTTCCAGGAGCTGAT
>JBKPME010000058.1:0-7663 GCA_046731915.1 Actinomycetota bacterium
CAGGGCGGCACAGGCGGCACGGGCGGCGGCCAGGATCAGCCCGCGCCGCAGAACCCGGCTCCCGCGCCCGAGCCCGCGCCTACACCCGCCCCGGCGCCCACCCAGCCGCCACCCGACGGCGGGGGCGGAGGCGGCGGGGTGAGCCCCGAGGGAACGGGCTAAGCGGCCCGCGCCCGCATCGCGGCCGGCCACGGGCGGGATACGTGCCGCGAGCCCGCGTCGCAGAAGCGCCAGGGCAGGTCGGCCGCCTTCGTGATGCCGATTCGCTCGCCGATCACGACGCGCGGCTCGCGCGAGCCGGGCTCGCGCGCGAGCAGCTCGATCGGCCCGTCGACCAGCGAGGTTCCGTTCAGCGACAACCCGATGTCGAGCGCCTGGGTCAGCTTGCCCGGTCCTGAGCAGAGCTCCTCGTCGCGAGCGACTGCTCGGCGGGCGCGCATCTCCTCGGCCCCGTCCACCGGCTCGAGCGCCCGGATCAGGACGGCCGCGCCCACGCCGGGCTGCTCGGCCACAGCGTTCAGGAGCGAGTGGATCCCGTACGAGAAGTAGACGTACGCGGTGCCCGGGTCGCCGAACAGCGTGCTCGTGCGGTCGGTCACCCCCGCGTAGGCATGACAGGCGGGCTCCTCCATGTGGTAGCTCTCGGTCTCGACGATCCGCCCGGCCGTCTCGCCGTGGCGGACGACGCAGCCGATCAGGTCGCGTGCAACGTCGTGCACCGAGCGCGCATAGAAGCCCCTGCCGAGCCTCATCCGCGCGCCTCGCGCAGCACCTGTCGCGCCTGGGCCAGCTGGTCGCGCACCCTGGACAGCGCGGTGCCGCCGTCTGACACCTTCGACTCGAGCCACGATCCTTCGTCGAGGAGCTCATAGAAGCCGCCGTCGAGCTGCGGGGCAAGCTCGTGCAGCTCGTCCTCGCTCAGGTCGGAGAGCTTCTTGCCGCGGTCGACCGCCGCACGCACCAGCCCGCCGACGATCCCGTGCGCCTCGCGGAACGGCACGCCGCGGCGCACGAGCAGGTCGGCCACGTCCGTTGCCGCTATGAACTGGTCCGAGGCGGCCTCGGCCATCCGCTCGCGGCTGAACTGGATTCCCTCGAGCATCTCGGCCGCCACGCGCAGGCACAGCTCGAGCGTGTCGACCGTGTCGAAGAGCGGCTCTTTGTCCTCCTGGAGGTCCTTGTTGTACGTGAGCGGAAGCCCGTGTAGCACGCCGTGGAGCGTCACGAGGTGGCCCGCCACCCGCGGCGCCTTGGCCCGCAGCAGCTCGGCGGCGTCCGGGTTCTTCTTCTGCGGCATCAGGCTCGAGCCCGAGGCGAACGAGTCGGCCACCTCGCAGAACCCGAACTCCTGACTCGACCAGAGCACAATCTCCGCGCCCAGCTGTGAGAGGTGCGTGGCGCAGGTCGCCGCCGCCGACAGGTAGTCGATCACGAAGTCGCGGTTCGAAACCGCGTCGAGCGAGTTTTCGGCGATGCCGCCGAAGCCGAGCTCCTGGGCCACGAACATGCGGCTGGTGTCGAAGTTGACGCCTGCCAGAGCGCCCGCGCCGAGCGGCAGGTCATCCGTCGCGGTCATGCAGAAGTTGAAGCGCTGGAGGTCGCGCCTGAACTTCCAGAAGTACGCGAGCAGGTGGTGCGAGAGGTAGACCGGCTGGGCGCGCTGGAGGTGTGTATAGCCGGGCAGCCGCCAGTCGAGGTGGCGCTCGGCCACGGAGACGATCGTGGCCATGAGGTTCTGCAACAGGTCCTGAGCGCCGAGGCTGTGCGCGCGCACGAGCATCGCGACGTCGGTGGCGACCTGGTCGTTCCGCGAGCGGGCCGTGTGGAGCTTGCCGCCGACCGGCCCGGCGATCTCCGTGAGCCGGCGCTCGATCGCCATGTGGATGTCCTCGTCGTCCTCGGCGACGACGAACGTGTCGGAATCGATCTCCGCCCGGACCGCGTCGAGGCCGCGCTCGAGCGCCTCGAGATCCTCATCCGTGATGATCGCGCTCCGCGCCAGCATCCGCGCGTGCGCGCGCGACTGCTCGAGGTCGTACGGAGCGAGCCGGTAGTCGAAGCGAATCGACGAGTTGAGCGCCTGGAAGAGCGGATCCTGCGGATCGTTGAAGCGGGCCATCGCGGCAGTCAGTCTAGGCTTCCCGATCGTGCGGGTTCGCAAGGCGCGTCCGGAGGATGCGGCAGTAGCGGCGCGGCTCTTGTTCGAGAGCGCGCCGGACATGTACATGCGCTTCTCGGGCGGGCGCGAGCGCGCGCTAGCCACGTTGGAGCGCGCATTCGGGGAGCCCGGCAACCTGGCCAGCGGCGACGTGACCTGGCTGGCGGAGCTGAATGGCCGGCCGGCGGCCGTGATGGCCGGGTTCCCCGTCGGCCAGGCCGCGACTCGCTCGCGGGCTTACCTCGGGCTCACGCTGCGCGGCACCCCGGTCTGGCGCTGGCCGACCGTGCTGCACCTGTACTGGCTGGGCGGCCGCGCAAGCCCGACGCCGCGCAATTACTCGTTCTACATCGACGCACTCGCCACCGATCCCGAGTTCCGCCGGCGCGGCCTCGCTCGCGCGCTCCTCGAGGAGGCGGAGCGTCAGGCGCGTGCTCACGGACTCCCGGCGGTGAGCCTCGACACGACGATGAGCAACGAGGGCGCCCGGGCGCTGTACGCGGTCCTCGGGTTCGACGAGGTGATCTACCGGCCGCCCAGCAGCCGGCTGCCGGGCTTCGTCGGCCTGCTCAAGCCGCTTGGCCGGTGACGGCGACGAGCGCCTCGACCACCTGCTCGACCTCAGCCTCCGTGAGCTCGGGATAGAACGGCAGGGCCATCGAGCGTGCCGCGACGTCCTCGCAGACGGGGAACTCGCCCTCGTGGTGCCCGAAGCGATCCCGGTAGTAGCTCATGAGGTGGATCGCGGGCAGGTACGGCTTCGTGTCGACGCCGCGCTCGCGCATCGCCGCTACCGCCGCGTCGCGGTCGATCTCGCGCGGGAGCTGCACGACGTACACGAACCAGCCGCGCCGGTTACCGCCCTCGTCGGGACAGGGGAGGTCGAGGCCCTCCACGCCCGCCAACGCCCCCGAATAGAGCGCCGCCACGCGGGCGCGCCCGGCAAGCAGCTCGTCGAGCCGCTCCAGCTGCGCGAGCCCGAGCGCGCACGAGAGGTCGTCCAGCCGATAGTTGAAGCCGAGCCGGTCGTGGTCGAGCCAGCCCATGTCCGGCGCCCGGCCCTGGTTGCGCTCTGAGTCGATCCGCTCCTTCAGTCCGGCCGTGGGCGACACGACGGCTCCCCCCTCCCCGGTCGTGATCTGCTTGTTCGCGTAGAAGGCGAAGACGCTGAGGTTGCCTCGCGCCCCGACCGGCGTGCCGTCGGCGTGAATGGCCCCGAGCGCCTCGCAGGTGTCCTCCACGACCCAGAGCCCGCAGTCGCGCGAGAGGAGCTCGATCGCGGGCATGTCGACCGGGTAGCCGAAGATGTGCACCGGCAGGATCCCGGTCGTGCGCTCGGTGAGCGCGTCCCCGGCCGCCTCGGCCGTGATGTTGAGCGTGCGCGGGTCGATGTCACAGAACACCGGCCGGGCGCCCTCGTAGAGGAGGCAGTTCGCCGAGGCGACGAAGCTGAACGGCGTCGTGACCACGTCGTCGCCGCGCTCGATGCCCGCCGCTCTGATGGCGAGGTGAAGCCCGGCGGTCCCTGAGGAGACTGCTGACACGTGGTCCGTGCCCAGCGCGGCCGCGAACGAGGCCTCGAACGAGCCGAGTCTCGGACCCAGCGACAGCCGCCCCGAGCGGAGCGCGTCGAGGACGAGCTCTTCTTCGCGCGCCCCGATGGACGGCCGGGCCAGGGGGATCACGTCGATTGAGAGGGCATCGCGGCGGCCGCGGTTTGGGTCCGCGAGGGCAGCATCCCGGCCTCGAGCGAGTCCACGAGCGCCTCCCAGCTCGCCTCGATGATGTTCTCGGAGACGCCGATCGAGCCCCAGGTGTCCTGGCCGTCGGTCGTGTCGAGCAGCACGCGCGTAACCGCGCCCGTGCCCTTGCGCTCGTCGAGGATGCGCACCTTGAAGTTCACGAGCTCCATGTCGCGGAGGTGCGGATAGCGCTCGCCGATCGCGGCGCGCAGTGCCTTGTCCAGCGCGTTCACCGGGCCGTTGCCCTCGGCGGTGCGCACGTAGCGCTCGCCGTTCACCCAGATCTTGATCGTGGCCTCGGTCTCCACGCGCCCGTCCTCGCGCTTCTCGACGATCGCGCGCCAGGACTCGAGCCGGAAAAGGGGCTCGTACTCGCCCGTCTCCTTTCGGATCAGCAGGTCGAACGAGCCATCGGCCGCCTCGAACTGGTAGCCGTGACTCTCGAGCTCCTTCACGCGGTCGATCACGCGTGTCGCGGTCTGGTCGTCCACGTCGGCGCGCGCCTGGACCGTGCCCTTGCCGGACAGCTCGGACACGAGAACGCGGCGGTCGGCCCCTACCTCGGCCGGGTCCACGTGCTCGAAGGTCCGCGCGTCCCGGTTCACTCCCGCGACGTGCATGCCCCCCTTGTGGGCGAAGGCGTTGGCGCCCACGTAGGGCTGGTTCGGGTTCGGCGTGACATTGCAGAGCTCGTCGACCAGATGCGCGGTTTCGGTGAGCCGCTGGAGCCGCTCGCGGCCGATCGACTCCAGCCCCAGCTTCAGCTCGAGTGCGGGCAGAATCGAGATCAGGTTCGCGTTCCCGCAGCGCTCGCCGTACCCGTTCATCGTGCCCTGGACGAGCCGGGCGCCGGCCTCCACCGCCACGAGCGAGTTCGCCACGCCGCAGCCGGCGTCGTCGTGCGTGTGGATCCCGACCTGCACCGAGTCACCGAGCTCGGCCACCACCCGTGACGTGGCGGCGGCGATCTCCGCCGGCAGCGACGACCCGTTCGTGTCGCACAGCGTCACGTTCGCGGCGCCCGCCTCGGCGGCGGCGCGCAGGCAGCCAAGGGCGTAGCCCGGGTCGTCGCGGAACGCGTCGAAGAAATGCTCCGCGTCGTAGATCACGCGCTTGCCCTCGCCGGCGAGGAAAGCCACGGAGTCGGCGATCATCCGCAGGTTCTCCTCGGGGTCGACCCGCGTGACCTTCGCCAGGTGGAGCGACCAGGTCTTGCCGACCAGCGTGCACACGGGCGCGAAGGACTCCGCCAGGATCCGCAGCCCCTCGTCCTGCTCGGCCGCCCGATCACGCCTCCGCGTCATTCCAAACGCCACGATCGTCGACGTCACGAAGCTCTCCCTCGACAGGAGATCGAAAAGCGCTTCCTCCTTCGGGTTCGAGGCCGGGAAGCCGGCTTCGATGAAATGAATGCCTAGGTCGTCCAGGGCGTGCGCGACACGGATCTTCTCATCGACCGAGAGGGACATTCCCTCGCCCTGCATCCCATCTCGAAGGGTCGTGTCGTAGGCAAGGATCACGCTTGCGACGGGACCGGCACCAGGTCGAGCCAGTCCGCGTAGCGGGCGTCGCGGCCGCACAGCGCGTCCTCGAACACGCTCTGGATCTCGCGCGTGATCGGGCCCGGCGGGCCGATCTCGATGTCGTCGATCTCGCGCATGGGCGTGAGCTCCGCGGCCGTGCCCGTGAGAAAAACCTCGTCGGCCAGGGCCAGCTCGGCACGCGCGATGCTGCGCTCCACCACCTGGTAGCCCAGGTCGCGCGCGATCTGGATGCACGACTTGCGGTTGATCCCGTCGAGGATGGCGTCCGCCTGGCCCGGTGTGTGAATCACGCCGTCCTTGATGACGAAGACGTTCTCGCCTGTGCCCTCGCACACGTAGCCCTTGTCGTCGAGCATGATCGCCTCCTCGTAGCCGGCCTTGACCGACTCGATCTTGGCGAGCACCGAGTTGAGGTACTGACCCGACGCCTTCGAATGCGGGATCAGCGACTCGGACGAGATCCGCCGGTACGACGAGGTGCGGGCGCGCACGCCGTTCCGCTTGCCCTCCTCGCCGAGGTAGGCGCCCCACTCCCACACGGCGACCATCGCCTCGACCGGGTTGTCGAGCGGGTTCAGGCCCATCGGGCCGTAGCCGCGCCACACGAGCGGGCGGATGTAGCAGCTCTTGAAGCCGTTGCGGGCAATCAGCTCGTGCGTCACCTCGCGGAGCTGGTCCCTCGAATACGGCAGCTCCATGTAGTAGAGCTTGGCCGACTTCTCGAGCCGCTCGAGGTGGTCCTGGTTGCGGAAGATCGCCGTGCCCCGCGGCGTCTCGTAGGCCCGGATGCCCTCGAAGACCCCGGTGCCGTAGTGAAGGGCATGCGTGAGTACGTGTACCTTCGCGTCCTCCCAGGCGACGAACTCTCCGTTCAGCCAGATGAGGTCGGCGGTGTTCACGTACGGTGCTCCTAGAGGTTCGTGAGGACCGCCCGGGTGGCGGCCTCTGTTGATGCATCCCCGCCCAGGTCCGGAGTCCGGAGGCCCTTCCCGAGCGCGAGGTCCAGGGCCGATTCTAGGGCAGCAGCGGCGTCTTCCATAGCGAGTCCGTGCCGCAGCATCATGCCCACGGAGCCGAACATCGCGAGCGGGTTCGCCTTGCCAGTGCCGGCGATGTCGGGTGCCGAGCCGTGCACGGGCTCGAAGAGACCCGGGCCCGACTCGCCGAGCGAGGCGCTCGGCAGCATCCCGAGCGAGCCGGTGAGCATGGCGGCCTCGTCGCTGAGGATGTCGCCGAACATGTTCTCGGTCAGGACGACGTCGAACTCGGCCGGGCGCGAGACGAGCTGCATTGCGGCGTTGTCGACGAGCATGTGCTCCAGCGGGACCTCCTGTCCCTCCGCCACCCGCTCGACGGTCTTTCGCCAGAGGCGCGAGGTCTCAAGGATGTTCGCCTTGTCCACGCTCGTCACCTTCCTGCGGGCGAGCCGGAACGCCACGCGCGCGATCCGTTCGATCTCCCCCTCGCTGTAGACGCAGGTGTCGTGCGCGGTGTCGCCGTCCAGCCCGCGATCGCCAAAGTAGATGCCGCCGGTGAGCTCACGGACCACCAGCAGGTCTGTGCCCTCGATCCGGTCGCGCTTGAGCGGGCTGGCGTCGAGGAGCGCCGGGCTGGGCCGCACCGGGCGCAGGTTCGCGAACAGCCCTAGTTCCTTCCGCAGTGCAAGCAGTCCCTGCTCGGGGCGCGGCGCGTCCGGATCCGTCGTGTTCCACTTGGGGCCGCCGACGGCCGCGAGCAGGACCGCATCGGCGCTCCGGCAGGCGTCGAGCACCTCGTTCGTGAGCGCCGTGCCGTGCGCGTCGATCGACGCGCCGCCGACGAGCCGCTCGTCGAACTCGAACTCACCGAGCTCCGCGAGCACCTCACGGGCCGACGCCATGATCTCGGGACCGATGCCGTCGCCCGGCAGGATGACGATGCGCTGGGCCATTGGTCGGCGGATCCTAGATACTCGCCGGACGATGTCGCAGCACAACGTCGAGCTCGTTCGCAGCGTTTATGACGGCTGGTCGCGCGGCGATTTCTCCCAGACCGATGCCTTCCATCCGGAGATCGAGTTCGAGATGGTGGACTGGCCGCACCAGACCAGGGTTCGCGGAATCGAGGCGATGCGGGACACCTGGCGAGCGACGCTCAGCGCATGGGAGGGCTTCCGCGCGATCCCCACCGAATACATCGACTGCGGGCGCAACGTGCTGGTGCTCAACCACATCGAGGGC
>JBKPME010000059.1:0-15505 GCA_046731915.1 Actinomycetota bacterium
CGGCCACCGGCAAGGTGGTCGCGATCGGCGACGCGGTGGGCATCATCGCCGCCCAGTCGATCGGTGAGCCGGGCACGCAGCTGACCCTGCGGACGTTCCACACCGGCGGTGTCGCCGGCGCGGACATCACGCACGGCCTCCCGCGTGTGGTGGAGCTCTTCGAGGCCCGCAAGCCGAAGGGGCAGTCGGAGCTCGCCACGGTCGAGGGCAGTGTGTCGGTCGAGGAGACCGACAAGGGCCTCCGCGTCGTGATCACGGACGTCGCCGGCGAGGAGAACGCGTACGCGTTCCCGCGCCGGACGCGGCTGCTCGTGAAGAAGGGCCAGAAGGTCAAGCCGGGCGACCAGCTCAATGAGGGCTCGATCTACCCGCACGACCTGCTCGCCTACGGCGGCGCCGACCAGACCGAGCGGCGCACCGCGACCGAGGTGTACCTCGTCAGAGAGGTGCAGAAGGTCTACAAGTCGCAGGGCGTCGACATCAACGACAAGCACATCGAGGTCATCGTCCGCCAGATGATGAAGAAGGTGCGCATCGAGCAGAAGGGCGACACGACCTACTTGCCGGGTCAGTTCGTGGACCGCAACGAGCTGCTCGGAGTGAACGCCGACTTCAAGAAGGAGAAGAAGGACCAGGCCGAGTACGAGGAGATCATCCTCGGCATCACGAAGGCCTCCCTCGCGACGGACTCCTTCCTGTCGGCGGCTTCATTCCAGGAGACGACCAAGGTGCTCACCGACGCCGCCCTCGAGGGCAAGACGGACCGGCTGCTGGGGCTGAAGGAGAACGTGATCATCGGGAAGCTGATCCCGGCGGCCACGGGCCTCCGGCGCTACCGCCGGCTCGAGATCGAGCCGACGGAGCCGATCCGCCGCCACGCCCCCGAGGAGCTCACGATGCTCGAGGAGTCAGAGCTGCTCGGCCTCACCGAGACCGGCGAGATCGAGGGCTTCAGCTTCGGCGGCAACGGCGACGACGGCGAGGGCGCCTTCGGCGACCTGACCGACCTGCCGGCGCAGAGCGACGGCGACGAGTCCTAAGGGACGCGCTTCCAATATCAGGGGGCCGGTATCGGGTCATGCCCGATGCCGGCCCCTCTTCTGTGAGGCACTGTGGCCCTATGAAGACGATTGCTGCCGCTTTGACACTGCTCGCCGTCGCCGCGCCCGCCGCACTCGCGGTCGAATTCCCCGGTAACGAGAACCCGCGCTGCACCTATGAGGTGCCGGCCAAGATGCGCCTGAACGCTGCTCTGAGCAGGGGAATTCCCGTCGAGGTGACCTGCGACGGCCCCGCCGAGACTTCGAGCATCGCCGAGATCGAGTCGCGCAGGCAGCGCGACCGCTGGGTCGATCTGCACAACCACGGCGTCCCCGGCATCTCGAACAGCGACATCCTCACGTTCGAGTCGGCGGGGACCAAGACGCTGCGGGTGAACATCCTCCCCAAGAAGTTCTTCCGCCGCTACGCGAAGACCAAGTTCCGCGTCCTGCTCGGCGTGGAGCGCACGCCGCCGTACCACCGGAGCGTGGACAGCGGGCAGGTCATCACCGTGGTGCGCTGAGGCCTTAGCCTCGACATATGTCCGGCGCCCTCGACGCGTTCATGGCGACGGCTCAGCGGGTGGTCTACTGCTCGCTTGCCACCGTGGACCGGCGGGGGCGTCCGCGCTCGCGGCTCGTGCATGCCGTCTGGGAGCGGAACGGCGATCGGCTGGTCGGCTGGGTGGGCAGCCGCCCGACGCCGTTCAGGCGCTCACACATCGAGCGCACGCCGTTCGCGTCCTGCTTCTATTGGGATCCCGCCCACGACGTGGCGGTCGCGGAATGCGCCGTCACCTGGGTCGAGGACGGCGAGGGTAGGTGCGAGGCCTGGGAGCGCCTCTCGGCCGCACCCGCGCCGATGGGCTATGACCCCTCGCCGATCTGGCCCGACGGGCCCGCCAGCGCCGACTTCGTCGCGCTTCGCCTCGATCCCTGGCGGGTGCAGGCGAAAAGCGCGGCCGCGATGGCCGCGGGCGAGCCGTACCTCGTCTGGACGCCGTGACGGCATGGGCGGCTCGGCGTGGTTGTGTCGCTGCGAGACGAGTACGCCACACCGCTCGTCGCCCCGGCCGGCTAGCGGATCCAGCCCTCGAGCTCGTCGGCCCAGCGCAGCAGCTCGGTCACGTGCTCGTCGGTGAGGCCGACCGCGGGGGATGTCTCCACGATCAGCGTGGCGGCGTCCCTGCCCTCGGCCCAGGCGGTGCAGGTCTCGTCGATGTTGTCGTCGACCCAGGCGGCCGGGCGGTCGCCGGCGTACTCGTCGATTGCTTCGACCTTCCAGTGAGCCGAGCCGAACACGGCGCGGCCGTCGAAGCGGAGGCAGGGGAGGTCGCGGAACGGGAGCTTCAGGATGAGCGGCAAGTGCTCATTCGCACGTTCCTCCCACCCGGTCGCCCACACGAGCTCGAATCTTTCAGCTAGGGTGACGAGCCTTGCCCCGACCTCGTCGGGGATGCAGTGAGCAACTCCCTCGATCCAGTGCAGGGGGCCGGGGAGCTGGCCGTCTCCGGGACTGAAGCCGAAGAGGCTGATGACCCCGTCTACGTCCAGAAACAGGATTGGGCGCTGTGCCGAATTGGGTTCCAATGTTTGGCGAGTCGGTTACCGAGGAAGCCAATAGGTTGACGTACCTCGTGGCTTTGGCCAAAAGGCCGATCAAGCCGGGAGGCAGATCGACCGATAGCTCGAACTAGCGGGTGGGGACATAACCGCTCGTGTCTTGTTCCAGACCGTCTGAGGGACTTTGCTTTCAATCGGAATTCTGCTCGCTCTGTTCTGCGCTTTCGCGACGAATGTCGGATTCCTACTCAAGCATCGCGGCGCCTGTGCAGCTCCTGACGTAAGCCTGAAGCATCCGGTTGCAAGCGCCATCGGGCTGTTCCGGTCGAAGTGGTTTGCGATCGGCATGATGGTCGCGCTCGCGGCCTGGGTCTTCCACGTGGGCGCGCTGGCCATGGCGCCGCTCTCGGTCGTGCAGGCCGTCATCGCGGGCGGGCTGGTGTTCCTCACGGTGCTGGCGGAGCGCTACTTCGGCTATTCGGTCGGCACACGCCAGTGGGCCGGGGTGGGCCTTACGGCGCTCGGTCTGGTGCTGCTGGCGGTGACGCTCCCGCACAGCGGCGGGCACCACAGCTACTCACTGGCGGCAATGATCGCCTTCGAGTCAGCGCTCCTCGCGCTCGGGACCTTCCTCGTGCTATCGAAGACGCTCGACGGACACGCGCACCACGGCGTCATGCTCGGCACCGCGGCCGGACTGCTCTTCGGAGTCTCGGACGTGGCGATCAAGGCGCTCACCGGCGCGGCCGGCACCGGTGGTGCGATGGGCGTGCTGCTCTCGCCCTGGCTCCTCACCTGCATCGCTGCTTCGGTGATCGCGTTCTACGCGTCCGCGCGCGGGCTACAGAAGGGCGAGGCCGTGCCGGTCATCACCCTGACGAGCGCCGCGGCGAACGTGACCGCCATCAGCGGCGGGATCCTCGTCTTCGGCGACCCCATGCCGAACGACCCGGTCGGCATCGTGATCCAGAGCTTCGCCTTCGTGCTGGTGATCGTGGCGGCCGCTCTGACGCCGGCGCCGCTGCGGGCCGCGCGGGCCACGGCCTAGCGCTCGGTTCTCGTTCGGCCTCTTACCCGGGTCCGGCGAACGACGGCGTTGAGGGTGTCGGTCCTGCCTCTGCGCGCCAAGAATCCTGCCTAGAGCCGCTATACGCGGCACTAAGCAGGACGCTGCGTGGAAAAGGGCCGCGCCGGGGCAGTCTCTCAATGCCGTCGTTCATCCGTGGCGGGGCCGGCCGGCGCCGCCTTCCCGGGCTCGAACGGCCGGATCGCGTTCGTGTCGGATCGCGACGCGCCGCGGGACGTTCTCCGGAGCGCTGTTCCAGGTCCAGCAGTCGAAGAAGCGGAGCGCGAGGGGCTCACCGCTCTGACGATCAAGGGCTCGAGCTTCCGGGCCTGCGCCGGCAAGGGCGCCGGCGCGGCGCGCCGCACGATCCGGCGCCTGTGGGCGAGCGCCAAGGGCCGCTTCAGGGTCACCGCACGACACCCTCGGCGACCGTCCGCGCCACCGTGTGGCAGCTGGAGGACCGCTGTGACGGCACGCTGACGAAGGTTCGCCGCGGACGGGCCGTGGTGAGAGACATCCGGAGGCGCCGCAACGTCACGCTCGCCTCCGGCCAGTCCTACCTGGCGAGGGCGCCTGGCTGAGCCCCGCGGCTGTCGAGAACGTGCCTCCCCGTTCGACGTCCTGTTAGACAAAGGGTCAATTCGAATGCAGGCAGAGGAGGACTGACATGGGACAGATCGTGGTCACCGAGTTCATTTCGGTCGACGGAGTGGTCGAGGACCCGGGTGGGTCGGAGGACTTCAAGTACGGCGGCTGGAGCTTCGAGTTCAGCCGCGGTGACGAGGGCGACCAGTTCAAGCTCGACGAGACCCGCAACTCGGCCGCGCTCCTGCTCGGGCGTAAGACCTACGAGGGCTTCGCAGATGCGTGGCCGTCGAGGGAGGGGGAGTTCGCCGACCTGTTCAACAACATGCCGAAGTACGTCGTCTCGTCGACGCTGAAGGACCCGGATTGGAACAACTCGACCGTGGTCGACCCGGGCGCCCTCGCCGCCGAGGTTTCGAAGCTGCGGGACGAGCTCGACGGCGACGTCGTCGTTCACGGGAGCGTTCAGCTGGCGCAGGCGCTGCTGGAGGAGGGCCTGGTGGACGAGCTGCGCTTGATGGTCTTTCCAGTGGTCCTGGGCGCCGGCAAGCGGCTCTTCGGTGAGACGAGCGACAAGCAGCCCCTGACCCTCACAGATTCGAAGGTCAGCGGCGACGGCGTGGCGATACAGGTCTACCGGCGCGGGGCGTGATCATCGTCGCCGGCTCGCTCAGCGTCGAGCCCTCGGGCAGAGAGGCCTACCTCGATGGCTGCCGCGAGGTGGTCGCGGTCGCGCGGCAGGCGGTGGGATGCCTCGACTACGCGCTCTCGGCCGACCTGCTCGAGCCGGGGCGGATCAACGTGTTGGAGCGCTGGGAGTCCGGGGAGGCACTCGAGCGCTTCCGCGGCTCGGGGCCGCCCGACGATCAGCTCGCCGAGCTGCTCGCGATCGACGTGAGCGAGTACGAGGTGGCGCCGGGGCTGGCCGACTAGGCGGCGTCACCCACCGGTGACAGCGACGCCTCCACCGAGGCGTGCTGCCGGTCGAGGGCGAACTCGGTGACCACCTCGGCGAGCTCCTCGGGAGCATCCGACATCGGCGTGTGCCCGAACCCGCGGATGTAGCGGAGCTCCGCGCCGGGGATCAGCCGTCGAGTCGAGCCCTGGCGGGAACGGCTCGGAGCGGCCGAACCCGGGCAGGTCCACGGCCAGCACGTCGAAGCGCTCCTCGAGCCGAGGCAGCATCGGCCGCCAGCCCGGCCAGGTGTCGCCAATTCCATGAATGAGCACGAGCGGCTCCCCGGACCCGCCGCGGTGATGGTCAAGCCCCATAGGCGGAGACTATGCCGCTGCTACCATCACGCGCCGCATGCCCAGCATCAACCAGCTCGTCCGCAAGGGCCGCACGAAGCCACGCAAGAAGGTCTCGACCCCCGGTCTCAAGTCCGGTCAGGGTCGCAAGAAGCGGATCGCCGCCCCGCAGCGGCGCGGCGTTTGCACGCGCGTCTATACGGTCACGCCGAAGAAGCCGAACTCCGCGCTTCGCAAGGTGGCCCGTGTCCGGCTCACCAACGGGATGGAGGTCACCTCCTACATCCCGGGCGAGGGCCACAACCTCCAGGAGCACTCCGTGGTCCTCGTGCGTGGCGGCCGAGTGAAGGATCTCCCGGGCGTGCGTTACAAGGTCGTGCGCGGCACGCTCGACGCGGCCGGCGTGTCCGACCGCAAGAAGGCCCGCTCGCAGTACGGGGCGAAGGCGAGGTAGCGATGCCGCGCCGCGCCTCTCCAGGGGTCCGCCCGGTCGAGCCCGACCCGATGTACGGGTCGAAGCTCGTGCAGCAGGTGATCAACAAGGTCATGGTGGACGGCAAGAAGTCCACCGCCGAGAAGATCGTCTACGACGCGCTCGACATCCTCGCCAAGCGCACGAGCTCGGATCCCGTGCCGGCGCTGGAGGAGTCGATCAAGCAGATCACCCCCGTGCTCGAGGTCCGCTCCCGCCGCGTGGGCGGAGCGACCTACCAGGTGCCCGTCGAGGTGCCCCAGCGCCGCGCCCGCACGCTGGCCGTCCGCTGGCTGATCGAGTTCGCCCGCGCCCGCCGCGAGAAGTCGATGGCCGAGCGCCTCGCAGGCGAGCTCGTCGACGCCCAGTCCCAGCAGGGCGGCGCCTACAAGCGGAAGGACGACATCTTCCGCATGGCGAAGGCCAACCAGGCGTTCGCTCACTACCGCTGGTAGTGCCCGTCTACGAGTTCGAGTGCTCGAAGTGCGGAACGCGCTTCGAGGAGCTCGTCAAGCCAGGGGCCACCGCTCCCTGCCCTCAATGCCACTCGCCTGATGTCAGGGGGCGCTACTCGCAGGTCGGCGAGGGTCGCCTGCCCGTCGGCTTATTCGGCAAAGCCGCCGCCGAGTCGAACGCCCGGAGCACGGAGCGTGAGTCCCGCCGCCAGGAGGGCTTCCGCCAGGATCGGAAGCAGCGCGGCCGCTAGGGCGGCGGGGCCGGGGCGGGCCCCGGGTCCGGCGGCGGCGTCGCGAGCGGGTCCTCGATCGTCACCGGAATTGGCCTGAAGCGGTCCAGAGCCAGGCCGTCGAGCATCGCGTAGTACGCCTTTCGTTCCTTACCGTCCTGGCCGATCAGGCCCGAGTCCCAGCGGACGTTGCCGTCGTAGCGCCAGTTGTAGAGGTAGAGACGCTTGACGCGCGGGGGGAGCGACGAGACGAGCTTGAACAGAAAGCGCACCACGCGATCGGCGCGGCTCTCGTCGTACTTGAAGTTTCGGTGGCGAACGATGCCGCCGGTCTCCGTTATCCAGATCTCTGCGTTTCGGACGTGCCGCAGGAACCGCCGCGTACGCACGCTCTGCGAGCGCGTCACATCCGGGTAATTGTGGAGCCCGAAGATGAGCCGGCCGCGCCCGGCGCGCTCACGGAAGGCGCGGATCCAGCGGTACATCCGCCAGTTGGACGTGACGAGCAGTTCCACGCCCACAACGGTGCAGCCCCGGCAGTGCTTCTTGATTGCGCGGTAAAAGACCGCCGTTCGCCGCGGGTGCCTGCCCGTGGGCTGCTTGCTGCCGAGGTTCGCCTCGTTCCAGGTCGAGAACTCGCGCACCCAGGGGTAGCGCGCGCGGAAGGCCTTGAACTGGGCCGTGAACTGCCGCACCGACGGCAGCTTGTACTGGGTCTTGGGCGACATCGAGTGCCCGAACGAGACGAGTGCGTCGATCCCGTCGCGCCGGGCTCGCTCGAGCCAAACGTCGGCGGCCCGCAGCGGCCACCCGCCCACCTTGATGAGGTCCCACGGCACCAGCAGCCGGGCGTTGCGGATCCCGGTCGCGTGGAAGCGCGGGTCCTCGAACAGATCCGGGCCCTGCTCGGATATCCCCACGATCGTGTGAGGAACCCGGGCCGCCGCGGGATCCGGCGCCTGCGCGGAGGCGGCCGGGGCTGTGAGCGCCCCCACGGCGAGTGCGATCGCAAGTGCTCTGAGCATCAGTCGTCCGGGCGTATAACCCGCAGGAACCCCGCTACTACCGCCAGTATGCCTGCGATCAGCTCGAACCAGAGCCCGATTCCCGCACTCGCCTCCGCCTGCTCGTAGTCGCGACCGATCAGCCCGGTGTCGTCACTCGCGGGCAGGTCGACCAGCAGCGTGATCCCCAGGACCACCACTCCGATCACGATCAGCGCCACCGCCGCCGGCCGCGAGCGCCCGAACGCGGCGCCCGCGCCCATCGCAAAGGTCACCAGGCCGAGCAGGAGCAGCGCCACGGAGCTGCGCTCGAGCCCGGTCTGCGAGCAATCGTCCGCGAGGTCCGGGCTCGAGTCGTAGATCACCTCGCAGCTCGTGTTCCGGAGATCCACCGAGACAACTGTCGTCACCTCGGTCAGGAGCATAAGCACGCCCGCCGCGAACGCGGCCACCGCCATGGCGATTGCAAGCGGCGAAAGCCCGGTGGGAAGCGCCAGACGCCTGCTACCATCGGACGTCGCCCTGCGGGCGGCCCCCCGCCGCTCGCTGCCCCGCTCAGCCACGCGGGGACGGGCGGTCGCACACGTCAATGGAGTCCTTCACGACATAGAACTCTTCCGGGCAAGCACCGCACGCAGCACCGGGCCCGGACTGGGCCTTTTTTCTGCTCGGAAACGGACTTGGAAGACCAAAGCTCATGCCACGCACAGTGCCACTAGAGAAGACGCGCAACATCGGGATCATGGCGCACATCGACGCCGGTAAGACGACGACGACCGAGCGCATCCTCTTCTACACCGGACGCACCCATAAGATGGGCGAGGTCCACGAGGGCGCCGCCGTCATGGACTGGATGGAGCAGGAGCAGGAGCGCGGCATCACGATCACCTCCGCCGCGACCACCGCCTTCTGGCGCGACCACCGGATCAACATCATTGACACGCCCGGCCACGTCGACTTCACGGTGGAGGTCGAGCGCTCGCTGCGCGTGCTCGACGGCGCCGTGGCCGTGTTCGACTCGGTCGCCGGCGTCGAGCCGCAGTCCGAGACCGTCTGGCGCCAGGCTGACAAGTACCGCGTGCCGCGCATCGCGTTCATCAACAAGATGGACCGGATCGGCGCCAACTTCGAGGGCTCGGTCCAGACCATGGTGGACCGCCTCGGCGCCCACCCCGTGCCGGTGCAGCTCCCGATCGGCGCGGAGGCCGACTTCACGGGCGTCATCGACCTCGTGAACATGAAGGCGATCATCTACAAGGACGACCTCGGCCAGGAGTGGGAGGTCACCGACATCCCTGAGGCCATGGCCGAGGCCGCCCACGCCGCCCGCACCGCGCTCGTCGAGGCCGTCGCCGAGTACGACGAGGAGCTCATGGAGGACTATCTGGAGGAGAAGCCGATCGAGCCCGATCGCCTCATCCAGGACATCCGCAAGGCCACCCTCGACATCTCCATGACGCCCGTGCTGGCCGGCTCCGCCTTCAAGAACAAGGGCGTGCAGCCGCTGCTCGACGCCGTCATCGACTACCTGCCGAGCCCCCTCGACGTGCCGCCGGTCGAGGCCGTCGACCCCGACGGTAACCCGGTCGTGCGCAAGGCCTCCGACGACGAGCCCTTCGCGGCGCTCGCGTCCAAGGTCATGGCCGATCCGTACGTCGGCAAGCTCACCTACTTCCGCGTGTACTCGGGCACGCTCAGCGCCGGCGGGCGCGTGCTCAACTCGGTCACTGGCCGCACCGAGCGCGTCGGCCGCATCCTGATGATGCACGCGAACAGCCGCGAGGAGGTCGAGGAGGTGCACGCGGGCGACATTGCCGCCGGCGTCGGCCTCAAGCAGACCTCCACGGGCGACACGCTCTCCGCGCCGGACTCGCCGGTGATACTCGAGTCGATCACGTTCGACGAGCCGGTCGTGCACCTCTCGATCGAGCCCAAGACGAAGGTCGACCAGGAAAAGCTGTCCGTCGCCCTCCAGCGCCTCGGCGAGGAGGACCCGACCTTCCAGGTGCGCACCGACGAGGAGACCGGGCAGACCGTGATCTCCGGCATGGGCGAGCTGCACCTCGAGGTGATCGTCGACCGGCTCAAGCGCGAGTTCAGGGTCGAGGCCGCCGTGGGCCGCCCGCAGGTGGCCTACCGCGAGACGATCCGCAACCCGGTTCAGAGCGTCGAGGGCAAGTTCATCCGCCAGACCGGTGGCTCGGGCCAGTACGGCGTGGTCTACATCGACCTCGACCCGGCGCCCGGCGAGGGCTTCGACTTCATCAACAAGATCAAGGGCGGCTCCGTCCCGTCGGAGTTCATCCCGGCCGTCGAGAAGGGGATCGAGGAGGCGCTCGAGTCGGGCGTCAAGGCGGGCTATCCGATGGTGGACGTGCGCGCGACGCTCGTAGACGGCAAGTACCACGACACGGACTCCTCGGAGGTCGCCTTCAAGATCGCCGGCTCGCTGGCGCTGAAGGACGCCGCCAAGCGCGCGAAGCCGGTGCTGCTCGAGCCCGTCATGGCCGTCGAGGTAGTGACGCCGCAGGACTTCATCGGCGACGTGATCGGCGACCTCTCCCGGCGCCGCGGCCACGTCGAGGGCCAGGAGCCGCGCGGCAACGCCGTCGCGGTCAAGGCGAGCGTGCCGCTCGCCGCTATGTTCGGATACGCGACCGACCTGCGTTCCTCCACGCAGGGCCGGGCCACCTACACGATGCAGTTCGACCGGTACGACGAAGTGCCCGGCAGCATCGCGGAGGAGATCGTCGAGACCCGCACCGGCGAGCCGGTCGGGGCTTCCGCGTAGGGGGCAAGGACGAGCCGGTGGCGAGTGCGCGCCAAGGGGTTTTTGAGAGTATGTTTCGCAAGTTGGGCTCTGGCCCGCAAAGGCTTTTGAGAAAGGGGTAGTTCGTAGTGGCGAAGGAGAAGTTCGAGCGCAATAAGCCGCACGTCAACGTCGGCACGATCGGGCATATCGACCACGGCAAGACGACGCTGACCGCGGCCATCACGAAGGTGCTGTCGGAGAAGTACGGCGGCCAGGCGCGCAGCTTCGAGGAGATCGACAACGCTCCGGAGGAGAAGGAGCGCGGCATCACGATCGCCACCTCGCACGTGGAGTACGAGACGGAGAATCGTCACTACGCGCACGTTGACTGCCCAGGTCACGCCGACTACATCAAGAACATGATCACGGGCGCCGCCCAGATGGACGGCGCGATCCTCGTGGTGTCGGCGGCCGACGGCCCGATGCCGCAGACCCGTGAGCACATCCTCCTGGCCCGCCAGGTCAACGTGCCCTACGTGATCGTGTTCATGAACAAGGTGGACATGGTCGACGACGAGGAACTCCTCGAGCTCGTCGAGGTCGAGGTCCGCGACCTGCTGAACGAGTACGAGTTCCCGGGCGACGACGTCCCGGTGATCCAGGGCTCGGCGCTGAAGGCCCTAGAGGGCGACGCCGAGCAGATCGAGAAGATCGTCGAGCTCGCCAACGCGCTCGACTCGTACATCCCGCAGCCCGAGCGTCCGCTCGACCGCCCGTTCCTGATGCCGGTCGAGGACGTCTTCTCGATCACCGGCCGCGGCACAGTCGCGACCGGCCGTATCGAGCAGGGTGTGGTGCACACGGGCGACACCGTCGAGATCGTGGGTATCCACCCCGAGACCAACTCGACCGTCGTGACCGGTGTCGAGATGTTCCGCAAGATCCTCGACGAGGGTCAGGCCGGCGACAACGTTGGCTGCCTCCTGCGAGGCGTCGGACGTGAGGAGATCGAGCGCGGGCAGGTGCTCTGCAAGCCGGGCTCGATCACCCCGCACACCAAGTTCAAGGCCCAGGTGTACTGCCTGAAGAAGGAGGAGGGTGGCCGTCACACCCCGTTCTTCAACGGCTACCGGCCACAGTTCTACTTCCGGACGACCGACGTGACCGGGGTGGCGAACCTCCCCGAGGGCACCGAGATGGTCATGCCGGGCGACAACGTCGAGATGACCGTGGAGATGATCCAGCCCATCGCAATGGACGAGGGCCTCCGCTTCGCCATCCGCGAGGGTGGGCGCACGGTCGGCTCGGGGGTGGTGACCGAGGTCATCGAGTAAAGCTCGATACACAGGTTTTTGAGGGGCGGGCGTCCTAGAAAGACATCCGCGCGCACCGGGCACCACCCGATGCCTGCGGCCCGGCAGCCCGCCCCTTAAGTCTGTCCAGGGAACACATGGCAACACTCACGCAAAACAAGATCCGCATCCGGCTCAAGGCCTACGATCACTCGGCGATCGAGACGGCGGCGAAGGAGATCGTCGAGACGGCCACCCGGACGGGTGCCTCGGTGTCCGGCCCCGTGCCGCTGCCCACCGAGAAGAACGTCTACTGCGTCATCCGCTCGCCGTTCAAGGACAAGGACTCGCGCGAGCACTTCGAGATCCGCACGCACAAGCGGCTGATCGACATCCTCCAGCCCACGCCGAAGACGGTCGACTCGCTCCAGCGGCTCGACCACCTGCCCGCCGGTGTGGACATCCAGATTCAGCTCATCTGACGTCATGGCCGGGCTGCTCGGAAGAAAACTCGGCATGACCCAGGTCTTCGACCCGGAGGACGGCCGCGTGGAGCGCGTGAGCGTCATCGAGGCCGGCCCGTGCTTCGTGACCGCGATCCGGCGCGCCGAGCGCGACGGCTATGATGCCGTCCAGGTGGCGTTCGGCGAGGTGCGCGAGAAGTCGCTCACGAAGCCGAAGTTGGGCCACCTGAAGAAGGCCGGGGTCGGCAACCTGAAACACCTCGCGGAGTTCCGCGGCGAGGCCGGCGAGCTCGAAGTGGGAGCCGAGCTGAGCGCCGGCTCGGTGTTCGAGAAGGGCCAGACCGTGAAGGTGTCCGGGACCTCGAAGGGCAAGGGATTCGCCGGCACGATCAAGCGCCACAACTTCCATCGCGGGCCCGTGTCGCACGGCTCGCACAACGTCCGCGCCCCGGGCTCGATCGGCGCCTCAGCCGACCCTGCGCGCGTGTTCAAGGGCATCCGCGGCCCCGGCCAGATGGGCAACAAGCGAGTGACCCAGCGCGGGCTCGAGGTCGTGGACATCCGCGACAACCTGCTGCTCGTGCGCGGCTCCGTGCCCGGGCCGAAGGGCGGCGTCGTCGAGATAAGAGGCGATGCGTAAATGGCCGCCTCGGCCAAGTACATCGGCGGCGGCACCGGCACGCTCGCGCTCGACGAGGCGGTTTTCGGCGAGTCCTTTCACGGCCCGCTCATGCACGAGGCGGTGCGCGCGGAGCTCGCGGCGCAGCGTCGTGGCACGGCGTCCACCAAGACGCGCGGCGAGGTCGCCATGACCGGCGCGAAGGCGTGGCGCCAGAAGGGCACCGGCCGCGCGCGCGTGGGGGCGCTCTCCACGCCGAACCGCACCGGCGGCGGCGTGGCATTCGGCCCCAAGCCGCGCGGCTACACGGTCAAGGTGAACCGCAAGGCGCGCAGGCGCGCGCTGCGGGCTGCCCTCTCCGTGCACGCCGAGCGGGCCTCCATCGCGGGCATCGATCCGTCGCAGTTCGACACCCCGTCGACCAAGTCGGCCGCGGAGGCGATCGCGTCGCTCGAAGGCGACGGCAGTGTCCTGGTGGTGCTCACCGACGGCGAGGAGAACTGCGTCAAGTCATTCCGCAACCTGCGCGACGTGAGCGTCATGCACGCCGACGACGTCGGCGTGGCCGACGTGATCGGCAACGCGCGCCTCGTGATTTCCGAGGCCGCCCTCGCGCGGCTCACCGAGAAGGCGGCCTCCAAGTGAACGCGCGCCAGGTGATCATCCGGCCGGTCATCTCCGAGAAGAGCTACGCCCTGCTCGCAGCCAACAAGTACACGTTCCGCGTGCACGAGCGGGCCAACAAGACGCAGGTGCGCCAGGCGGTCGAGGAGATCTTCGGCGTGCGGGTCGACGGGGTGCGCACGGCGTGGGTGAAGCCCAAGCCGAAGCGCCGCGGCCTCAGCAGCGGCACCCGGCGCCAGTGGAAGAAGGCGGTCGTGACCCTCCATCCCGAGGACTCGATCGAGCTCTTCGAGGGTCAGGAGGTGTCTGGATGACGCTGCAAATCTGCGCCCCCGGAACACCTCCTACGGGGATCGAGTAATGGCAATCAAGAAGTACAAGCCGACGTCGCCGGGCCGCCGTTTCGCGACCTACCTGCAGCACGAGGCGGTCACGAAGAGGAACGAACCCGAGAAGTCGCTCACCGAGGGGCTGAAGAAGTCCGGTGGTCGCAACAAGAAGGGCCGTGTGACCGCGCGCCATCGCGGCGGCGGCGCCAAGCGCAGGTACCGGAAGATCGACTTCAAGCGGATGAAGGACGGGGTGCCGGCGAAGGTCGCAGCGATCGAGTACGACCCGAACCGTTCGGCCCACATCGCGCTGCTGCACTACGCGGACGGCGACAAGCGCTACATCCTGGCGCCGGCGCGGCTGCGTGTGGGCGACACAGTGTCGTCGGGCCCGAACGCGGACATCGCGCCGGGCAGCGCCCTGCCGCTCGCCAACATCCCGACCGGTACGACGGTCCACAACGTGGAGCTCACTCCTGGACGCGGCGGCCAGCTCGGCCGCTCGGCCGGCACGGCCATCCAGCTTGTGGCGAAGGAGGGCAAGTACGCGACGCTGCGGCTGCCCTCGGGCGAGATGCGGATGGTGCAGGTGGTCTGCCGCGCCACGATCGGCGCGCTCGGCAACGCGGAGCACGAGCTCGTCGAGCTCGGCAAGGCCGGGCGCTCCCGCCACCGCGGGAAGCGCCCACAGACCCGCGGCGTGGCGATGAACCCGGTCGACCACCCGCACGGCGGCGGCGAGGCCCACCACACTCCCGGTGGCCATCCGCGCACCCCGTGGGGCGTGCCGACGCTCGGCTACCGCACGCGTAAGAAGAGGAAGACGTCCGACCGCTACATCGTGCGCGGCCGCCGTCGAGGCAAGAAGGGACGGCGGTAACAGATGCGCCTTCCCCGCCCCTCGCACCCTCGGATGACGCGAATGACTTCGCCAGGCGGCGTCCTCGGCCCTCGCCTTGCTGCCAGCAAGGCTTCGGACCTGCGTCCTTGCCTGACTCGTCCTTCGCGCCCCCGAGTGCACGACGGACAGGAAAGGAACATCTGATGTCGCGCTCATCGAAGAAGGGACCGTTTGTGCAGGACCGCTTGATGACGCGGATCGAGCAGATGAACGAGTCCGGGAACAAGGCCATGGTCAAGACCTGGTCGCGCACCTCGACGATCTTCCCCGAGATGGTGGGCCACACGATCGCCGTCCACGACGGTCGTAAGCACGTGCCCGTGTTCATCTCCGAGTCGATGGTCGGCCACAAGCTCGGCGAGTTCGCCCCCACCCGGATGTTCCGCGGCCACGCGGGCAGCGACAAGGTGAGGATGCGGTGAGCGCCGAGCGCCGACAGGCCCCGGAGGCGGGCTGGGGGGAGCTGACGGTCGACGACCTCAAGGCCGAGCTCGAAGCCCGCGGCCTCGCCAAGTCCGGGAAGAAGGACGACCTGATTGCGCGCCTCGACGAGGACGACACCTCGGGCGGCGCGGCGCCTGCGGCTGCGCCGGTTGAGGAGGCGACGGCCGAGGCCGCCCTGGCCGATGACGGGGTCAGACTTAAGTCTGACCCCGAAGTCCCGGAGCCGTCTGACCCCGAAGTCCCGGAGCCGTCCGACCCCGAAGTCCCGGAGCCCGACAGCGCGGAGGCGGAGGAGGTCGGCGAGGACGCCGCAGCTGCTGCCGACGCCGACGAGGAGGCCGCAGAGGAGGCCGGCGCCGAGGAGCCCGAGGCCGCGCAGCCGCGCCGCCGCCGCGGCTCGGCCGAGACCTCCAC
>JBKPME010000060.1:0-6053 GCA_046731915.1 Actinomycetota bacterium
CCCTGATCGCGCCGGCCGCTGCGGCCGGAGCCGCCGCGGGTGCAGCGACCGACAAGAGCTCGGGCGATGACACGGGAAGAGGCGACTCGGGCCGCAAGGAGCATCAGGCCTCCCCGTCGTCGCCGCTCACGCAGAAAGAGGAGCTGCCTCAGCCGCTGAGGGTGGCGCGGGACATCGTCGAAGTCGTGCCGACCCCTCTGCGGATCCTCATCGCAGGGCTGGCCGCGCTCTCGATTCTGCTCGCGCTGACCTCCGGCCTGGTGCTGCTGCGCAACCGCCGGCTCGCGCGCCAGCGGCGTGAGCTCCTGGGACAAGTCGGGCTCCTACAGGCCGCCCTACTCCCAGAGCTGCCGGACAACGTTGGGCCCGCCCGGGCGTCGGTGGCCTACCGGCCGGCCGACGGGCCAGGCGCGGGCGGCGACTTCTACGACGTCTTCCCGCTTGCGGCCGGCAAGACGGCCGTGCTCATCGGCGACGTCTCGGGCCACGGCCGCGCCGCGCTCGGCCGCACCGCGCTCGCCCGCCACACACTGCGCGCTTACGTCGAGGCCGGGCTCGAGCCGCGCGAGTCGCTCCAGATCGCCGGCTCGGTGCTGACCGGCAAGCTCCAGGGCGACTTCGTGACCGCGCTGGTGGCGGTCTACGACGCCGGCGCCGGAACGCTCAGCTACGCGACCGCCGGGCATCCGCCGCCGATTGTCGTCACGGGCGCCGGGTTCGACCCCGTGCTCCCCGGGACCGCGCCGCCGCTGGGCGTGGGCGCCGGCACCGGACAGCGGCAGACGACGCTCCCCTTCCCGCGCGGAGCCGTCGCCTGCTTCTACACCGACGGGCTCACCGAGGCCCGCACGCCCGATGGACAGCTGGGGACCGAGCGGCTCGAAGGGCTGGTGCGCGAGCTTGGGCCCGCGGTCACAGCCAAGCAGGTAATCGACCGCGTCTCGTCGTCGGCCGGGAAGATCACCGATGACGCAGCGGTCTGCATCCTGGGAGCGGAAGCGGGCGCCACGATCGTCCGTTCGCGCATCGAGCGCCTGGAGGTCAGCCGGGCTGAGCTCCACGGGTCGATGTTGCCCGAGTTCCTGGAGGCATGCGGTGTGAGCCTCCAGCGCGTCGACGCGGCTGATCGCGAGGCCCGCGCGGTGGCGCGCGAGTACGGCGGCGCGGTCATCGAGGTCAGAATGGGCGACCGTGCTCAGGTGGACGTCAGTCCGCCCGATCTGCCGCTGCGCGACGACACTACGGCGTCGCTACATCAGCCTTCAACACCGGCCAGATAACCCGAACGTCGGTACGACCCGAACCGGCCGGAGAACGACGACGTTGGTGCCGCCTGCGTGCCGACTCACGCCAGCGCCGCGATTAGTACGGTCCGGCCCCGATCATGCGCACGACCTCGACCGTCCGCGCGATGTCGTGGCGGGTTGTACGGAAGTTGGTCACACACGCGCGGAGTGCGAACCTGCCGTTGACCTCGGCGTTGGACAGGTAGACGCGGCCGTTACGCTGCAGGGCGTCGAGAAGCCTCTCGTTGTGGCGGTCGCGATACGCCTCCGGCACACCGGCCGGCACGTGCCGGAAGCAGCAGATGCTGAGGTTCGGGCCTGCCAGCAGCTCCAGGTCCTCGGCTGCCTCGACGAGCTCGGCGAGGTAGGCCGCCATCGCGATGTCCTCGGCGATCGCGGCGGCGATCCGATCGGCGCCGTAATAGCGCAGCGTCATCCAGACCTTGAGGGCGCGGAAACGCCGGCTCAGCTCGATGCCGTGGTCCCAGAACGCAAACGACTCGGCCGGCTGGTCGGCGAGCACGCGCACATAGGCGCTGGCGCTCGCCTCGAAGGCACGAGCGGTGGCCTCGGGGTCGCGCACCAGGAGCGCGCCGCAGTCCACGGGGGCGTACAGCCACTTGTGCGGGTCGAGCGCCAGCGAGTCGGCCCGCTCCATGCCGGCGAACAGGTGGCTGCTCGCAGGGTCTGCCGCGGCGAGCGCGCCGTAGGCGCCGTCGACGTGGAACCAAATCCCCGCATCGGCGGCGACCGCCGCGATCGCATCGAGGGGATCGACGGCGCCGGTGCCCGTGGAGCCGGCCGAGCCCACCACGCAGAAGGGCTCAAGGCCGGCGCGGCGATCGGCCTCGATCTGGTCCTGAAGCTTGCCGGGGTTCAAACGCCAGGCCGCGTCGACCGTCACCCGCCGCAACTGGACGCCTAGGACGGCCGCCGCCTTGGCGACGGAGAAGTGCGTCTCGTCCGAGGCGTAGACGGCGAGCGACCCGCGCTCCGCGCCCGGCCGCGTCTGGACCGCCACGAACAGAGCGGTCAGGTTGGCCGCGGACCCTCCCCCGACGAGCAGCCCATGCGAGTTCTCCGCGAACCCCGCCAGCTCCCCCAGCCACCGAACCGCGATCCGCTCGACCTCCGTGGCGGCAGGCGCTGAGCGCCACGCGGTGACGTTCTGGTCGGCGGCCGATGCAAGCAGGTCGGCCGCCACGCCGATCGGCGACGGCGGGGATTGGACGTAGCCGAAGAAGCCCGGATTGGTACGGCGCCCGGAGCTCAGCACCCTCTCGCAGGCATGGAGCAGGTCCGCGAGCGGCTCGCGGTCGCGCGGCAGCCCGCGCTCGCCGTCAAAGAGAGCCGCGAGGCGCTCGCCAGAGGGCGGCTCAGAGAACACGGGCCCGTCGCGCGTGGCTTTGATCTCGCGCTCGGCAAGGTCGGCCACGCCCGCCAGGAGAGCCCGCAGCTCGTCGTCGTCCAGGTCCAGGGTGGCCCTCCGTGGCATGGGCTCCGCCATTGAAGGCAGTATCGCCGTTGGGTTAGGTTCGGCCGATGAAGCCTCGGGCGACGGGTATGAGGCGTGCGAGTCGAGCGCGTCGTATACGACCGGGTGGTCGCCGGTCAGCTTGACCTGGTCCCAGGCGCGGAGGGTCGCGGCGCCGTGCCCGTAGAAGTAGGCGGCCGGGGGAGCCGAACCGTCAGGCGCGAGGGCGACATCCCCATTCTCCAATTCCCCGGGTCAAACCCTGGAGAGCTACGTCAAGAGTTGGATTATTGCTGCGATGCCAACCGCCACAATTACGGCGCGAAGCGCCGCGCAGCTGGCCGCTCGCTACGGTCGCCGGCTCTCACCGGCGCCGACCACCGAGCCCGCCGCGATCAGCCTGCCGCCCTTCAGGCCACGTCGGCGACGGCGATGAAGACGATCGCCGCGACGCCATTCACCACCCGCGAGCACGTTCTTGAGCGCGTTCACGCGCTGGAGGTCATCCCGGCAGCGCGAGCCCGAGGATCGCCAGCAACAGGATTCCCTGGGCGGCCCCGAAGTAGCCGCCGTAGACGCCGGCGACGTGGACGAGCGCGCGGGGGAGACCGGTGCCGTGCGCCTCCGGTGGGGGCCGGTGCTCGGCGACGAGGCGGTCGAGCCGCGGCTGGAGCACGACCGCCACGAGCGCGATGGCGATGAACACGGGCATGATCGCCTCGAAGGCAGAGCCGGGTAGCGCCCACGGGGCGGCGATCGTAGCGCTCGCCCCGCGGTGCGCACCGACACCTCCCGTCAGACCCAGAATCCCTTCCAGGCTGATAGCGCCCGTGTACCCCGGGTAGCGGAGTGCCATGCGCGTAATCGACTGTGAATGCGGCAAGACTCTGCAGGCCGCGAACGACGACGACCTGGCGGGTGCGGTGCGTAACCACGTCGCCGAGGACCACCCGGAGGAGATGTCGGACGACCAGGTTCGCGAGTTGGTGAGCTCGCAGGCCTACGACGCTCAGGATTCGTAGCCGGTCCTGCGGGTATGAACAGCGCGGAGGAACCTGAGTGACCGAGCGCCAGGAAGCGGTGAGCGAGCAGATACGCGATCACGCGGTCGCGACGCTCGAGTGCGACGTGCCCCTTGGCTGGTCACTCGACGAGTGGCGCACCGTGCGCGGCCTGGCGCGGGAGGTCACCAGAGAACCCGCAGCGCCGTGGTGGTGCCTGCGACGACGAGCATGGCGCCGATCGCACGCAACAGCTGACGCTCGCTGAGCCGGCCGGTAAGGCGCGCCCCGAGAGCGCGCCAGGCACCGACGCCGCCGACCCGATCGCGAGCAGGTCCCAGTCAACTCCGTCCGGCGTGTGGCCAAGCACGCCCGCAATGCCTACGCAGACGCCCACGGCCAGGTTGGTCCCGACGGCCCGGGCGGGAGTCTCGCCCACGTAGCGCAGCAGCGCCGGCATGCGCCAAGGCGCCGAGAATCAGCCCGACCAGGCCTCCGAGGATGCCTACCGCGGCACCGGTCAGGACGGCGGCGCGGATGTCGAGCTCGTCGCCCCGTCCGCGGTTGCGACGTGCCGGCGGGTCGTGGCGCCTCAGGAGGTCGATGCCGAAGTAGAGGAGGACGGCGCCGATCACGACGAGCAGGATGTCGTTGGGCAGCACGCCCGACAGGTAGCCGCCCGCGATGGCGCCCGCCATCGACGGAGGCGCCATCCACGCGAACAGCCGCCAGTTGATCCGGCCGGCGTGCACGTGGACGATCGCCGCCGCGGTCGCGGACACGCCTGAGATGCCGATGTTCGCACCGGCGCCCGCCGCGGGGTGGGACGCCAGGAGAAGGACCGCCGGGAGCCGGATGTTCCCGAGGACGAGCCCGACGACGCCGCCGGCGAGGGCGACGGCGAAGCACCAGGCGCAGAAGGCGGTGAGCTCGAGCGGGTCCACGCGGCGCGGGAGTCTTCCAGTTCGAGGCTAATGAGAATCATTCTCACTAACATGCGCCCGCGTGCGCCGTCTTGCTGTCCTCCTTGTTTTCACAACCTTCGCGGTTGCCGGATGCGGCGACGACTCCGGCTCATCGGGAGGCGGACCGGCTGTCGTCGCGACAACTACGCAGGTCGCCGACCTCGTGCGCCAGGTGGGCGGCGAGCGCGTGTCGGTCGATGGCATGCTGCGGCCCGGCGGAGACCCGCACGACTACGAGCCGCGTCCCAGTGACGTGGCCGCCGTTGCGAGGGCAGATGTCGTGTTCGGCTCGGGCGGGGAGGTCGACGAGTGGCTGAAGGACGTGATCGACAACGCAGGGGGAGCCGCGGAGGTGGTCACCCTGATCGACTCGGTCCACCGGCTCGACGACGACGCGCACTGGTGGCAGGACCCGCGTAACGCGGAGCGCGCACTCGAGACGATTCGGACGCGGCTGTCCAAGCTCGATCCGCGCGGGCGGGCGGCGTACCGCCGCAACGCCGCGCGCGCGATCGCGACGCTACGGCGCCTCGACCGCGGAATCGGCGCATGCGTCGATCGCGTTCCGCCGTCGAAGCGAAAGATCGTCACGACCCACGACGCCCTCGGCTACTTCGCGCGCCGCTACGGAGTCGAGGTGGTGGGCGCGGTCATCCCGTCGCTGTCCACCCAGGCGCAGGCGTCAGCGGGCGATGTCCAGCGGCTTGTCGAGCAGATACAGCGCGAGGGCGTGGAGACGGTCTTTCCGGAGAGCTCGGTCAGCCCGGACATCGAGCGGGCGATCGCGCGCGAGGCAGGTGCGGCGATCGGTGATCCGCTGTATGCCGACTCGCTCGGCCCGCACGGCAGCGCGGGCGAAACCTACGCCGGGGCGCTTGCCGCGGACGCACGCGCGCTCGTGAAGGGCATGTCGGACGCGCGTGTCGACTGCCGGCTCTAGCGGGCGCGGCAGGTGGGGCACTCGCCCCTCAGAGTCACGTCGTGTGCGTCGATCGCGTAGTCGACGCGACTGGCGAGCCGATCGATCGCGCGCTCAAGACCCGAGTCCTCGAAGGCGGACACCTCGCCGCAGGTCTCGCAGACGATGTGATGATGGTGCTCGCCGCTCGGGCCGATCGGCTCATAGCGCGCGACGCTCTCGGCAGCATCAACGCGCCGCGTCAGTCGCAGCTTGTCGAGCAGCTCCAGCGTCCGGTAGATGCTCGCGACGCCGATGTCCTGGCCGCGGTCGTGGAGGCGGTCGGCGATCTCCTTCGCCGTGACGCTGCATCCGAGGTCATTCAGCGTCTCGACCACGGCCGAGCGCGGCGCGCTGAGCCGATAGCCC
>JBKPME010000061.1:0-11113 GCA_046731915.1 Actinomycetota bacterium
AGCGGACGAGCTCGGCCAGTCAGCGCACCACCGCGCGCTCGAGGTGGACATCGGCGTGATCGCCCGCGACGACACTCGGATTCATCGCGGCCGCCGCCAGCGACGCGACGACGCCGCCGGGAGAGGGCGGCGGGTTGACCCAGCCGAAGAAGGCCGGATGGCCGTTTCCCATGGCGTGGGGCAGGACGTCGCTCAGCACGGCCGCGACCAAGTCGTCGAGCGTGCTTCCGCGCTCGGGGAGCGGCAGCTGGAGCAGCCGCTCACGCAGGGCGTCCGGGAGCGGCTGCCAGACCGAGTGCGACGGCAGCGCCGCTAGATGGTCGGCGACGCCGTCCACCAAGACGTGGCCGGCGTGGCGGAACGCCTGCAGCTCGGCGTCACCGCTCACCGGTTGACTGCCTGTTCGACGAGCTCGGGGGTGACCGCGTCGACCCCCGTCACCGACTCGTGAGCCAGCGACAGGGCGTCGTCGTCGGGCGGGTAGTGCGGGTTCGGGACCGCGATCACGGCCATCCCTGCAGCGACGGCGGCGCGCAGGCCGTTGCTGGAGTCCTCGATGGCCACGCAGCGCGCGGGATCCGCGCCCAGCCGCTCGGCGACCGTGAGGTAGACGTCCGGTGCGGGCTTGCCGCGAGCGACCTCCTCTGACGAGACCGCCACGCGGAAGGCATCGCCGAAGTCCGCGAGCTCGAGCACGAGATCGATCACCTCGCGGTTCGACGATGAGGCGAGGCCGAGCGGCCATCGGGCCGCCAGCGCGTGCACCGCCTCCGAGGCGCCGGGCAGCAACGGCAGCTCGCGCCGGTAGCCCTCGAGCATTCGGCGCACAACTAGGCGGCTGATTGCCTCGCCATCCATGGGGACGCCGAGCTCGTCGTGAAGGTAGGTGGACCACTCCGGCGAGCTCATGCCCATCATCACCGTCGGCGCCTCGTCGCGCCAGCTCCCACCCGCCTCACGCACGAGGGCCTCCTTGGCGGCGTTCCAGCGCTGCTCAGAGTCGATCAGGACGCCGTCCAGGTCGAAGATCACCGCGGAGTGCATCGCGGGGCTCATCGGCCGCATTTTGACGGTCGCACCATTCGATCGTATGCGTACTGTTGAAGCGAATGGCTAGATCCTTCCACCGGTCGAACCTGCGCCGGATCGGCGCGCTCTTCGCCCCGTACAAGACGAGGCTGAGCGGACTGCTGCTCCTCATCGTCGCCTCGGCGGCGCTTGGCGTGATCCCCGCCTTCCTTTTGAAGCGGGTGCTGGAGGCGATCGCCGCGAACGACACGACCGAGCTGTCGCTGGCCGCGGGCGGGATGATCGTGATCGCCGTCGTCACCGGCGTGCTGGGCGTGGTTCAGACGCTTCTCTCGAATCAGGTGGGACAGCGGGTCATGCACGATCTGCGAACCGCCGTGTTTCGGCATCTCCAACGGCTGTCGCTCGCGTTCTTCACGCGCACGCGAACCGGCGAGGTCCAGTCCAGGATCTCGAACGACATAGGCGGCGTCCAGAATGTCGTGACCAACACCGCCACGTCGATCGCCTCGAACGTGACCACGGTCGCCGCGACGGTGGTCGGCATGCTCCTCCTCAGCTGGCAGCTGTCGCTGTTCGCCTTCGCCCTGATCCCGCTCTTCGCGGCTCTGACGAGGCGTGTCGGGAACGAGCGGCGCCGGATAGCCAAGACGACGCAGGAGACGATGGCCGACATCTCTAGCGCCGTGCAGGAGTCGCTGTCGGTGTCCGGGATCCTGCTCGGCAAGACGATGGGTCGGGGTAACGAGTTGGCCGACCGCTTCGAGGCCGATTCGCAGCGGCTCGCCGACCTCCAGGTGCGTCAGCGCATGGCTGGCCGCTGGGTGATGGCGTCGATTCAGACGAGCTTCGCGGTGATGCCGGCCGCGGTGTACTGGTTCGGCGGCCTCGCGCTGGCGGGTGGATCGGACACCGTCTCGATCCCGCTGCTGGTCGCGTTCACCACGCTGCAGACCAGGCTGTTCTTCCCGGTCGGCTCACTGCTCGGCGTCGGGCTCGACGTGCAGACGTCGCTCGCACTGTTCGACCGCATATTCGAGTATCTCGACGAGCCGGTCGACATCGGCGAGAAGCCGGATGCGGCCCCGGCGGCGAACGCCGGAGACGTCGTCTTCGACAGCGTCTGGTTCCGCTACGGCGAGGACTGGACCATCGAGGATGTGTCGTTCCAGGTTCCGGCCGGAACGACGACGGCGGTCGTGGGCGAGACCGGCTCGGGCAAGACCACGCTCGGCTATCTCGCGGCGAGGCTGTACGACGTCGACCGCGGCGGGATCACGATCGACGGCACAGATCTTCGCGAACTGAGCTTCAAGGCGCTGACGGATCTCGTCGGCGTGGTCTCGCAGGAGACGTACCTCTTCCATGCCACGGTGCGCGAGAACTTGCGCTTCGCCAAGCCGGATGCGACCGACGTCGAGATCGAGGCGGCCGCCAACGCGGCGCGCATCCACGATGTGATCGCCGCTCTCCCCGACGGTTACGAGACCGTTGTCGGCGAACGCGGCTATCGCTTCTCGGGCGGAGAGAAGCAGCGGATCGCGATCGCCCGGACGATCCTCCGGAACCCGCCGATCCTGATCCTCGACGAGGCCACGAGCTCACTCGACACCGAAACGGAGCGACTCGTGCAGGAGGCGCTCGACCGGCTGTCGGAGGGCCGCACGACGATCGCCATCGCCCATCGTCTCTCGACCGTCCGCGGGGCCGATCGGATCATCGTTCTCGATCACGGCAGCATCGTGGAGTCCGGGCGCCATGAGGAGTTGATCGAGGCCGGCGGGCGCTACGCCGCCCTGGTCAGCCGCGACGCGCAGCTCGCCGTGCCAGCGGAGCCGCCGCCGAGGGCCGGTGACCGGCGAGGTAGTCGCGCGCCAGTCGCTTCGGGGCGCGCGTGAGCCACGCTTCGGTGACGACCTCCTCGAGCAGCTCGAGGTCGATCGCGGGCAGCTTGACCAGCACCGCGGGGTAGCCGTCGAAGTGGGGAGTAGTGAAGAAGGCGCCGGCCTCGTCGGCTAGGAGCGCCTCCTTGGCGATCAGGTGCTCGACCCGCGCACCCAGGATGGGGCCGTCGGGCGCCGCGTCGCCGAGGGCGGCCAGGTCGCTCTTCCGCAGCGAGCGCTCCCAGACGAAGAGCTTCTTGCGGATCGCCCACGCGCGGTGGCGGCCACCCGAGGTTGCGACCTCCTCGGCCTCTGGGAGCGCGAGCGCGAGCCGGCTAACGTCTTCCCAGGTCGCCATCGGCGCTCGCCGGTGCCTACTCGTCGGCGCCGTAGCGCAGGCCGTCGAGCGCGATGCGCAGGATGTGCGCGTTCTGCATGGGGTCGCTCGTCGGGATCTTGGCGATTCCCACAACCATCTGGATGACCTCGCCGATGGTCACGTCCGGACGGACGACGCCCGCCTCCTGGGCGCTTCTCAGAAGTGGTTCGCCCGCCTCGAATAGCGACGTGCGGCACACCTGGAACAGCGGCGCGTCCTGGTCGAGGTAGTTGAGCAGCTCGGCGGCGAGCGCGCGCTTGGTGCCGATGTAGGCGATGAAGCGCCCGAACCAGCCGTTCAGCGCCTCCCACGGGTCGCTGCCATCGAACTCGGCGGCCGAGCGGCACATCTCCTCGACCTCGTCGACGTAGAGGGTCTCGAGCAGCGCCTGGCGGTTGGGGAAGTGGCGGTAGAGGGTGCCGATTCCCACACCGGCGCGGCGCGCGATCTCCTCCAGCGCGGTCGATTCACCGCCCTCGGCAAACGCCTCGCGAGCGGCCGCGAGCACCTTCTCGTAGTTGCGCCGCGCGTCCGCCCGCTTGGGGCGCTCGATGAGTGTCTGGGCGCCTGTTTCGCTCGTGGTCATGGTTTCCCTTGACAAACCGGAGGGTACCTCCGTATAGTTCCGGAGGTCACCTCCAGTTATTTCGGAGGTGGCCTCCACTTTAGCCCCAAACGGGCGTTTCGACAAGTAGGGAATCGCATGACCGTCGCCTCAGCCTCAGCACCTCTAGTCACCCCGCCCGCCGACGGCCGCCGCTGGGCCACGCTCGTGGTCGTCTGCCTGGCGCAGCTGATGATCGTTCTCGACGTCACGATCGTGAACGTCGCGCTGCCCGCCATCCAGCAGGACCTGCATTTCAGCCAGGGCAACCTCACCTGGGTCGTCAACGCGTTCCTCGTCAGCTTCGGCAGCCTGCTGCTCCTGACCGGCCGCATCGGCGACCTCGTCGGGCGAAAGCGGGTGTTCCTCGCCGGCCTTGTCACGTTCACGGTGGCATCGCTCTTGTGCGGCGTCGCACCCAGTCAGGAGGCGCTGGTGGGTGCCCGCTTCCTTCAGGGCATCGGCGCCGCCGCCCAGGCCTCGGTGATCCTGGCGATCATCGTGACCGAGTTCCCTGAGGCCGGCGAGCGGGCCCGGGCCATGAGCGCCTACGTCTTCGTCTCCGTCGCCGGAGGCTCCATCGGCCTTCTCGCCGGCGGCGTGCTCACCGAGGCGCTGAGCTGGCACTGGGTATTCTTCGTGAACCTTCCGATCGGCGTCGCCACGTTTGCGCTCGGCCACGCGCTCATCCGCGCCGACCGAGGGCTCGGTCTCGGGCACGGAGTGGATTGGGTGGGCTCGGTGCTCGTCACGGCATCGCTCATGAGCGCCATCTACGCGATCATCGAGGCGACGAGCCACGGCTGGCTCTCGTCGCAGGTGCTCGGCTTCGGCGGCCTCGCGGGTGTGCTCATGGCGGGGTTCCTCGCCCTTGAAGCGCGCATCGAGAACCCGATCATGCCGCTACGGATCCTCCGCCTGCGCGGGCTGATCGACGCGAGCCTCGTCAGAGGCTTCCTCGTCACGGGGATGTACTCCACCTTCTTCCTCGGCACGCTGTACCTCGAGCACGTGCGCCACTACAGCGCTCTGCAGACCGGCGCAGCGTTCCTGCCCTGGACACTGACGGTCGCCGTCCTCGCGCAGGGGATCACGGCGCGGCTGGTGGACCGGTTCGGGCCGATTCCGGTGCTCACGAGTGGCATGGGGAGTGCCGTCGCCGGGCTGCTGCTGTTCGCCACCGTCGGGCCGGACACCGCCTTCTTCCCCACGATCTTCCTGGCCTGCTTCGCCATTGGCCTGGGGATCGGCACCGCCTTCATGCCGCTGCTGACCATCGCCATGGCCGACGTTCCCGCGGAGGACGCCGGGCTCGGCTCGGGGATCACGAACCTCTCACAGCAGATCGGCGGCGCGCTCGGAGTGGCCGTTCTCAGCACCATCGCCGCAAACCACACCAAGGCACTCACCGACGACCACGGCCTCACCAGCGCGCTGATCGGCGGCTACCAGCTGGCGTTCCTCGCCGGAGCACTGGCAATCGGCGCGGGGATCGTCCTCGCCCTGGTACTCCTCAGGCCGCACTACACGCGGCCGGAGCTGCAACTCGCCGAGGGCGCGGCTGGAAACGGCGGTCCCAGAGTGCCGAGCAATCTCGACATCGAGGAGAAAGCAGCATGACGCAGGGCAATCGCCGCGCCTCGCACAGCGCGCGGGAGGACGGAAATCGCGCACGTAAGGCTGCCCACCGCCGAGTGCGCGAGGCGAGGGCTCGACGGAGCTTCGACGGAGTAGTCGCCGGCTATATCCGCGAGCTCTCGACCGCGGGCGGCACCACGCTTCGGTGAGGCGCGCGGGGCTGCCCTCAGCCCTGCGCGGCGATCCGCGGGCCGACTACGGTGACCTCGGGAATCGGTTGCAGGACCACTGAGGCGGCGTGATCCCGGCCGCCTCGGCTGCAACGCGCGCCCAGTGGCGCTCGAAGCCCGCCGGGGTACAGACCAACGCGTCGCGCGCGGGCGCGTCGCTGTGGTTAGCCAGCGCGTGAGGCACGTTGCGCGGGGCGAAGGAGAGCTCGCCCGCACCCTTCGTGACCAGCGCGTCCTCGACCTGGAAGATCAGCTCGCCCTCGAGCACGTAGAAGGCCTCGTCGAAGTCATGCGTGTGGAGCGGAGGGCCGGCGGTATCCGGTGGGACCACGATCTCGACCACGGACATGCGGCCGCCGGTCTGCTCGCTGCGCAGCAGGATGTCGGTGCGGAGCTCAGTCATGTGCGGCGGGCTGGAAGAGCTCGATTGGGTTGCCCGAGGGGTCGTCGAGCAAGATCTGCCGGCCGCCGGGCCCGCTGACGATGTCGTTGCGGAAGGTCAGACCGGCGGAACGCAGCCGCTCGACCTCCGCGCCGATGTCGTCGACGATGAGATGGATGCGGTTCCAGCCTCCCGGCTTGGGGGTGCGGCCGTCCGGCATCGGCCGCCCGGCTGAGCTCTCGGGGCCGCTGAGCAGCAGGCGCAGGTTGCCGCGCACGACGTCGGCGAACGCCGGCGCGAAGCTGGTGTTCAGCGTGAAGCCGAAGTGGGTGGTGTAGAAGGCGACGGCGTTGTCCACGTCGTCGACCATGTAACGGACGTTGACGGTCTCGTCAGGCATGTTCGGTGACCTCCCGGTTGGTGGTGGTCGATTCGATCGCCTCGAAGAGAAAGCCGATACGGGTGCGGAGCTCGGCCGCGGTGCGCTCGAACGCGGGCAGAGTCTCCTCGTCGCTTCCGGGCTCGCGCGCCGGATCGGGGATGCTCCAATGGATCAGCTCGGGCGCGCCGGGAAACTCGGGGCAGACCTCGCGCACCCGGTCGCAGAGGCTGATCACATAATCGAAGCGTTCAGCGGCAAACTCGCTGAGGTGCTTCGCACGGCGCCCAGAGATGTCGACGCCGCGCTCGCGCATCACCCGCACCGCGTTGGGATGCAGCGGCTTGGGGTGGCTGCCCCCGCTCGCCGCGCTCACCGCCCCAGTGGACAGCTGCCAGCAGAGGGCCTCGGCGATCTGCGACCGTGCGCTGTTGCCCGTGCACAGGAAGAGAACCCGCCGGGAGGCGGACCCGCGCTCGCCCGCGGCGGGTGGGCGCGGAAACGCCGCCAGGCCCGGGTGGAGCGCAACACCTGCGCCCACCAGCAGCTCGCCGCAGCGGGCCAGATCGAGGACGTAGTAGCTGTCGCGGCCGTCGGCGGCGCTGCGCCGCATCGAGACGAGGCCACCGTCGCGCAGCTGACGCAGGTGGTAGGAGACCAGGCTCTGACGCCGGCCCGCCAGCGTGCAGAGCTCGCCCACACGCCGATCACTGTGCGCCAACTCGCTCAACAGCCGCCAGCGCAACGGGTGCCCCGCGAGCCGTAGGAACGGCGGCGGCGGAGTCTCGCCATGTCCGGGCGGGGCGATCACTGGCCACAAATTACATCAATCTAGTTTGATGTGTCTTCCGCCCGTCTGGGTAGGGTGAACATCCCGGGGGACGCCACGCGTACCACAGACCGATGCCTTACGAGGCCGATGGATAAGGACGTGCTCGACCAGGCACACGCGTTCTGGCTGCGCGGCCCCGGGCGCGGTGAGATCCGGCCGGTTACGCTGCCAGAGCCGGGCAGCGGCGACGTGGTGGTCCGCACGCTGCGGTCCGGCGTCAGCCGCGGCACCGAGACGCTGGTGTTCCGGGGCGGCGTGCCGCCGAGCCAGTACGTGGCGATGCGCGCGCCGTTCCAGGAAGGGGACTTCCCGGGACCGGTCAAGTACGGCTACCTCAACGTCGGCGCCGTCGAGCGGGGACCGCCGGAGCTGCGCGGCCGCACGGTCTTTTGCCTGTACCCCCACCAAACGGCCTATGTGGTGCCGGCCGGCGCCGTGAGCGTCGTGCCCGACGGCATGCCGCCCGCGCGCGCCGTGCTCGCCGGCACCGTCGAAACCGCCGTCAACGCCCTTTGGGACGCGGCTCCGCTGGTCGGCGATCGCGTGGCAGTCGTCGGCGCCGGGATGGTTGGCTGCTGCGTCGCCCGCCTGCTCGCCCGGTTCCCGGGGGTCAAGGTCACGCTCGTCGACGTAGACGTGTCACGGGCCGAGGTCGCGGCCGCGCTCGGGGCCGGCTTCGCGCGGCCGGACGACGCCGCCGGCGGTTGCGACCTGGTCGTGCACACGAGCGCGACGTCCGCCGGGCTCCAGCGCTCGCTCGACCTGCTCGCGCCCGAGGGCACGGTGCTCGACCTCAGCTGGTACGGCGACTCCGAGGTGCGGCTCTCGCTGGGCGGCGCGTTTCACGCGGGCCGCCTTGGGCTGCGCGCCAGCCAGGTCGGGACGGTGTCCCCGGCCCGGAGCGTGCGCCGCACGACGGCCGACAGGCTGGCTCTCGCGCTCGACCTGCTGCGCGACCCCGCCTTCGATGTGGTCGTCACCGGCGAGTCGCGCTTCGACGAGCTGCCCGGCGTCATGGAGCGCCTGGCCGCGGGGAGCCTGCCGGCGCTCTGCCACACAATCACCTACGACGAGGCGTAGCGCGTGTTCAGCGTGACCATCCGCGACCACGTGATGATCGCCCACAGCCTGCGCGGCGAGGTGTTCGGCCCCGCGCAGCGACTGCACGGCGCGACGTACGTCGTTGACGCCACCTTCCGCCGCGCGACCCTCGACGCGGACGGCATCGTCGTCAACATCGGCCGCGCGGCCGAGGTGCTGCGTGCCGTGTTGGGCGAGCTCGGCTATCGCAACCTCGACGACGAGGCCGAGTTCGCGGGCATGAACACCACCAGCGAGGCGCTCGCCCGGGTCATTGCGGACCGACTTGTTGACCGCGCGCGGGCCGGCGATCTGGGCGACGGCGCGCGGGACCTGGATGTGCTGGTGGTAACGCTGCACGAGTCCCACGTCGCATGGGCGAGCTACGAGCGGCCGCTGTGACCGACGTCCACGTCGTCGTCCCGGAGGGCATCGACGACCCGGCACGGCCGAGCGGTGGCAATACATACGACCGCCGGGTCTGCCGAGGGCTCGCGGCGCTCGGCTGGGCGGTGCACGAGCACGCCGTGCCCGGCGCCTGGCCGCGACCTGGCGTGCCGGCGCACGCCGCGCTCGCGCGCGCCGTTCAGCGGATTCCCGATGGCGCGGTGGTGCTGGTCGATGGGCTGATCGCGTCCACCGCCCCCGAAGCGCTCGTGCCGCAGGCGCGCCGGCTGCGGCTGGTTGTGCTCGTGCACATGCCGCTCGGACACCGCCCGTCGGAGGACGAGGCCGGCGCGGTCCGAGCTCGCGAGCAAGAGGTCCTCGCGGCGGCTGCGGCCGTCGTCTCGACCAGCGCATGGACTCGGCGCCGGCTGGGGGAGCTGTACGCGCTGCCGGCCGACCGGGTGCACGTGACGGAGCCCGGCGTCGACGCCGCCTGCCTCGCGCCGGGGACCGCGGCCGGCGGCGCGCTGCTATGCGTCGCGGCATTGACGCCGGACAAGGGGCACGACGTGCTGCTCGCGGGGCTCGCGACGGCGACGGACCTGTCCTGGCGCTGCGAATGTGTGGGCAGCCTGGTCCGCGACCCGGCGTTCGCCGATACCGTGCGCCGACGCGCGCGGAACAGCGGTCTGGGCGACCGGGTTCGGTTCTTGGGAACGCGCACCGGCCCGGAGCTGGACCGCGCGTACACCGCCGCCGACCTGGTCGTGCTCGCCTCGCGCGCCGAGACGTACGGCATGGTCGTCGCCGAGGCCCTGGCCCGCGGCCTGCCGGTCCTCGCCACCGAGATCGGCGGGGTGACCGAGGCGCTCGGGCACGGGGAGAACGGCATCCGGCCGGGGCTGCTGGTCCCACCCGGCGACCCGCTGGCCCTCGGCGTCGCGCTGCGGAGGTGGCTCTGCGACGCCGAGCTGCGCGCGCGCCTGCGCCAGGCCGCCCGGGGGCGGCGCGCGTCGCTCCGCCCGTGGCTGGCCACCGCGTCCGTCCTCGGGGGTGTTCTCGCGGGAGCGGCGCGATGAGTGCGGAGGCAGTGCGGGTCAGCACGGAGTGGCTCCTCCTGCGCGAGCCTGCCGACGCGGCGGCGCGCTCGGCCGAGCTCGTCGCGCGCCTCGGGCGGCACCTCGCCGCAGCCGGCCGTCTCGTGATCCACGACCTCGGCGGCGGCAGCGGCGCGATGGGCCGCTGGCTTGCGCCGAAACTGCCCGGGCCGCAGCACTGGGTTGTGCACGACCGGGACGCAGATCTGTTGGAGCTCGCCGTCGCCGATGCCCCGGGCCCGGCTGCCGACGGTGCCGTGGTCACCATCGAGGCGAGGCGATCCGACATCACCCGGCTGGCGCCGGAGGATCTCGCCGGCGCGGACCTGATCGTCGCCTCGGCGCTGCTCGACATTCTGACCGCGTACGAGCTGGTCGGGATGCTCGGCGCCTGCACCGGAAGCGGGCGTCGTCCGCTGCTGCTCGCGCTGACCGTGGCCGGTCGGGTCACCGTGATCCCGGCGGATCCGGTGGACGCGCGCATGGCCGTCGCCTTCAACGCCCACCAACGACGCACGACGACGGAGGGGCGCCGGCTCGGTCCGGGTGCCGTCACGGCGGCCGTCGATGAGCTCCGCGGCACGGGCGCCGAGGTCCTCGTCCGGCCGAGCCCGTGGCGACTCGGTGCGGCCCACGCCGACCTCGCTGCCGAGTGGCTCGGCGGGTGGGTCGCCGCCGCCTGCGAGCAGGAGCCCGCGCTGGCCGCCGAGGCCGGCGCCTACCGGGAGCGGCGCCTGGCGCAGGCGGCCGCCGGGGAGCTCGCCGTCACCGTCGACCATGCTGACCTGCTGGTGCTGCCGTGAGGACCCGGTGGGTCCACCTGGCCGTCGCCGCCGCGACTCTCGCGATCCTGGTCTGGCGCCTCGGAACCGGCCCGTTCCTCGACGGCCTGCGCACGGTCGACGGCGAGGCGCTGGCGGCCGCGTCGGGCATGGCCGTGCTGACCACCACATGCTGCGCGTGGCGCTGGAGGATCGTGGCCCGCGGCCTCGGCGTCGACCTGCCGCTGGGTACCGCGGTGGCCGCCTACTACCGCTCGCTCTTCCTCAACGTCTCCCTGCCTGGCGGGGTGGTGGGCGACGTCCACCGCGGGATCAGCCACGGCCGTGACACGAGCGACGTCGGTCGCGGGCTGCGCGCCGTGGCATGGGAGCGCTCGGCCGGGCAGGTCGTGCAGGTCGTCCTCACGGTCGCCGTACTCCTCGTCCTGCCGTCACCCGTGCGGCCGGTCGTGCCGCTCGTCGCGCTCGCGC
>JBKPME010000062.1:0-6122 GCA_046731915.1 Actinomycetota bacterium
TTGGCTTGGGCCGCGGGGGCATAGTCGCCGCCGGCGGCGTTCATGCTGTAGTCGACCTTGGCTTGGGCCGCGGGGACGACGCCGAGCACCAGGACGGCGACGACGAGGGCGAGTGCACGTCTGCCTGTCTTCATTAGGGCCTCCTTGTGGTTGGCATACACGCCGTGACTCGGAGATCCACGCGGCTTGTGACCGAATTCGCGCAAACCCGCCAAATCGAAGAGGCTTGTCACAAAGCGCGCCCGATCCACGAGAGAAGGGGCGGTGGTTTTGACTCAGTCGTGCAGCGACGACGAGCTGCTGACGGCTGGAGGCCCGGACGGGTTCGCGGCCTTCTATCGCCGGCACGTGGAGGCGATCCTGCGCTACCACGCGCGCTGGGCGCGCGACGCCGAGGTCGCGGCCGACCTGACGGCGGAGACCTTCGCCGCTGCATTGGAGGCGAAGGATCGGTTCACGCCGGGAGGGCCGCCTGCACGCGCGTGGCTGTTCGGCATCGCCGTCAAGAAGCTCGCCGACTACCGCCGGCGCGGCTACGCCGAGGACCGCGCACGGCGGCGGCTTGGGATGGAGCGTGTCGAGCCCTCGGACGCGGATCTGCGCTGGATCGAGTCCCTGGCCGACGACGTCGAGGTCGCCGCGTTCGTCGACGAGCTGCCAGAGGATCAGCGGCGGGCGGTCACGGCTCGCGTTGTCGACGAGCTCGAGTACGAGGAGATCGCCGCCGAGCTTCAGATCTCGACAGCAGGAGTGCGCAAGCGAGTGAGCCGGGGCCTGGCTGTGCTGAGGGGACGGGTGAGGGAGAGCCGATGACTGACTTCGTGACACGACTCGAAGACGAGCTGCACAGCGCCGCCGTGCAGCGCGAGCGCTCGGGACGCATGCGCGGGATCGGGCTTCCTCGGCTGCGCGTGGCGCTCCGAGATGTCCCCGCGGCCGCTCTGGCGACCGTGCTCTTCGCGCTGGCGGTGGCCGGCGCCGCGATCGTCCTTTCGGCGTCGCCGGAGCGTCCTGCCGATATGGGTGTTCCGACCACCCTACGGGGCGTCTGGCAGGCGCCGCCGCAAGAGCTGCGGCTGTACCCACGCGGGTCCGAACGCTGCGTGAAAGTAGGCGTCGGTTCCTCTACTCCTTGCTACACGCTCGGAGACTCAGCTTCCGGCCTCGCCCGCGAGTGGGGCAGGCTCTCGGTCGATGGCGACGAGCTCACCCTGACGGGCACGCCCGACTCGAGGCCCGGCGTCTACAGGTGGGGAGTCGAGCGCGGCACGCTCCGGCTGACAAAGCTCCGCGACCCCGTCTCCGCCCGCGTGAGGGCACTTGTGACGACCCCGCTCCAACTCGTGCATCCGGTGCGCGCGCGGGCGAGCCTCCCGAGTGGATGGAGCTTGCACCCGTTCACCTCCCGGCGTTTCGGCTATTCCCTCCAAGTGCCTGTGGATTGGCTAGCCGATACGAGCGGTCCCACCGACCGATTCGCGCTCGACCCGTATCGCGGCACGCTCCCCGCCGTCTCGGTCGTTGCTCGGGACCTCCCACCCGGCACGACGCCCGGTTCGTGGACGGGGACCTTCGACAGCCGGCTCGAATCGGCCGGATGCGCGCCTTACCACTTCCGGCACTTCGTCCTCGCGGGCGCCAGGGTCAGGGTCTCGGTGTTCCACGACTGCGGCAACGGCGATCCGAACCGGCAAGCGGCCAGCTTCATACACGACGGGCGAGGCTACGGCGTGATCTGGCGCGGGACGAGCGCCCCGCCGGACCGCGACTACCCGCTATTCGACGCACTCTTGAAGAGCTTCGACTTCTCGGGCTAGCGGGCCTCTGTCACGCCGGGGAGGAGGCTGGCACACCGGCGTGCTCGGCTCCACGGGACGCGATGAGAACGCCGTCAGCGCCGCGGAGAAGTCTCGTCGAGCGATTTCGCCTACCCTCGCGCACTCCAGACCAGAAGGAGACACCGTGACTGCCAGGATCGGGAGGCTTCTGGTTGCCGCGGCGGTAGGGGCGCTCGCGCTCGCCACGGCGGCGCCGGCACTCGCAAAGGGGGACCGCGAGCTGCGCTTCGCGACCTTCAACGCCTCTGTCAACCGTAACGCCGACGGTCAGCTCGTCCAAGAGCTCTCGAATGGCGACGATCCGCAGCTCCGCAACGTCGCGGAGATCATCCAGAGGGCGCGTCCCGACGTGCTGCTCATCAACGAGTTCGACTTCGTGCCGAACCAGCAGGCCGCGCGCCTGTTCCAGCGGAATTACCTGTCGGTGTCGCAGAACGGAGCACGGCCGATCCGGTTCGGGCACCGCTTCGTCGCGGCCTCGAACACGGGGATCGCCTCCGGCAAGGACCTCGACAACAACGGCCAGATCGTGACCACGCCCGGCTCGGGCGCTTACGGAAACGACTCGTTCGGGTTCGGCGAGTTCCCCGGCAAGTTCGGGATGGCGGTCTTCTCGCGGCGGCCGATCGTGAAGAAGGGTGTGCGGACCTTCCAGCACTTCCTCTGGAAGGACATGCCCGGTGCCCTGCTGCCGGACGACCCGAGCACGGCCGCGCCGCAGGACTGGTACTCGCCTGACGAGCTCGGCGTGTTCCGGCTCTCATCCAAGAGCCACTGGGACATCCCGATCAAGACCGGTGGCGGGCAGCGCGTGCACTTCCTGGTGAGCCATCCGACCCCGCCGGTGTTCGACGGTCCCGAGGACAGAAACGGCAAGCGCAACCACGATGAGATCCGCTTCTGGTCGGACTACATCAACCCGGCCGCGAGCGGATACATCTACGACGACAAGGGCAGTGAGGGCGGCCTGCCCGCGGGTGAGCACTTCGTGATCGCCGGCGACCAGAACGCCGACCCGTTCGACGGCGACAGCGTGGACTTCGCGATCCGGCAGCTGCTGATCAACCAGCTGATCAACACCACGTTCACGCCGACGAGCCCCGGCGGGCCTCAGCAGTCGGCGCTGCAGGATCAGATCAACACGAGCCACACCGGCAATCCGGCATTCGATACGGCGGATTTCGCCGACAGCGCGCCGGGCAACCTGCGTGCCGACTACGTGCTGCCGGACACCGGCATCGACATCAAGGGCGGCTTCGTGTTCTGGCCGCTCAACACCGATCCGCTGTTCCGGCTGGTGGGGACCTTCAATCCTGCGCTCCTGCCGGACGGCAACGGTTTCCCGTCATCGGACCATCGCCTGGTGGCAGTCGACCTGAGCGTGCCGAAGCGGCACGGGCGCCACGACGCTCAGAAGCACTAGCGCAGAGCGCTAGGACCGAGTATCGGCGCCGACCCCCGCCGCGCGGCGGGCGGTCGGCGTGCTCGGCTCCACGTGGAGCGTGCCGAGGTCGTCGTCCTGGCCTGGTGGCGACAGTCGCGCGACCCGGATCGGCTCGAGTGCCTCGCGTAGCGCGGCCTCGGTGTTCCGGCGCCGCACCCGCTGAACGACTTCCTTGATGCGGGTGAGCACCCTCAGCCGGGCGCCGAGCAGGAGCAGCAGCACGCCGATGGCGAAATAGACGAACGCATCCCAGCCGGTCCGCGGAAGCTGCTCGCCGGCCGGCCCCGGCACCTCTCCGCCGGTGGTGGGCGTGGTCGTGGTCGGCTCCTGGCCAGGCTCCTGCGGCTGGCCGCCGGGCTCCTGCGGCCCGCCTGTGGGCGGCTCGGGCTCCTGCGCGAGCGCCGACGCGGTGATGGCGAGCGTGAACGGCAGCGACAGCGCGATGGCTGTGAGGACGAGGACAGCGGCAACGGGTGAGCGACGACGCATGGTGCGCGGTTTCGCCCGGTCCGCCCCGGCCCCTTCCCCCTGCATGGGATCCTGCGGCGGCATGGCCCGGCCCGCCTACACGCGCCTTCAGGTCGACGAGCGGCGGCAGCAGCTGCTCGAGCTCGGCGCGAGGCTGTTCGCGACCCACTCGTACGGCGAGCTCTCGATGGCGAGCGTCGCCCGCGAGGCGGGCATCTCCAAGGCGCTCCGATACCACTACTTCCCGAGCAAGCAGGACTTCTTCGTGGCGACGCTCCAGCAGGGCGCCGAGGAGATCGCCAGGCGCACGGAACCGGATCCCAGCCTGCCGCCCTTCGAGGCGCTCGCGGGCAGCCTCGACGCGTTCCTGGGCTGGATCGAGGAGAACGAGACCGCCTATAGGAAGCTCATGGAGAGCGCGGGCAGCGTGCCCGAGGTCAACGTGCTGATCGATCAGATCCGGGAGGCGACCTCAGCGCGCATCCTTCAGGGGCTCGGCGCGGACGACCCTCCGCCCCCGAAGCTGCGCGCGGCCGCCCGCGGCTGGCTCTGGTTCATGGACGGCGCGATCCTCGACTGGCTGGAGCATCGCGACCTGTCTCGTGCCGAGCTGCGTGACTTCCTGCTTGGCTCGCTCCGGGGCTCCTTCAGCGCGGCGGGGTCCCTCTGACCCAGCCCTCCTCGCCGCCCTCGATCTCCTTCTTCCAGATCGGCGCCTCGGCCTTCACGCGGTCGATGATCTCGCGCGCTCCCGCGAACGCCTCGCCGCGGTGCGGCGCCGACACGGCCACGATCACGCTCGGCTCGGAGAGCGGCACGTCGCCCACGCGGTGCTCCACGGCCGCGGCGCAGAGGCCGTGCGCCTCGAGCGCCTCCGCGGCGATCGCCCGCATACGCTCCTCCGCCATCTCGGCGTAGGCCTCGTACTCGAGCCGCTCAACCTCGCGCGTGACACCGGAGAACGTCACCACCGCCCCCGCGCGCGGGTCGCGCACGCGCTGCGCGAGGGCGTCCAGCGAGAGCGGCTCCTTGCTAACCCTCACCCAGGGCGCGGCCGCCGTCGAACCGCCGCTCACCGGCGGGATCAGGGCCAGCTCGTCGCCTGGGTCGAGCACGTGCTCGCCGTCGGCGTACTCGCGGTTCACCGCCATCACCAGCGGGATGCCCTCGGCGAGTGGCACCAGGGCGGGGTTGGCGAGCGCATCGCTCACGCGCGCGCCCTCGGGCAGCTCCAGCGTCAGCTCACCCGCGCCGGCGCGCTCGCGCAGCATCGCGAACAGGCGGACGGTGACCTCCATACGGCGGATGCTACGCCCGGCCGCCCGTATCCTTGGCGGCCCATGGCCACGAGACCCGACCAGAAGCCGAGCATCGCGCCGATCGTCGGTCCCGACGACGAGCGCCGCTTCACCGACTCCGGCATCGAGGTCAAGCATGTCTACCACGAGGACGACGTCGCCCAGAACGTCCAGGAGCGCCTCGGCGAGCCGGGCGAGTACCCCTTCACGCGCGGCATCCACCCCGACATGTACCGCGGGCGCAAGTGGACCATGCGCCAGTACGCCGGCTACGCGAGCGCCAAAGAGACGAACGAGCGCTTCCACTACCTGATCGACCACGGGTCGACCGGGCTCTCGATGGCGTTCGACCTCCCCACCCAGCTCGGCCGCGACTCCGACGACCCGCTCTGCATGGGCGAGGTCGGCCGCACCGGCGTTGCCATCGACACGGTCGAGGACATGCGGCGCGTCTTCGACGGGATCCCGCTCGACCAGGTCTCCACGTCGATGACGATCAACGCGCCCGCCGCGGTCCTGCTACTCCTCTACGAGCTCGTCGGCGAGGAGCAGGGCGTGCCGGCCGGCGAGCTGCGCGGCACGACCCAGAACGACGTATTGAAGGAGTACATCGCGCGCGGCAATTTCATCTACCCACCCGTCCCGGCGATGCGGCTCACCACCGACCTGTTCGCCTACTGCCGCGAGCGCATCCCGAAGTGGAACACGATCTCGATCTCCGGCTACCACATGCGCGAGAAGGGCTGCTCGGCGGTCCAGGAGGTGGGCTTCACGCTCGCAAACGCGATCGCCTACGTGCAGGCGGCCATCGACGCCGGGCTTAAGGTCGACGAGTTCGGCCCACGGCTCGCCTTCTTCTTCAACGGCCACAACACCGTCTTCCAGGAGGTGGCCAAGTTCCGCGCCGCGCGCCGGATGTGGGCGCGTATCATGCGCGAGCGCTTCGGCGCCAAGGACGACCGCTCGCTGAAGATGCGCTTCCACACCCAGACCGGCGGCGTCACGCTCGCGGCCCAGCAGCCGCACAACAACATCGTGCGGGTGGCGCTACAGGGTTTCGCGGCGGTGTGCGGC
>JBKPME010000063.1:0-7591 GCA_046731915.1 Actinomycetota bacterium
GGCGCTCGGCGAGGACATCAGCCGCGGCGACCGGCGATGCGTTCTCGACGGCTGCGAGCAGCCCCACCAAATCCAATCGCGCGTCCTGATGGCTAGGCACCGGCTGCAGCGTAGACGGCGCACAGCGGAGAACACGTGACCAGCCGCTGCGTCATGCGAGCCCGCCTGGCGTCGCACGAGTCCGCGGGGGGCCGCGACTGCCACTCCGGTCGGCGCGAGCAGCGACCGGCGAACGACATGCCCGGCAGGCGTGTTCTCGCTACCGCTTTGAGGCATAAGCAGTAGCGAGCAGGGGACATTCCCGAACGCTCGCGCATAACGAGCGTTCAGAAATGTTCCCTGCTTCGAGCCGCCCGCTTTGCATGGAAGGCACTAGCGCGCAACGCCGTTCGCTCGCTGTCGCTTTTCGCGCATTGCGACGGTACCAGCCCGTGATGTGGCCGAGTGCTCCTTTCATAGGAGCACTCTGCTCGCATCTCGGCAGTGCTCCCGGCACTCCTCCCTAAGCAGACGTGCCGGGCTACCACCCGCGGCCGGACGCAGGAGGATTCCGCCCGACGGGTCGATAGCTCGAGACCGACGGGCCCCTGCGAACCCGGGAATCGGGAAGGTCGCGCGAGTGGGACATCGCGCATGACTGGTCGGATGGAGTCCTGTCGTTGCCGAGTCTGTTGCGCGTAGGCTCGCCTGGTGAGTCTCGGCGACCTCGCGCTGATCGTGGCTGCCGGTCTGGCCGGCCCCTTACTTGCGGCCAGCCGACGCGCGTTCGTCCCGGTCGTGGTCGGAGAGATCGTCGCCGGAGTCATCCTCGGCCGCAGCGGCCTCGATGTCATCCACGTCGACAACGCGACGGTTTCATTCTTGGCAGAGGCCGGCTTCGCCATGCTGATGCTGACGGTGGGCATGCACGTCCCGCTGCGCGACCGGCGTCTGCGCCGGGCCCTCGGACCGGGCGCCTTGGCGGCGGGCGTAGTCGCAATCAGTGCGCCCCTCGGTGGCGTGGTTGTGGCCCAGCTAACTGGGACCGGCCATATTGCCGTCTATGCCGTCCTGCTGGCATCGGGCTCAGCGGCGGTCGTGCTGCCGATGCTGCAGGAACGAAAGCTCGACGGCCCAAAGGCGCTGGTCGTGATCGCCCAGGTCACGGTCGCCGACGTGGCAGCGATCCTCGCAGTTCCTCTCGTACTCCACCCCAGCCAGGCCGCCAACGCCGCGGTTGGCGGTCTGCTCATCGCCGCGTGCGCCCTGATCGTCTTCCTCCTCGCGCGATCGCTGCGCCCGCGCCCCTGGGTCCACCGACTACGTAAGCGCTCCAAGCAACGCGGTTGGGCGCTCGACCTGCGTCTCTCGCTGGCCGTGCTCTTTGGTCTGGCTTGGATCGCGCAGCAAAGCGGCACCAGCGTGCTCCTGGCCGGATTTGGCATGGGGCTCGTCGTGGCCGCGATCGGAGGACCGAAGCGTCTGTCGACTCAGGTCCGCGGCGTCGCAGAAGGCTTCTTTGTCCCGTTCTTCTTCGTCGTGCTTGGCGCCCGACTGGACTTTAGCGCGCTGCTCGACCACCCCGATCTGCTGCTCGTGACTGCCACGCTCATCGTTCTCAATCTCGTCATCCACGCCTCCGCGGCCCTGGCCACGCGCCAGCCACTGGCCGCGGGACTCATCGCCACGGCCCAACTCGGCGTCCCCGCCGCAGTGGTACAGATCGGACTGCAAGAACACGCCATCACCCCTGCCCTGGGCGCCGCGATAACCGTCGCCGCCCTGGCGACGCTCGGCCTCTGCGCCCTCGGCACGGACCTGCTCGCCCGCCGAACAGAGCCCATACCCTCGCCGCCAAGCCTGTCCCCGCCACAGGTCGCATCCTAAAGCGACCCCCCATGCGTTTTTCGGCGGCGTTCCAGCCGAAGGCGCGCAAAGACTCTCAGGAAGGTGTGCACCAGCGTGGATCGATCCAGAGAGGGGGAGACGGCTAGCTACGGCTGGGGGTCAGTGTCTTTGCCGACTCCGTCCGCTTCCGCGCAGGCTGGCGTTCGCGCTCACCGGTGTAGCGCTCAAGCCGCACCCGCGCTCTGCCTTTTCACGCTCAGACTGAGCATCGTCCTCTGCCCGCCGCAGGCGCACTCAGATAGTCCCGAGCAGCTGACCCCGCGTAAAGCTCCGTAGTCACTCGTCGATCCCGGTGAGGTACGGGCCCAGTTCTTCGGCGACCACCTTCTGGTCCTCCGGCCACGGCGGTGAGTCGTAGACCTCGGACTCGAAGCCGCGCCGGCCGACGAGGCGTGCGCTGAGGTACAGCGGCGCTCCGCCGCTCAGCAGCTTCGCCCGGACGACCGGCAGGAAGGGCTTGAAATCGACCTCTGCTCCGGCTAGCTGCGCGATCGACGCTGCTGCAGTGTCGGCCATCTGGGCTCCGAGTCCCCCGTGCTTGATCGGATACGCGGCGGCGTCGCCGGCCGCGTGGACGCGCGCGTCGGCCCCGGGGACCCGGCAGGCCGAGTCAATCGGGATGAACCCGTGCGCGCCGCCCCCCGCCAGGCCCCGAATCCCAGGGCCGGCGATGCGAGGAGTCGCGATCATCCTGCCCGGGCGCAGCTCGACCCCCTGGGGCTGCACGATCACGTGCCCGGCGGCTGGGACATCCGCCACCGCTGACAGGTAGACGGTGATCCCGGCGCGCTCGAGCAAACCCGCCACAGCGTCACCGGCGGCACTCCCGAAGATCGCCATCGGGCTCACCTCCGGGGTCACGAGCGACAGCTCGAGCTCTTCGATGCCCATGCTGTACGTGCGCTCTGCGGTCATCAGCGCGAGCTCGTAGAGGGGAAGCGGCCAGACCGGCCCATCCGGGAGCAGAAAGACGACGCTCTTCGAGTAGCCCTGCTCGATGTCCTGGACGACGCCCTGATACGTCTCGTCGGCTTCCGCGTCACGGAACGTGGTCACGTGCTCGAACGCCTCGATTTGGCGCCCGCCGACCGCAACCAGGAGCGCGTCGTAGCGAAGGCGCTCCCCGCCGCCGGTGTGCACGACCTGCGCCTCGCGGTCCACCCAGGCGAGCGTGTCCTTGAGCCAGTTCGCGTCGTTGTCGGCGAAGATCCGCCTGAGCTCGTACCGGCTCGGGGGCCCGAACGCAAACGGCTGGCGAACCGCAAGCGGCCGCATGACCAGCTCATCGTTCGGCGCGACGACGTCGATGTCGACGGAACTGCCCAGAAGCCGGCGCAGCCGCAACAGACCTTCGACAGCAGCGATCCCGCCGCCGCACACCACCACCCGAAATTTGCTCATCGCGCGCGCAGCATCTCATGCCTCCGTTCGGTTCTGTGAGGACCAGCGGCTGCGCGGCCGGCGTCCGTCGGCGCCGGTTGCCACGAGCCCCTGGCTCGCGGCGGGCGCCGGGAAGTTGGCGGGGTGGGCGCGGAGGTCGCGCTGCAACCAGCGTGCGGCTAGTGCCGCGGCGATCGTCAACCCGAGCAGCAGCGCGGCTTCAGATGGCTCGTGGTGGCGCGCCGCTTCGACAACGAGGATCAGCGCTGCTAGCGCGACCATGAGCAGCGAGATGGTGCGGTGGAAGCGGCCTGCTTCTGAATGCGGCCAGGGGTCCAAGGGTCTGACGATCTCGCGACCGCGGTCCGAGTCGGTGCAGGCCGCCTTGCGCGGGCATCCGTTGCAGATGTGCGCCTTGGCGCGATAGCGCACCAGCCGGCGTTCGTGGTCGAGCTCGTGCGGCCAGAGATGCTGGCCTTCCGGGCACTCCCAATGGTCTTGTGTCTCGTCGTAGGTGAACCCGGCGGTCCGGTAGCGCAGCGAGCGGCGGTGTGTATGCGCCGACAGCCACTCCAACACGAACGCCCCGGCCACCAGCAGGCCGGCGTAGCCGGCGCCCAGTACGACCTCCGCGCTCATCTCAACCTCGCCGCGGTCGCCTCTTCGGCGGCAATCGGCGCGGCGCCCTCGGCCTGGGCGATCTCCGTGAAGAGGATGTCATCAGGCTCTTCGAGTGTCACGCGCTTGACCGTGTGGCGGATGCCGAGGTAAGCGATGTAGAGCGCCGGGAGCGCGCCGCCCACGATGAACAAGATGTCGCCCGGCAGTCGCAGCCATTCGAGCAGGGCGTTCGTGTCGTTGGTCAGGAACTTGAGCTCGCGGGCCTCGAAGTAGCCCTCGTTGACGGACTTGTAGAGCTGCAGGATCCCCAGGGGCAGCAACGTGGCGAAGCACATCCAGGCCAGGCCGATGTTCGTCGACCAGAAGCTGATCCGCGCCCACTTCTCTGGCCACTTGTCAGCGGGGATCAGGTAGCGCAGGCAGAACAGCGCCAAGCCCAGCGCGAGCATGCCGTACACGCCCATCATCGCCGCGTGCCCGTGGTTGGCGGTCAGCGCGGTGCCGATCTCGTAGTAGGAGACGATCGGCAGGTTGACCAGGAAGCCGAAGATGCCTGCACCGAGAAAGTTCCAGAAACCCACGGCGACAAGGAACATGACCGCCCAGCGGTGCGGGAACGGAATCTGAGAGCGTGACTGCTGCGCCGCCCCGAGCTGAAGGAAGCTCCACGCCTCGACGGTCAGGAAGGTCAGCGGGAGCACCTCCGCCGCGGAGAAGAACGCACCGAGCGCCATGTGCTCGGCCGGCTCGCCTGAGAAGTAGAGATGGTGCATCGTCCCGACGACGCCGCCGATCGAGTAGAGCAGGATGTCAAGGAATACGACCGTCAAGGCGATCTTCTCGCGCACCACCCCGAGCAGCACGAACATGTAGGCCACCATCACGGTGGTGAAGAGCTCGAGGAAGTCCTCCACCCACAGGTGCACCACCCAGAAGCGCCAGAACTCCGTGGTCGTGAAGTTGTCGCCGGTCCTCGCAATCAGGCCTACGGCGTAGAAGGCCGGGATCGCGCACGCCGCCAGGAAGAACAGCCACGGCATGTTGCCGGGATGCTCGGCGGCCAGCCGCCTGCGCAGCACGCGCCAGAGCATGAACACCCACACGAACAGGCCGACCGACAACAGGACCTGCCAGAGCCGGGCGAGGTCGAGGTACTCGAAGCCCTGGAGCCCGAACCAGTTCGAGGCCGCGTCCTTCAGCGCCCCGTGCACGCCGAGGTACGAGCCGATCAGCGTCCCGAAGACCACCACCGCCAAAGCCCCGAGCAGCGCGAATGCAAGCTTGCCCTGGTGCCGGGGCTCGCGGCGGGCGATCATGGGCGCCAGGAAGATGCCAGCCGCTACGAACGAGGTGGCAACCCAGAACAGCGCGAGCTGGACATGCCATGTCCGCATCAGGTTGTAGGGGAACAGCTTGGCCAGGTCGAAGCCGAAGAAGCTGTCGATCTCCGCGCGATAGTGCTGGGCCGCGGCACCGACGAACGTCTGAATCAAAAACAACGCCGCCATCACGAAGAAAAACCACGCGGTCGCCCGCTGCGCGGGCGTCAGCGCCACCTCGCCGGGTGAGCGGAAGCTGAGCGTCGCCTGCTCGCGACCATGCCACCCGAGGTTGCGTCCCCAGCGGCCGAACGCGCCGAAGAGCAGACCGATGCCACCGAGCAACGCGATCAGAGACAGGACGGACCAGACCACGACGTTGGCGGTCGGCTCGTTATCGACGCGCGGCTCGGGCGGCCAGTTGTTCGTGTACGAGTAGTCGTGCCCCGGGCGATTGGTCGACGCCGCCCACGCCGTCCACGCGAAGAACGCGGTCAGCTGGCGCAGCTCAACCGGGTCTGTGATCGCCTTGGCGCGCAGGCCATGCACAGTCGTCGGGTTGGAGAAGAACCGGGTGTAGTGCGGTACGAGACGGCGGAAGGCCTCGGCCTGCGCCTGGGTGAACGCCAGAGTCTTGGTCTGCTCGTCGTAGCGGTTGGCGCGAAGGTCCGCGATCGTCCTGCCCCCGGCCGAGTCCGAGGCAGCTCCGCCATACGAGCGCCTTACCAGATCGGCGGAGCGGCGGAGGTAATCGGCGGTGAAATCGGGCCCGAGGTACGCCCCGTGACCAAACGCGGAGCCGTACTCCATGAGCCCGTTATGTAGGAAGACCTGTTGGCCCTTCTGAATGTCCCGCCCGGTGTAAAGGACGTGACCCCGCGAATCGACGACCAGCTTCGGAACCGGCGGGTGCGCCATGTACGTGCGGTAGGCCAGCAGCCCGAGAATGAAGAACCCGCACACGACGACCAAAAGGGTGGCCTGGACCCACACTCGGGAAACCAGCAGACCCCGCCGTTCTCCGGCCACGCGCTACCCCTTCGACGGACTGCGAAGCGGGCGCATTATATGTGCGCTTCCCGTACGGCCTGCCCGACGATGGAGGCCGTCACCACTAGCGGTTCTCGGTCCGTTTCTATAGCGCCGTTGCCGTCGGTCGTGGCGCCCTCTGTGCGGGGACACGGGAAGGCGTCGAGTGCGGCGAGCTCCATCGGGCGTGTTCCGCTACATCGCGCGAAACTGCGGACGTTGTGCTGCCGCTGGACCCAGCCGTTCGGCGCGCCGACCCGCGCTGCCGGAATCAGCTTTGCCGCGAGATCCAGGCCAGGATTGCGCGAGAGTGCCGTCCAGGCCAGGATTGCGCGAGAGTGCCGTGATGATTGTCCCGTCGGGCAGCTTGAGCGCGGGCAGCTTCGTCTCCCGTCGCCTCGAGCAGCTCGACCCGCGAGCCCTTGCGGAGGAATGGGATCGGAGGGCCGTGGGCGGCAATCACCTTCTCATATCTGGGGAGTCCGGACTTCGGGCGAACTTGACCGCACGCACCGGTCCTACCCCCGGCGACCGGCGAAACGCCTGCTCGCCCGACGCTCGGTCCAGCGCGGCCGTCAACACACCGCTCACAGCACATCGAACGCCATCCAGGTCTCGGTCCGAACGACGGTCGGCACCCCAGGCCTGCCCGCACGGGCCGGCGCCCAACTGGCGACATATCGCGCGCTCGGTCGCGGGCCTGACGAGTAATCTTGGAGACGAGGCCGCTGCGGCCTTGTACCGCTCGTTGGGTCTTGCTTCCTCCTCCCGTCGCGCGGCTTCCGAGAAAGAGGCAGCCGGAGGTTTCGGCTATGGCGAATTCCGGCAAAGCAGGCGGGGCAGTGCGTCGAGTTGCGATCCTCACCCGTGTCGTCCAACTGGGTCGCGGCCGGCCGGCCTCGGACGCGGCTTCCCAGGCGCCTGATGCGGGGCACGAGCGGCGCATCGAGGTCCTGGAGGGGCGGGTCGACCAGCTTGAGGCGCTCCTCGAGGGGCTGCAGGACGCGGTCCATCGCGAGTCCGTCCGCGAGGGTGGGCGGATCGAAGCTCTGGAGAAGCGGAGCGAGCCGTCGGAGATTTCGCGGGCCCTGAGCCGTGACGCCCGCGAGCGCGGCCTCTGAGCGCGGCGTGCGCCGGTCCGTCGGTCAAAGCAAAAAAGAAGGCCCGCAGGCGCGGGCCTTCTCTCTGACTGCGAACGGGTTCGAGCTTACGCCGGGACGAGCTCGCCCGTCTTGTGCACGACGACCTCGCCGCTGGTGATCTTCGGCGCGTTCAGCACCGTCTCGAGCTTCTGCTCGCGCACCCAGTTCGATGCGAGGCGGGTCGACTCGTCAGCGTGCTCCGAGGTGTCGAAG
>JBKPME010000064.1:0-7119 GCA_046731915.1 Actinomycetota bacterium
GCTCGCAGCCGAGCGCGGGCGCCGCCGAGCCGGCGTGCGAGAAGTGCCTTTCCCGCCCCTGTCAGTCGCAGCCGGACGACGAGGCTGCGGCGGCTCGGGCTGCCGCGGCTGCCGCCGGTAGCGATCACGTGACGGCCGGTGAAGACGCGAACGGTGCAGGAGCGGATCCGGCCGGTGCGCATCCGGCATAGCGCCCTGCCGCCGCTGCTCCCGAACACGGACAGGCTCGGTGCCTGCAGGCGCAGGACCGCGGTCGGGGACGGAGGCGGACGCGACTGCTCAGGCGGGCTGGTGATGGCCGAAGGCGGCGGTCGCTCGTTGACCGTCAGGGAAAAGAGCGCCTGGTCCTTGTGCCCGGTGGAATCGGTCGCGGTGATGTAGACGAGCTGGCTCTGCTGCGGCCGGCCGGTCGTCGGGTAGCTCCAAGACCAGGTTCCACCGCCGTTCTTCGTGACGGTTCCGACGGATGCGGAGAGCGTGACCACATCCCCGTCGGGGTCCTTGAAGGTGCCGCTCGCCGCCGCGGGCTGGCCCTCGTCGGCTACCACGGAAGTCGTGTCGGCGGTGACATACGGTCGCTCGTTGCCATTGGGCGCGACCACGTCGAACTCGGAGATCATCCCGTCGACGGCGTGGAAGAAGATGTGGCAATGGAAGACCCACCTCCCGAGCCCGCCCCCGGGAGTGACACCGTCTAGCAGCGGGCGGTCGTCCAGGCGAACCCGGTAGCGAAGCGTGTAGCCCCTGGGGACGTCGATGTTGTCTCTGAACTCGCGGTAGGGCCACGTGTACGTCGGCGAGCCCGGCTTCGTCAGCTCGATCGGCTGGATCGAGAAGCCGTGTAGATGGAACGGATGGTGCGACTGCGTGGTGTTTTCGACGGTCAGCTCGAGTGTGTCTCCGAGCTTCGCGTAACGGGCTGATTCCTCGTGTGGAATGTCCTTGTAGTCGCCGGCGAAGTCGTGATGGCCGATCTTGTCGTCAACCGCGAGCCCGCCGCCGAACTCCGTCAGGCGGATGTTCTGGCTCGACAAGCCGGTCTTCGGGGGCGTGAACGTGCTCGGATCGAGGAGCGTGCCCGTCGGCGGCCCGAGCGTCTCAACTGCTTGTCCCGGAAGCGAGGCGAGCAGGGCTGACCCCGCCCCGATGGTGTACGTCGAAGCAGCAGTGCCCGTGACCTTGAAGTGAGCGACGGGCACTGTTGGGATCTTCGCGAAGCCCGCGCCGGTGCGATCGAAGTCCTGAGTCCAGACTGTTAGGACCCCGTTCGCGGTCGGCGGGATTGCGACTACGACGTCTTGACGGTCGCCAGGGTCGAGCAGAAGCTCCCCGGATCCATACCTGAAGTCGAAGCCGCCGACGACGCCACCCTCGACAACCGCTTTGTCGAGCAGGCCGCCCTGGCCCCCGACCCGTACGAGCGGGATCTGGTTGCCCGCGTCATCGGTGAGGATGAGGCGGAAGAACCGGACCGTCGACTCGTTGCCGAGCCGCAGGCGAAGACCCTGGCCGGCCTGGACATCGAGTGTCTTCGCGCCGGGCTCGAGTGCTCCGGGAGCCTCGGGGGTTCCCGCGCGGCCGCCGGCGTTGACGCCGTTCGTGAGGACGGTCTGCCCCTCGTTCACTCGGCCGGGCGTGGCCTTCTGCACGTTCGGGATGTCCCCCTCTGCGAAGGGCGGGCGAGGACTCCCCTCATTGTCCATCGCCGCCGTCTCGCAGAGCTCCACCGGAAACGGGGCGGGTTGCGGGGGCAGCGGTGCACCGCTCACGTGCGGGAGCACCGGGCCAATCGCCGGATCGGTGTTGTAGGTCTGCGCGTCGTTCGCTCCGGGCGCCTTGCAGATCGTCGTGTCGCTCAGGGCGAGCGTCCGCGTCTGGGACTCGGGCGGAAGCACCCCGGAGCTCTGTAATGCCTCCTCGTTGGGGTCGGTGATCACGATCGGCCCGGCGAGCCCCTTGAAGACCTGGTTCATCGACGCGTGGTGGTGCGGGTGGTACCAGAAGATCCCCGGACGCGTGACCTTGAACTTGTAGAGAAACTTGCCGCCCGGCGGCACCTGGTTCTGCGCCAGTGGGGTCCCGTCGCTGGCGTTGGCGAGCTCGATGCCGTGCCAGTGGATGCCGGTCACCTCGTCGTCGAGGTGGTTCTCGAAGTGAACGATGACCGTATCCCCAACCTTGAGCCGGAACTCCGGGCCCGGAACCATGCCGTTGAACGCCTGCCCATGCGCAGTCACGCCGTTGCCGACCTCGATGGTCGCCTCATCGGCGACGATCGTGGTCTCCACGACGTTCGGGTCCGGGTTCGTGTCTTGGACGAGTCCAACGGTGTAAGGATCGCCACTCGAAGCCCGACCTGGCTGCGGCGCGCGCAGCACTAGGACGATTACCAGGACGAGGACGACCGCCATCGTCCACACGATCAACACGCGCCGCGGCCGCTGCCGGAGATGATTCAGCGTCAAGCGACTCACCTCACTGGGTGCGAATCCCTTCCCAGGACGTCAGGCCAGCCACCCCGTCTCCACGTAGCGCGGCCAAGAGCGCCGTCCGGGTATCTGCGCTTTGTATCACGTCTCAGCGGCTACATGGGTCCGCTGAGGCAAGCGGCGGTCAGCCGAGCTCTCCGCGGGCGAGTTACGCGCCTCGTGCCCGTCGAGGAGGGGGTACGCGTGGAGCTCGCACTTGACAAAGGCCGGGTGGTGGCGCTGGCGCCGGCACCCGGACCGCCGCCCGACACGGAGGTCTCGCTGCGTCTCCAGGGCGGTGTGCGCTTCCCGCGTTGATTCCCCGCGCCGTCCGGGGACCCTGCGCTAGCGTGACGAGCGACTCGAGGCCAGCGTCCATCGGTCGGTGCCGACCCGGGAGAGGAGCCAGCGAATGAAGATCAGCGCACGAAACCAACTGAGGGGAACGGTCCGCGGAATCCGGCGTGGCGAGGCAATCGCGAACGTCGAGCTCGACGTGGCCGGCAATCGGTTGGTCGCGTCCATCACGACCGAAGCCGTGGATGAACTGGCAATCTCGGAAGGCGACGAGATCACCGCGGTCATCAAGGCATCCGATGTGATGCTCGCCACCGACTAGCGCGAGTCGGCCAGGCCAGAAACGGCTGTACCAAGTCGGGCCTGTCCGGGGCCGCTGTGTAACGAGGCAGGAGATCCCAGGACGGATGCCAAGTAGCCCGGAAAGAGGAGGGTCATGCCGACTTTCACCGAGATGCAGGAACGGCTGTCCGCGGAGTCGCGGTGGGACTTCAGCGACCTGAGCGCGGTCTACATCAACTGCACGCTGAAGCGCTCGCCGGAGAGCTCACATACGCGCGGGCTCGCCGACCGCTCGATCGCGATCATGGAGCGGAACGGCGTGTCGGTGGAGGTCGTGCGCGCGGTCGATCACGAGATCGCGAGCGGTGTCTGGCCGGACATGACCGAGCACGGCTGGGAGCGCGACGAGTGGCCGACGATCTTCGAGAAGGTCATCGCTGCCGACATCTTGGTGCTGACCTCACCGATCTGGCTGGGGCAGAAGTCGTCCGTCTGCGCGCGGGTGATCGAGCGCCTCTACGGAAACAGCCATCTACTCAACGACGCGGGCCAGTACGCGTACTACGGGCGTGTCGGCGGTTGCCTGATCACGGGCAACGAGGACGGAATCAAGCACTGCGCGATGGAGATCCTGTACTCGCTGGGACACCTCGGATTTACCGTGCCCCCTCAGGCCGACGCCGGCTGGATCGGCGAGGCCGGGCCCGGCCCGAGCTATCTCGACGACGGCTCGGGTGGACCCGACAACGACTTCACCAACCGCAACACCACGTTCATGACGTGGAACCTGCTTCACCTCGCGCGGATGCTTAAGGACGCGGGAGGCGTCCCCGCACACGGGAACCAGCGGACCGAGTGGGACGCGGGCTGCCGCTTCGACTACCCGAACCCCGAGCACCGCTGAATGGCTCCCGGCAGGATCAGGCGGACGCCTCCATCTCCTCCATGTTCTTCGTCACAACCTCCATCGTGCGGCCGAGCTCCTCGCTCGGGCTGAATTCGACCACCTCTGTGCCCGCGTACAGGATCGGCGTGTGCCCCGGACCGACGAAGTAGGCGTCGCCCGCTTCGAACAACTCCTCCTCGCCGCCCGAGCGGAAGCCGACCTTCCCGCGGATCACGTAGCCCATGTGCTCGCACTGGCACTCGTCATTCGGGAGCCCCTTGAAGAACGGGGCGAGGTCCGCGTCCTGGGAGTACGCCTCGAAGCCGACCGTCCAGCCGCCGTCGAAGTGCTCGAAGTGACCCTCGTAGCCCTCGACCGTCTCGTGCTCGGAAGCGGTCTCCTTGGATGCCTTGGGCATGACTTCCTCCTTTTGCTACTTGATTGCGAGTCTCTCCGGTCGCGCGCCTATGCGCAATTGCCGCCGTGCTCGTGGGCAAGCGGGCTGACGAGCGCCTGCCCGAGTCGCGGCACGCTGTGCGCGAGCCCCGAGACCTCCTGGCCGACGGCGCCCGGTGGGAGCTGCGACGCCTCAGCGCTCGTGATGATCCCGACGCAGCTCGCCGGCGGGCTTGCCGAGGCGGTGCCCAGCAGGCCGCCGAAGGCGACCGCTGCGCAGGAGATGCTGATGATGGATCGCCGCATCGCCCTCACGCTCCCCTCGGATCTCCGGAGAGGACGTCGAGCTCGCGGACGATGTTGCCGTCCTCGAGCTCGAGGATCGCGTTGGCGAGCACTCTGCGCCGGACGGGGAACTCGCAGGTGATGGTCGCGGCGCCGCGCTGCTCGCCGGCGACGGTGTTCTCCACCGTCGCGACGACTCCGGCACCGGCGCAGTGCTCGAGCATCCCCCGGAGCACCTCGCGGCCATGGCGTGTTCGCGGAGCGCTCGGCGGATTGTCGCGGTCGATCTGGATCAGCTCGACGTCGTCGGCGTACAGCGCGAGCAGCGCCTCGATTTCCCACTCCTCGTACGCGCGCTTGAAGGTCGTGGCGCTGAACGATGTGGTGGTGTCGACGGTCATGGCTACCTCCTTCGATGGTGTGTAAGCGACCGTGCACGACCTACCCTGGGCGTTGAAGTGCGGTTCAAGTCAAGGGGCTTGCCCGCGATGCATGAGCTGCCGGAACTGAGGATCGAAGAAGTGGCGCGGCGCGCCGACGTGGCAACCTCGTGGGCGCGGTAGGGTCGGCCGCCCGGCGGTTGATCCAAGCGCGTTCGCGGCGGACGGGCGCTGGGCGAGCGCGCCGCCGAGGCTGGAGGGCGCCCCCGAGACTGGGCTTCTCGGCGCCGAGCTTCGAACGCAGCTGCTGGGGGCCGTGGAGCAGCTGTCGCCCGACCAAGCGCGCCGTGATCACGCTGCGAGACCTGGTTGGGCTCCCCGCCTCCGAGGTCTGCGACCTCTTGGAGCTGAGCGACGCCAACCAGCGCGTGCTGCTTCACCGCGCCCGCGCGCGGGTACGCACCGCGCTGATGCCGTTCGCGAGATGGCCTCATGATGCGCTGGTGGCGGCGGCGTCGGCACAGAGGACCCCAGCGTTCTGCGCTCCCGGTGACGGCAGTCGATGACCTGTCCGCTCCTCTCGTTAGCCTATGCACCATAGGCTTATGCATATGATACATAGCTTTGTCTGACTCGAAGCCGATTCGTTAAGTGGCGAGCACTGAGCTGAGTCTGTTCTCGTACGAGATCCTGGCTCTCGTTGGGCGCGAGGGTGCCGGCGCCCACGACCTGCTACGGCTCGCGCAGCGTGGCCGGATGCTGGCGTGGGCCGGCGAGAGCCAGTACTACACCGAGCCGAAGCGACTCGCTCAGCTCGGCTACCTGAGCGCCCGCAAGGAGCCCGGCAAGACCCGCGAGCGCACCGTCTACTCGCTCACGGACAGCGGGCTAGAAGCGCTCCGCGAGTATGCGAGAGCGCCGGTCGGGCTGACGCCCCTGAAGAGCGATGCCCTCCTGCGGCTGCTCATCTGCGACCTGGTCGGCGAGAGCGTTACGCGCGAGAGCCTCGCCACGCTCCGCGGCGACATCGCCGACATGTGGTGGCGCCTCGACGAGGGGGAGCGAACGGCGCGTGAGCTGCCGCACCGCGAGAAGTACCTGCTCCTGGTGATCGACTTCCTGCGCCGGTTCCTTCAGCTGCATCTGGACTTCGTGGACGAGGTCGAGCGCGAGCTGGCGCCTACCGGTCGAGACCCGCCGGGGACAGCGCCTCGGCCACCCCGACGTAGGAGCGCATCTCGCTGACCAAGCCGCGTCCGGGGGCGGTTTACCTGGGAACGCGAGCGTCGCCGGCCGCGCCGCTCCGGACGCGCGGTCGCGACGAAGTCTGAGATTCCAGCGACTTCGAATGGAGCTAGCCGGACTCGACCCGGCGACCTCCTGAGTGCGATCCAAGGCGCTCGGTCTAGAAAACGTGGACGCGGCTGCCGGAGCCCGTCCGGAGGAACGGCACCGGCGGGTCGGTGCGCACCTCTGCTGCCGCGAAGAGCGGGAGCCTGGAGCGCCGCGACCCTAATTCACTTCGCGAGTTCCGTGCCAGTGGCCAAGTCGCGATCCCGCGTGGATGATGTGCTGCGTCCGCCCAACTGAACAGGAGTGCACATGAAGCGCCAGCTCCTCGTCACCGCGTCCGCCGGCCTCGTGGTCGCCGCTGGCTCAGCAGCCCTCGTCGCGAACGCCGCGAGCAGCAGTGCGCTGGGGGCGCGCGATGCGCCCGCCGCGCGCCAGTTCGTGGGCTACTGGATGGGGATCGACCCGCTCGACGGGGGAGACTCGCGCCGCGGGATCACGAGGAAGAGCGGCGGGAGGTTCGCGGTGATAGGCCGCGACACCGTCTTCACGCTCTGCGACGGCACCGATCGAGCGATCGTGACCGTCAACAACGCGAAACCGTCCGGCGGGGCGCTGGTCAGCGACAACTTCGTCATCAGCTGCACGAACAACGGGCAGACGATCAGCCTGAAGCTGCGCTACGACGTCGTCGACCGCAATATCATCCGCGAGACGCTAACGACGCAGAGCGGCGATCCGGTGGACAAGATCATCTTCTACCGCGTGAGCGCGGGCTGAGCGTGAGGGTTCTGCTCGCCGTGGCGGGCAGCCCGGCGGCGTTCCCGAGCCTGAC
>JBKPME010000065.1:0-18327 GCA_046731915.1 Actinomycetota bacterium
CTAGCGTGCCGGGTGCACGTCCAGGACGACGGAGCCATCGAGCTCGAGCTCGACCAGAGCGCGCACGGAGTCGCACCGGGACAGCTCGCCTGTCTAATGCGTCAGGATCGTGTCGTGGGCGAGGGCACCATCGGAGAGCCGCGTTGACCAACCACCACGAACGCATCGATCTCGTGGCCCCCTTGTCGGGCGACTTCCAGGCCGTGGTCCGGCTCATCATCGGTGGCATCGCCGAGCGCGTGGACTTCGCGTTCGAGGAGATCGACGACCTCCAGCTCGCGGTCGAGCGCCTGCTCGCCGAGGCCGGCCAGGTCGGGAGCGTTCACCTTTCGTTCGAGGTGGGGGAGAGGAGCATCCGCACCCGCGTCGGCCCGCTCTCCGAAACCGCTGTCGCCGAGGCGCTGCGCGACGGCGACGCGCCGCCCGGCCAGCTCACACTTCGTCGCATCCTCCAGACGGTGGTCGACTCCTTCGGCGTCGAGGACGTAGGAGACGGGGCCATCGTGGTGAGGCTCGAGAAGCTCAAGGGTCTCTCATGAGCGCACCACAGCGCCGCTCTGCGCAGACGCCTGAGAAGGCGCGCGAGGAGGACCGCGAGCTTCTCCGCCGCTACCACGAGGGCGGCGACACGAGCGCGCGCGAGGAGCTGATCGAGCGGCACCTGCCGCTCGTGCGGTCGCTCGCGCGCCGCTACGCCGGCCGCGGCGAGGCGCTGGAGGACATCGAGCAGGTCGGCGCCATCGGCCTGATCAAGGCGATCGACCGATTCGAACTCGAGCGCGAAGTGTCGCTCGCCACCTACGCGACCCCCAACGTGGTCGGCGAGATCAAGCGTCACTTCCGCGACAAGGGCTGGGCGATCCGCGTGCCGCGCGCACTCCAGGAGCTGAACGCCTCGATGTCGGGCGGGATCGAGCGGCTGACCGGCCGCCTCGGCCGCTCGCCGAGCATCGCGGAGATCGCCGGTGAGCTGAAGACGACGCCGGAAGAGGTGCTTGAGGCGATGGAAGTGGGCTCCGCCTACTCGACAGTCTCGCTCTCGACCGGCCCGGGCGGCGAGGATGAGCTCGACCCGCTCGAGACGATCGGCGGCGAGGACGAGGAATTCGAGCGCTCGGAGGATCGCGCGGCGCTCGAGCCGGCGCTCGACCGCCTGCCGCCGCGCGAGCGCGAGATCCTCCGGATGCGATTCGAGGAGGGTCTTCCGCAGACGCAGATCGCGCAGCGGGTCGGCCTGTCGCAGATGCATGTCTCGCGCCTGATTAGGAAGTCGCTCTCGATCATGCGCGAAGAACTGCTCCGTTGAGCCTGGCCTTCCGGCTGGTATGCGCGGTCGGCTTGACCGCCGTGCTCGGGCTCGCGGGCTGCATGGGCGGCGAAAACCAGGAGGGCAGCGCCCGCGACGGCGGGTCGATCGGCATCGGCGCCTCGGCGCTGCCCGAGACGCTCGATCCCGCGCTGGCGGACGAGCCGTCCGAGCTCCAGCTGCTCTGGCTCGTCCACACGCCGCTCCTCACGTACCGGCGCGCCGGCGGGAGGGAGGGAACCGAGCTGGTTCCCGGCCTGGCCGAGAACATGCCGGAGGTGTCCGGCGACGGCATGACATACCGCCTGACGCTGCGGGCCGGGCTCACCTACTCGAACGGTGGGCCCGTGCGCCCAGGCGACTTCGAGCGCGCGATCGACCGGCTCCGCGCCCTGCACTCGCCGCTGGCGCCGCTCTACGACGAGGTCGTCTCGATCGAAGCCAACGCCCGTACGCGTGTGATCGAGGTGACGCTGGCGGGGCCGGACCCCGCCTTTCCCTACGTGCTCGCGCTGCCCGCGGCGGCACCGGTCCCGCGCGGCACACCGCAAAAGGACCTGAGCAGCCACCCGCCCGCGGGCATGGGGCCGTACCGGCTGGTTCGCTCTGAGACGCGCGTGACGCTGTTGCGGACACGCGGCTTCGTGCTCGCCGGCGTGCCGGCTGGGCACATCGACCGCATCACGGTGATGCGGCCGCGGCCGCCCGCCCGCCAGGCGCAGGCCGTGATCACGGGGGCGCTGGACGTAATGCAGGAGCCGGCGCCGGTCGACCTGTTGCCGGAGATCCGCTCGAAGTACAAGGACCGCTACCGGGAGGACACGACGGCGTCCACCGTCGCGCTGGTGCCCGACACCGACACGGCGCCGTTCGACGACGCGGCCGTGCGCCGCGCCGTCGGGGAGTCGCTCGACGCGGAGACGCTCACGAGGCTCTACGAGGGCCTGCTCGAGCCGACCTGCAACGTGCTGCCCGAGGTCATACGCGGCTACCGGAAGCTCGACCCATGCCCCTTCGGCGACCGCAAGGACCCGCCCGACCTGCCGAACGCGCAGGACCGGATCGACAACGCGGCCGCAGCCGGCGCGACCGTGAACGTGGTCGCCGACGCGGGGGTGCCGCAGGCGGTGGAGCGCTATGTCGTCGGAACGCTCCGGAAGATCGGCCTCGCCGCGAGCGCCCGACGGGGTGGCGCACCCGTCCGCGTCCAGCGCTTCTCCCCACCCGTCGCTGATCCGGAGGCCTTCCTCGAGCCGCTCACGACCAGCGTGCTCGACACCGACCTGACCGACGCGGTCGGGGAGGCCACGCTCGCGGAGACTCCTGAGCAGGCGGAGGACGCCTGGGCGGCCGCCGATCGGCTGGTCGTCGAGCAGGGCTACGCGGCGCCGCTCGGAAGCGAGCGCCGGCCGGCGTTCCTAAGCGAACGACTCGACATCGAGAATTGCTTCCGTTTCCAGCCGCTTTTCGGGCTGGACCTGTCAAGCCTCTGCATCAAGTAGGCCGCATGATCCCTGCGTTAAGCGCAGATTTTCTCTCTATGGAGCGGGATGCGCGACCCGTTTTGATGGGTATGTTTCCCGCGCGGCTGAGCGAAGATCGCTCAGGTGGGAAACCTGGAGGGAACGTTGATGGGGAAGCTCGGTAGGCGCGCGCTCGTGCTGCTCGTTGCCGCATTGTCGATGCTCGTGATCGCATCGTGCGGGGGCGACGACGACGACGGCGGCGGCGGTGGCGGTGGAGGCGGAGGTAGCAAGGGCGGGACGCTGAATGTCGCGCATACGTCCTACCCGGACTTCCTCGACCCAGGTCTGTCGTACACGGTGGACGGGTGGGAGGCGCTGCACCTCGCGTACACAGGCCTCGTGACGTTCGCGAACGGAAACGGCGATGCGGGCACCGAGGGCGCCGAGGTGGTCCCGGGGCTCGCCAAGGAGATGCCGAAGATCTCCGACGACGGGCTCACTTACAGCTTCACGCTGCGTGACAACCTCAAATACTCGGACGGCTCGCCGGTCAAGGCCTCCGACTTCAAGCACTCGATCGAGCGACTGCTCGAGCAGGACTCGCAGGGCTCGGGCCTCGGTTACACCACCATCAAGGGCGGTGCCGACTACCTCGAGTCGAAGAAGGGCGGCGTCCCGGGCATCGTGGCCGACGACGCCAAGGGCACGATCAAGATCACGCTCAGCGAGCCGCGCGGCGCGTTCCTGTACGAGCTGGCGATCCCGTTCGCGAGCGTCGTGCCGGGTGATACGCCGGCGAAGAACATGACGAAGGATCCGCCCCCGGGCACCGGTTGCTACATGTTCAAGAACGTCGAGCTGAACCGCAGCTACGACCTGGTCAGGAACCCCAACTTCAGCCCCTCGCTGAAGGGCACGGCAGTCGACCAGTGCAACGCTGACACGATCCACGCGACGATCGACCCGCAGACCTCGAGCCAGGTCACGAAGATCCTCCGCGGCGACCTCGACTTTATGGTCGACAACCCGCCGCCTGACCGCGTGGCGGAGCTGAAGAGCAAGTACAAGGACCGGTTCGAGCAGTTCGCGACGAACTCGACCTTCTACTTCTTCATGAACACGGAAACGCCGCCGTTCGACGACCTGAAGGTGCGTCAGGCGGTCAACTACGCGATCGACGTGAACGCGATCAACCGTGCTCAGGGCGGCGTGCTGTCGCCGGCCCACACGACGCTGCCACCGGGCGTGCCCGGCTACGACGAGTCGCAGGACGACCTGTATCCGTTCGACCTGAACAAGGCGAAGCAGCTGATCAAGGAGTCGGGCCACGAGGGTGACGACGTCACGGTCTGGTCGAACCCCGAGCCCGAGACGCAGCGGACCATGGAGTACTACGCGGACACCCTGAACCAGATCGGGCTCAACGCCAAGATCAAGAACATCCCGGCCGAGGAGTACTTCGTGACCATCGGCACCCGGAAGAACAAGCCGCAGACGGGATGGGCGAACTGGTACCAGGACTACCCGCACCCGTCGGACTTCATCGACATTCTGCTGAACCCCGACAACGTGGTCGCGGTCGGCAACAACAACTACAGCTACAACGCGAGCGACAAGAAGCTCGCCGACATGATCAACGAGCTCAACAAGGAGCCCCAGCTCACCGACGAAGTGAAGAAGCGGTGGGGTGAGGTCGACCGGTACATCCAGGAGCAGGCCTACTGGGCGATCTACGGCAACCGCAAGCAGTCGACGTTCTTCTCCGAGCGGATGGACTTCGACAACTGCAAGGGCGAGCACGCCGTGTGGACGCACCACTGGGGCATGTTCTGCCTGAAGCAGTAGCAAGCCGGATCTAATTCACGAGGGGGGTGGCGCACAACGCACCCCCCTCGTTTTAGACTGCGAGCAGCTTGGCAACTCAGCCGGCAACCGAGTCCGAATACACCTTCGACGCTGCGGCGACGATCGCCGAGGAGGAGGGTGGCAAGCGGGTCGAGGGGATGGGGCCATGGCAGCTCGCCTGGCGCCGCCTCAAGCGCAACCGGGTGGCGATGGCGTCGCTCGTCGTGTTCTTCGTGCTTCTCGGGTGCTGTCTCGCAGCGCCGCTCTACGCGGACCACATCGCCGGGCGCGGCCCAACCGAGACGAACGCCACCGGCACCATCAAGATCGACGGGAAGAAGACGTTCGTCGTCACGCCGGACGGCACGCCGATCGGGCCGGGCCTCCACAAGCAGTACCTGCTCGGGGCCGACCCGCTCGGCCGCGACGTCATGGTCCGACTGCTGTACGGCGGGCGCAACTCGCTCCTCGTCGGCTTCATGGCGGCCGTTATCACCGCTGTGCTGGCCGTTTCCCTGGGACTGGCCGCGGGCTTCTTCAGAGGCTTCGGTGACCGGGTGATCACGAACCTGTTCGACATCCTGTGGTCCTTCCCCGTGCTCCTGTTCGCGATCGCCCTCGGCACGGCGCTCGCGATCGGCGGCCTATCGATCGGGCCGCTCCACATCGAAGGCGACTCGCTCTGGATCCCGATCGTGATCATCGGGATCGTCTACGTGCCCTACCTGGGCCGTCCGATTCGCGGCCAGGTGCTGTCGCTTCGCGAGAAGGAGTTCGTCGATGCGGCGGTGGCGCAGGGCATGCGCTCGCACCGGATCATGTTCAGCGAGATCCTGCCGAACCTCTCGTCGACCATCCTCGTCTTCGGCACGCTGATCATCGCGAACAACATCCTCACCGAGGCGGCGCTGTCGTTCCTCGGCGCGGGAATCCAGCCGCCGGAGCCGTCCTGGGGCGGGCTGATTTCGGACGGCGTGAACCAGATCTATACGGCCCCGCACCTGTCGCTCGTTCCGGGCGTGGCGATCGTGATCGCCGTGCTCTCGCTGAACATATTCGGCGACGGTCTGCGTGACGCGCTCGACCCGCGCGCAAAGGTGAGGCTGCACTAGGCGATGCTCAGGTTCACGATCAGGCGCCTGATCAACATGGTCCTCGTCCTCTGGGCGGTATCGGTGCTGACGTTCCTGATCTTCATGGTCATGCCGGGCGGTGGAGACGAGCAGTCGGCGCTCCGGATCGCGGGCCGCAACGCCAACGAGGCGCAGGTCAACACGGTCAAGAAGCAATGGGGCCTCGACGACCCGATCTACGTCCAGTACGTGGACATGATGAAGAAGGTCTTCAAGGGCGACCTGATCTCCTACGTGAACCAGGTCAACGTGCGCGAGGAGATCGTCCGCGGTATCCCGCGCACCTTCTCGCTCGTGCTCGGGGCGGGCATCATCTGGCTCTTCTTCGGGGTCGTCTTCGGCGTGCTGAGCGCCGTCTACGCAGGGAGGTTCACCGACCGCGCTCTGAATGTCCTTGCGCTCATCGGCATCTCGCTGCCCGTCTTCTGGGTCGGGCTCGTGCTGCTCTACTACCTGACCGACCGAATAGCCCTGTTCCCGCCCGGGGGCTACACCGAGCTGGGGGATGATCCGATCGATTGGGCGTACCACCTGATCCTGCCGTGGTTCGCCCTGTCGATTCTCTTCATCGGCTTCTACAGCCGCGTGCTCAGGTCAAACATCCTCGACATCTCGAACGAGGATTACGTGCGCACTGCGAGGGCGAAGGGCCTGAGTGAGCGGCGCGTCCTGATCCGGCACACGCTGCGCAACGCGCTGATACCGATCGTGACGTTGTTCGGACTGGACCTTGGCGCCGCGCTCGGCGCGGGCGCCGTCCTGACCGAATCGGTCTTCGGCCTGCAGGGCGTGGGGCAGTACGCCGCCGAGTCCATCGGCCGGCTGGACCTGCCGCCGATCATGGGCGTGGTCCTGTACGGGGCCTTCTTCATCGTCCTGCTGAACGCGATCGTGGACATCCTGTACGCGTACCTCGACCCGCGGATCCGACTGCAATGAGCACCACGGAGCCGGCGGCGCCGGCAACCAAGGCGAAGGGCGAGAGCCTCCTGACGGTCAAGGATCTGGAGGTCTCGTTCGCGACCGAGGACGGGATCGTGCAGGCGGTCGACGGGGTGACCTTTGAACTCAAGGCCGGCGAGGTGCTGGCCATCGTCGGGGAGTCCGGGTCGGGCAAGTCCGTCACGGCCATGACCCTGATGGGACTCACGCGCTCGCCGAACGCGCGCTTCTCCGGGACCGCCTACTACCAGGACACGGAGCTGGTCGCGGCGTCGGAGGATGAGCTGCGGCGAGTGCGCGGCGCGGAGATCGCGATGGTCTTCCAGGACCCGATGACCTCTCTGAATCCGGTCCAGAAGATCGGCGACCAGATCATCGAGCAGATCCAGGAGCACGAGGCCATGCCCGACCAGCAGGCGCGCGAGCGGGCCATCGAGCTGCTCGACCGAGTGGGTATTCCGCGTGCCCGCGACCGCATCGACAGCTACCCGTTCGAGTTCTCGGGCGGCATGCGCCAGCGCGTGATGATCGCGCTCGCGCTGTCCTGCGACCCCTCGATCCTGCTCGCGGACGAGCCCACCACGGCGCTAGACGTGACGATCCAGGCCCAGATCCTGCAGCGCATCCAGGAGCTGCGAGAGGAGACCGGGGCGGCGGTGATCCTCGTGACTCACGACCTGGGCGTGGTCGCTGAGATCGCGGACCGCATCGCGGTCATGTACGCCGGCCGCATCATCGAGGAGGGCACGCTCGACCAGATCTTCTACGACCCTCAGCACCCGTACACCTGGGGGCTGCTCGGCTCGATCACGCGCGTGGACAGGCCCCGGCCCGACCGGCTGCCGGCGATCAAGGGGCTGCCGCCGTCGCTCGCCAACCGACCGGAGGGCTGCCACTTCCGGCCGCGCTGTCCGTACGAGTTCTCCAAGTGCGTAGATGTTCCGCCGCTCGAGGCCCGCCTCGAGGGACAGCCGAACCATCTCGACCGCTGCTGGCTGTCCGTCGAGGAGAAGCGCCAGCGCCGCGAGGTGAAGCCCGGCGAGATCGGGCTGCCCGAGAAGGACACGGAGCAGGAGGCGCCGGCCGCATGAGCGTCGAGACCGAGCCGACACGCCCGGCGGACACGGCCGGCGAGGACGGAGACGCCCCGCTCATCTCGGTCGAGCATCTGAAGGTCTTCTTCCCGATCAAGCAGGGCATCGTGGTGGACCGCGTGGTCGCGCATGTGCACGCGGTGAACGACGTGACCGTCTCGATCGGCGAGGGCGAGACGCTTGGCCTCGTGGGGGAGTCGGGCTGCGGGAAGACGACGATCTCGCGCACGATCATGCGCCTGATCGATTCGACCGAAGGCGCCATTCGTTACCGCGGCGACGACATCACGAAGGCCGGCCACAAGCAGATGGCTCCGCTGCGCCGCGAGATGCAGATGGTCTTCCAGGACCCGTTCGCATCGCTCAACCCGCGCAAGCGCGTCGGGCAGATCATCGGCGCGCCGCTGCGCCTCCACGGGCACGGGCGCCAGGAGGTCGAGCCGAAAGTACGCGAGCTGCTCGACCGCGTGGGCCTCCACGGAGAGCACATCAACCGCTACCCGCACGAGTTCTCGGGCGGCCAGCGGCAGCGCATCGGCGTGGCGCGCGCGCTTGCCCTCGAGCCCAGGCTGATCGTGCTCGACGAGCCGGTCTCGGCGCTAGACGTGTCGGTCCAGGCGCAGATCATCAACCTGCTCGACGACCTCCAGGACGAGTTCACGCTCACCTACCTGTTCGTCGCGCACGACCTGTCCGTAGTCCGGCACGTCTCCGACCGGATCGCCGTGATGTACCTCGGCAAGGTAATGGAGGTCTCGCCCTCCGAGGAGCTCTACACGAAGCCGATCCACCCCTACACGTTCGCCCTCCTATCGGCGATCCCGGTGCCCGACCCGGAGGAGAACCGCCGCCGCGACCGGATCGTCGTAAGCGGAGAGCCACCGAACCCAATCGACCCGCCCTCGGGCTGCGTCTTCCACCCCCGCTGCCCGCGCGCCACCCAGATCTGCCGCGAGGTCGAGCCCCCGCTCGCCCGCTTCCCCAACGGCCACCTGGCCGCCTGTCATCACCCGCTGAACGTCTCCCCCGAGGAGATCAAGGCCGCGGTGAAGGACCCCACAAGCCCCCTCACGAGCGGCGACGAGCTGCCCTCGCCGAGCGAGGGCAACGGCGCGAGCCCCTCAGCTCAGCGCAGCTAGACGGCCCGATTCCGCTCCGCACGGCCTAAACACACCGTTTAGGCTCATGCCTTTGCATTAGTTTGTGCACAAAAAGCTGGCATTCCGCCGCAACATGTGCCAGGCTGCCCGCATCTGCACCGGTTTGGCTCGAAAGTTTGTGCAGGGTCTGTGGCCCATCGATCGGGAGGGAACCCACCGATGATCTGCCGTCGTTAGCTTCCACCGAGAGCGCCGAGACCCCGCCTAGCACGCGGTCTCGTTCGCTGAGCCGCATCCCGCTATAGGCTCGAAGCTGGGCGCAAAGATGCGGTCGGTACTCGAACTCCTAAGGCACGAGCGGCGGGCACGTGTCTTCTTCGCCGCGCTCGCCCAGTCGGCGCTCGGCACCGGAGCAGCCTACGTCGGGCTGCTGCTCGTCGCGCTCGACCGGTTCAACTCGCCGTGGGCGATCGGCCTGGTCCTGCTCGCCGACGTGGTGCCGGCGATGCTGCTCGGTCCGCTGTTCGGCGCCCTTGCGGACCGCTGGTCGCGCCGAGCCTGCGCGGTCTTCGCCGATGTTCTGCGGGCGCTCGCGTTCCTCGGCCTCGTCCTCGTCGACGGATTTGTCGGGACGTTCCTGCTCGCTCTGCTCGCGGGGGTAGGCACCGGGCTGTTCACCCCCGCCGCTCTGGCATCACTGCCCAGTCTTGTGGAGCAACGCCGGCTGCCCGCGGCGACCTCGCTGTTCGGTGCTATCGCGGACTTCGGGTTCATCGCGGGGCCCGCGATCGCAGCGGCCGTGCTGCTGGTGGGCGGACCCGAGACGATCCTCGCCGCGAATGCGGCCACGTTCGCGCTGTCCGCGCTCGCGCTCGCCAGCCTGCGCTTCGGCGAAGCCCCTCCCGTCGGCGAACGCGAGGGTCCGCGCCCCTCGCTGTTGCGCGAGACGCGCGACGGGCTCGTGGCGACCGCTGGCATGCCGGGTCTCCGCGTGATCCTCGTGGCGTCGGGCGCGGCGCTTCTGTTCGGCGCGATCTTCAACGTCGGCCAGCTGCTCCTTGCACGCGACGAGCTCGGGGCCAGCGACGCGGGCTTTGCTGTGCTCGTGACGGCGTACGGGTTGGGGTTCATCGCCGGGACGCTGAGCGGGGCTCGGGGCGGACAGCTGAGGGTGCTGCGCCGGCGGTACCTGACGGGCGCATTCCTGATGGCGCTCGGCTTCGCCACCAGCGGGCTCGCGCCCTCGGTCGCAACTGCGGTTGTCACGTTCCTCGCCGGCGGCTACGGAAACGGCATGCTCCTGATCTACGAGCGGCTGCTGATACAGGCGCTCGTGCCCGACGCGCTCGCCGGTCGTATCTTCGGCATTCGCGACGCCATCACCGCATGGGCGTTTGCGCTCGGTTTTCTCGCCGGCCCGTTGCTGCTCAACGCCGTCGGCACGCGCGCGATGGTGAGCGTCGCCGGACTCTGCGGCCTGATCGTCTGGTTGGGGACCGTGGTCGCCCTAAGGCGATCGGGGCTGTCAGCTCCCCCGGGCTTGACGCTAGCTGGCGGTGCTGGCGCTGATCTCGCGTGGCAACGGCGCCCTGGCGAGCACGGCGCGGACGCCCTCTGACGTCGAGACGACCAGCCGGCGCTCGGTCACGACCTTCTTGACCGCTGCGACCATCTTGGGGTCGAACTGCGTGCCCGAGTGGAGCTCCAGCTCGGCGAGCGCCTCTTCGGGCGGCATCGCCTCGCGATAGACGCGGTCGCTTGTCATCGCGTTGTACGCGTCGCAGCAGAAGACAATGCGCGCGGCGTAGGGGATCTCCTCACCCTGGAGGCCGTCGGGATAGCCCCTGCCGTCCCAGCGCTCGTGGCACGACCGCACGATCTCGCCGACACGACCGAGAAGCCCGCCGACTCGATCGAGCATGAACTGACCCTCGATGGTGTGGGTCTTCATCACCTCGAACTCCGTCACCGTGAGCGCGGCTGGCTTGTGAAGGATCTCCTTCGGGATCGCGATCTTGCCGACGTCGTGCAGCATGGCGGCGAACTCGAGCTCCTGGCGGTCGTCATGTGGCACGCCGAGCTCGTCGGCGACCTCATTGACGAGGTCGACGACGGAGCGGGAGTGCTGCGCCGTGTAGGTGTCCTCAGACTCGATCACGTCCGAGAGGAGCATGACGGTGCCCCGATAGGCGCGGTGCAGCTCGAGCGTCTTCGAATACCGCTCACGGCGGTCGTGCGAGAACAGGTGAAGCAGCCATACGAGCGGGGCGATCGCCAGCAGATACAGCGGCTCCTCCACGGCGGCCAGCGAGACGACGAAGGCGAGCGGAGTCAAGATCGCGTCGACCCTCGCGGTGCCGGCGAACCCGCGCAGCACCTCCCTCATGGGGAGGCGGTCGAGCAGGCGGTTGCGGAGCAGCGTCCAGCTCAAATCGGTCAGGAAGTGAGCTGCAAAGGCGGCCAGGTAGATGGCGACGTGAGCACTGTCGAGCTCACCAGGCGCCAGAGCGGCGAGGACGATGACACCTCCGAGCGCCGCCCAGGAGTCCGAGAAGGTGTCGAGCCAGCGGTGGGGGTGCCAGCTGTTGCGTGCGATGTCCGGGACCGCGGCCAGGACGCCCGCGGCCGCAAACAGGAGCGGCACGTAGGGGAGCGGCGCGAGCAGGAGCAGCGGGACGAACGCCAGCTGCTCGGGTGAGGCGTAGTAGCCGCCGAACTCGAACCGGACCTGAAGAATCAGCGCGTAGCCGAGGAGCAGGCCGAGCACCATGGCCGGCGCGACGTGCCGCTCGTCCGGGACGAAGGCGGCAATCGCGACCGCGACAGCGAGGTACGCACAGGCAGAGACGCCGGTCACGAGCCGCTCGCGCTGGTCCATCTTGCGAGCACGCCTCTGCCGTGCCTCCCCGACGAGTCTCTCGGCTAGGAGCATCCCTTCGCATCGTCGGCGCATTCCGCACTACCTCGCGCGCCTGCACCTGTAATGCATACGTTTGGGTTTGAAAGTTCCATCGGACCTGAAGGGTTCGGCCGCAACTGGACGGAAATTGCAGTCGAGAAGGGCTCAGCAACGCGGCCTGCAGCGGAGCGGCGAGGGTTTCGCCGAGAGTTCGTGCGCGAGGCGTCTGTGGGTTGCTCCGGATTGCTCGTGCAAAGCCGCCAGGAGTGTGGATTCGCGCGGATCGTCGGCGTAGTGTGGACCTAACCCTCTCTCTCCCCACCTGTCAGGAGGCTCGCAATGCACTGCCGCAGGCACGGCCTTCACTGCGTACTGCCGCCGATCGTTCTGGAGAACATCGCGCGCAAGGGCGACGAAGGGCAGCGTGAATGGGCCACGCGCGCTCTCGGTCGCGACAGCTCGATCCGCCTCGCGCGGGTGCAGAACGCGCTCGGCGGGGGGGTGGCGGCGCCGAAGCGAGCGGACGCGCTCGTCGGCGTCGCGTCACCGCGGCCCGCCCGGGTGATCAGCGACGCCGAGAACACCGAGAACGTCCGCGGCCCGATCGTCCGCCGGGAGGGCGAGCCGCCGACCCGCGACGAGGCCACCGACCAGGCCTACGACGGCCTCGGCGACACGTTCGACTTCTGGCTCGAGGCCTACGGCCGCAACTCGATCGACGACGCGGGCATGCCGCTGCGCGGGGTCGTCCAGTTCGGCGAGCAGTACCCCAACGCCTTCTGGGACGGCCAGCGCATGGTGTTCGGCGACGGCGACGGCCAGGTGCTCGGGCTGATGACCGGCTCACTCGACGTGATCGGGCACGAGCTCGGCCACGGCGTGACCGAGACGGAGGCGGGACTCGAGTACTTCGGGCAGTCAGGCGCGATGAACGAGTGCCTGTCCGACATCTGGGGGTCGCTCGTCAAGCAGCGCAAGCTGGGTCAGGACGCTGCGTCGGCGGACTGGATGATCGGCACCGAGGTCTGGACGCCGAACATCGCCGGCGACGCGCTTCGCTCGATGAAGGCGCCCGGGACGGCGTACGACGACCCGCTCGTCGGCAAGGATCCGCAGCCGGCCCACATGGACGACTACGTCGAGACGATCCAGGACAACGGGGGAGTGCACACCAACTCCGGCATCCCGAACCATGCCTTCTACCTCGCAGCCACCGAGATCGGCGGCAACGCGTGGGAGGTCACCGGCCGGATCTGGTACGAGGCTCTGCGCGACCCGGCCGTTCGCACCGACTCGGGCTTCGCGGCCTTCGCGCGGCTGACGGTCGTCGCGGCCGAGCGCCTCCAGGGTCAGGGGAGCCGGGAGGCGAACGCCGTGAAGGACGCCTGGGAGAATGTTGGCGTCCCGACCGAGCAGCCCGCGCTGCAATCCCTCTCTGCGCATTGAGCTGACAAGAAGCGGCGGCTACGCCGGCCTGACGACAAAGCTCGGGGAGCTCGACACCGCGGAGCTCCCCGAGGTCGAGGCGCGCGAGATCGAGGAGCTCGTGCGGAAGGCGGACGTGCCGAAGTTCGCCGCGGCCTCACCGATGCGGGGCGGGGGCGCCGACCGCTTTCAATACGACCTGATCGTCGAGGACTCGGGCGGCCGGCATGAGCTGGCGATGAGCGAGGACAAGATCCCGGCCGAGCTGCGCCCGCTGATCGACCGGCTGCGACCTAGCTGAAGATCTTCAGCGAGGAGCCGGAGGCAAGGCGGACGAAGTCCGCGTCCGAGTGCAACAGCGGTGCCGGTGCCGCCCGGGGGGTGCCTAGACTCCAGCTTCCATGAGGGCTGCCGAGATCCGGGAGCGGTTTTTGTCGTACTTCGAGCGCAACGGGCATCTGCGCATGCCATCAGCGTCGCTTGTTCCGAGCGTCTATGACCCCTCGGTGCTCCTTACCACTGCGGGCATGCAGCCGTTCAAGCCGTACTTCAGCGGCGAGGAGGAGCCGCCGAGCCGGCGATTGACCTCGTGCCAGAAGTCGTTCCGGACTGTCGACATCGAGGTGGTGGGCACCACGCTCCGGCATCTCACCTTCTTCGAGATGCTGGGGAACTTCTCGGTGGGCGACTACTTCAAGGAGCAGGCGATCGCGTACGCGCTCGACCTGCTCACTTCGGAGGAATACGGCTTCGGACTCGACTACGACGACCTCTGGCCGTCCGTGTTCGGAGGTGACGAGAAGCTCGGGCTCGGCCCAGACGAGGAGGCAATCGGATACTGGCGGGCGCTCGGGGTGCCAGACGAGCGCATCGTCCGACTCGGCGTGGATGACAACTTCTGGCAGTCTGGCCCGACCGGCCCCTGCGGCCCGTGCTCCGAGCTCTACCTTGACCGCGGTCCCGCGTTTGGGCCGGACACGGATCGCCCGGGTGACGACACGGAGCGCTTCCTCGAGCTCTGGAACCTCGTGTTCATGCAGTTCAACCTCCAGGCCGACGGCTCGCTCCCGGAGCTGCCGACGAAGAACATCGACACGGGCATGGGGCTCGAGCGCATGGCGAGCGTCATGCAAGACGTCCCGTCCCTGTACGAGACCGACCTGTTCCAGCCGCTGATCGAGCTGGGCGAGGTGCTGTCCGGAAAGAAGTACGGCGACGACATGCCGACGACCCGGGCGCTTCGGGTGATCGCAGATCATGGGCGCGGAGCGACTCACCTGCTCGCCGACGGCGTGGTGCCCTCCAACGAGGAGCGCGGCTACGTGCTCCGCCGCATCATGCGCCGAGCGATCCAGCAGGGGCATGTGCTCGGCATCGACCAGCCATTCCTCGTGCGCGTGTGCGAACGCGTGCGCGACATCATGGGCGAGGCGTATCCGAACGTCGAGGCCGATTGGTCGACGATCGAGCGCTGGGCGCGCGCCGAGGAGGAGAGCTTCAGCCGCACCCTCGAGCAGGGCGAGCGCCATCTGCAGGACCTGATCGAGCAGGCGAAGGCGGAGCAGACCTCGTGGGTCTCGGCGGAGGACGTCTTCCGGCTCCACGACACGTTTGGCTTCCCGTACGAGATGACGAAGGAGCTGCTCGCGGAGGAGGGGCTGTCGGTCGACGACCAGGGCTTCGAGGAGCTCATGGAGCGCGCCCGCGAGATATCGCGCCGCGGCAGCTCGCGCACCCGTGCTACCGCGGACGCCGGCGGCGGGGGCAAGGTCCACGTGGAGCACGACGACCTGCTGCGCTTCGCGCGCGACGCCGGCTTCCGCACGCGCTTCGTCGGCTACGAGACCACCGAGGCGGAAACCGTCCTTCGCGTGGCCGAGCAGGCGAACGGCTGGCTGCTCGCGAAGCTCGAGGAGAGCCCCTTCTACCCGGAGGGCGGCGGCCAGATCTCGGACAGCGGCTTGGTGGAGACCCCGTCGGGGCGCGCCAAGGTTGTCGACGTCTATCGAGTGGGCGACGACCAGGCTCTCGCGCTCGAGCCGGTCGAGGGTGAGATCGGGGCGGGGGAGAGCGTGCGCGCGATCGTCGAGCGCGCCCGCCGGCTCGCCACGATGCGCAACCACACAGCGACGCACCTGCTCCACGCGGCGCTCCGTGATCGGCTGGGCACGCACGTGCGCCAGGCGGGCTCGTACGTCGGCCCCGACAAGCTGCGCTTCGACTTCACCCACGGTGAGCGCCTCTCGCCCGACGAGCTGGCGGAGGTCGAGCGGCTCGTTGGCGACTGGCTCGCGTCCAATCATCCGGTGCGCGCGATCGAGACCACCCGCGAGGAGGCGGAGCGCCTCGGCGCCATGGCGCTGTTCGGCGAGAAGTACGGCGAGCGCGTGCGGATGGTGGAGATCGAGGGTGTGTCGCGCGAGCTATGCGGCGGCACCCACGTCGCGGCCACGTCGGAGGTCGGTCTCTTCCATGTGACGACCGAGACGTCGAGCGCGTCGAACGTGCGGAGGATCGAGGCGGTGACGGGACCCGAGGCAGCGCGGCTCTTCCAAGAGCGGACCGAGCGTCTGAGCGAGATCGCTGCGCGCCTCAAGGTGCCGGAGCATGAGGTGGTGAACGCGGTCGAGCGACTGAGCGCGCGCGTGAAGGAGCTGGAGCGAAAGCCGAAGGGCGGCGCGCCGAAGGCGGACGCCGACGCGCTCGCTCGGGAGGCAGTGGACACGAACGGCGTCCGCATCCTGGTGAAGGCGCTGCCGGACACCGATCCGAGTTCGCTGCGTGACATCTCCGACACGGTTCGGCAAAAGCTCGGCGACGCCGTGGTGATGCTTGGCTCAGCGTCGGAGGGCCGCGTACACCTCGTGGCGAACGTGGCCCCGTCGGTGGTCGAAAGGGGAGTCAAGGCGGCTGAGATCGTGAGGGCCGCGGCGCCGATCGTGGGCGGAGGCGGAGGCGGACGAGACACGCTCGCCCAGGCCGGCGGCAAGGACCCCGAGAAACTCGACGAGGCGCTCGCGACGGCGCGTGCGGAGATCGAGAGGGCGCTCGGCTGATGCGCATCCTCGCCCTCGATCACGGCGCCGCCCGCTGCGGCGTGGCGGTGTCGGATCCGACCGGCACGCTGGCCACCCCGCTCGCCGCAGTGGAGCGGCCGGGCACGAAGCGCGGCCTCGCCGCGGTCGCACGGCTGGTCGAGGATCAGGGCGTCGAGCGGGTCGTCGTTGGGCTTCCACTCACCCTTAGGGGCGAGGCGGGAGAGCAGGCTGCGCGGGCACGGACGTTTGCCGAGCGCCTCGAGCGGAGAGTCTCGGTACCGGTGGAGCTTCACGACGAGCGCTTGACGACGCGACTCGCGGAGCGAACCGGGGGAGAGGGAGATGCCGACTCCCGTGCCGCGGCCCACCTGCTCGAGAGCTATCTTGCTCGCAGCCGCGCGGGCACCCCCGAGTGAGCTCCGGACCGCCGCCCGTGCCGGGTGGCCGTACGCCCGAGGAACGGGAGGCCGCCCGCCTGGAGCGCGAAGCGCTGCGAGCGGCGCGCGACGGCCGCGGGTCCGTCGTGGCGCCACCTCCGGCCGCCTACCCAGAGTTCGAAAATGACGGCCATCACCGTGACTGGCTCTCGGAGGCACAGGCCCTGACGCAGGATGAGCCGCATCGGCCGCATGGCGGGCGCCGCCGCCGGGGACTCGGCCGGGTCGTCGCCCTCGGCGTCTTTGTCCTGATAGTCGCCGGCATCGCCTGGTTCGCCAACGCGCTCTTCCAGCCGTTCAAGGGCGACGGCGGCGAAAAGGTCCGCGTGACGATCCCGCAGGGCTCGAGCCTCTCCCAGATCGCCGACATCCTCGAGCAGAATGGCGTGGTCGAGGATGCCGGCTTCTTCCAGCTCCGCGCGCGGATCACGGGCCACAGCGGCGACCTCAGGCCAGGCTCCTACGAGCTCCGCAAGGACATGAGCTTCACCGCGGCGCTCGATGCGCTCCAGAGGGGGGTGCCGCCGAACGTAGTGCAGGTCGCGATTCCCGAGGGGCTGTCGCGCACCGAGATCAGGCCGCTCACCAAGGGCCTGCGCGGGAACTACGTGCGCGCGAGCCGGCGCTCGCGCAAGCTCGACCCGACCGACTACGAGGCCCCGCGCGGCGCGAGCCTGGAGGGCTTCCTGTTCCCCGCGACGTACGAGCTCAAGAAGGGCCGCCCGGTGAAGACGCTCGTCAACGAGCAGCTCGCCCACTTCAAGCGCAACTTCGACAAGGTGAACCTGCGCTACGCCAAGCGCAAGAACTTGACCCCATATGACGTGCTCATCATCGCCTCGCTGATCGAGCGTGAGGCCATGGTCGCGAAGGAGCGCAAGCTGATCGCGTCCGTGATCTACAACCGCCTGCACGAGGGGATTCCGCTCGGGATCGACGCCACGGTCCGCTTCGTCACGCGCAACTGGAAGCGCCCGCTCCGGCGGTCCGAGCTCGCGAACCCGAGCCCCTACAACACGCGATTGCACGGCGGGCTGCCTCCGGGACCGATCGGCAACCCGGGGCTCGCGTCGATCGAGGCGGCCGCCCACCCGGCGAAGACGAACTACCTCTTTTACGTGGTCAAGGTCGACAGCTGCGGGGAGCACAAGTTCGCCAAGACCGACGCCGAGTTTCAGGCCTACGTGGACGAGTACAACCGCGCCCGCGAGGCGCGCGGGGGCAAGTCGCCCACGAAGTGTTGACCACGCTCGCGGGCGTCCTCGGCTTTCCGGTCAGGCACAGCCGCTCGCCCACGATGATGAACGCGGCATTCGCCGAGCTCGGGCTCGACTGGCGCTACCTCGCCCTGCCGGTGTCGCCGGAGCGCTTCGCCGAGACCGTCCGCGCGCTGGCCGGCTCCGGCTAGCGCGCAGCCAACGTAACGATCCCGCACAAGGTCGCCGCACACGACAACGCGGACGAGCTGAGCGACGCCGCTCGCGCGATCGGCGCGGTGAACACGCTGACGCTCCACGAGGACGGCCGTGTCTGCGGCGACAACACCGACGCCGGCGGCCTCCTGGACGCGCTCGGCGAGCCGGCCCCCGGCACCGCGCTCGTGCTCGGCGCGGGCGGCGCCGCGCGCGGCGCCGTCTGGGCG
>JBKPME010000066.1:0-7930 GCA_046731915.1 Actinomycetota bacterium
TCGAGTTGACCGAGTAGGTCTGGGCGGTGCACCCCTCGATGTAGTTCACGTCCGAGCCCGCGTCGGCGATGATCAGCGTGTGCTCGAAGGTGCCCTCGCCCGAGCCCTCCATGCGGAAGTAGGCCTGGAGCGGGAGGTCGACCTTCACGCCCTTCGGCACGTACAGGAACGAGCCGCCTGACCAGACGGCGCCGTGCAGGGCCGAGAACTTGTTGTCCTGCGGCGGCACGCACTTGTTCATGAAGTACTCGCGGACGAGGTCCCCGTGCTCCTGGACCGCCGTGTCCATCGCGCAGAAGATGATTCCGAGATCCGCGTATTCCTTCTTGAGCCCCTCGTAGAAGGGCTCCTGGCGCCACACGCCCACCACGCCGGCAAGGTGCTCGCGCTCCGCCTGCGGGATGCCGAGCTTCTCGAAGGTGTCCTTCTGCTCTTGGGGAACGTCGTCCCAGCTGTCGTAGCGGCCGGCCGTCGGCGGGGAGTAGAGGACCAGCGACGACAGGTCGAGGTCGGAGAGGTCGACGCCCCAGGTAGGGATCGGCTTTCGCTCGAAGATCTCGTAGGACTTCAGGCGCTTCTCGCGCATCCAGTCCGGCTCGCCCTTGATCTTGGAGAGCTCCTCGATCACATCACGGGAGATCCCCTTCTTGGCGACGAGCTGTCCCTGCTCGTTCTCCTTGATCGAACTGGGCTTGGCAATGCGGGTCTTGTCAGTGGCTGCCATACGCCCCGGAGGATAGCGCGCCGAGCAGCTTTCCTGACCCGCAAGGTAGGAGTTAGGCTACCCTAATGCGCATGCTCAAGCGGGCGGCAATCGTCGCCGTTGCGGCGGCCCTTGGGGGCGGCGCGGCCATCGGCATCTCGGCATGCGGCGAGGACCGCGAGGGGGACGTGCAGTTCGAGAACGGGACCGGCACGGAGACGACCGGGACCGGCGCCACCGAGACGACGGGGACCACGGGCACCGAGACCACCGGCACCGAGACCACCGGCACCGAGACGACGGGCACCGAGACGACCGAGACGACCGGGACCGAGACCACTCCGTAGATGTCGCGACGCCGCCTCCTAGCCATCGTCATCGGGGGCTCCGTGCTGCTGGTTGCCGCCTTCGTAGGGGTCGTGCTGGCGACCTCCGGCTCCTCGTCGGACAGCCTCGTCCTCTACTCGGCGCGCTCGCACTACGGAGAGGAGAAGCCCTTTGAGGATTTCGCCAAGAAGACGGGCACGGACCTGACGATCCGTGGCGGCGACGCCGCGGAGTTGTACGAGCGGTTGAAGTCGGAGGGGTCCAACACGCCCGCCGACGTGCTGATCACGGTCGATGCGGCGAACCTCTGGCGCGCGCAGCACGAGGGCCTGATCGGCTCGTGGAAGCCGCTCACGCTTCGCGCCAGGACGATCATGCGCTCGACCGAGCGCGTCGGCCCGGGCGACGTCACGACGTACGAGAGCCTGGGCGACCCCCGCTGGAAGGGGAAGCTCTGTCTTCGCTCGGGCACCAGCGAGTACAACCTCTCGTTCGTCGCCGACCGGCTTGCCAAGGACGGCCGGGCGGCCACCGAGCAGATGCTGCGGCGCTGGATGGCGAACGACCCGAAGATCTTCGGCTCGGACACCGACGTGCTCGAGGCGATCAAGGACGGCAACTGCGACGTCGGGCTCACGAACTCGTATTACCTCGGCCGCGAGCTGGCGGACGATCCGAACTTCCCGGTCGCGCCGGTCTGGGCCGACCAGAACGGGCGCGGCACGCAGGTGAACCTGTCGGGCCTCGGCGTAGTCCACTGGTCCAATCAGGCCGAGAAGGCTCGTGAGCTGGTCGAGTTCCTGCGCGAGCCGAGCCAGCAGGAGATCTTCGTCGAGAACAACCACGAGTATCCGGCCGTCGCCGGCGTGAAGCCAGACCCCGTCATGGCGCGCTTCGGCACCTTCAAGCGCGACATGATCGACGTGGCGGCGGCGGGGCCGCTCCTCGACGACGCGCTCAAGCTGATGGACCAGGTGGGGTGGGACTGAGGCGTCCCCCCACTGGCCGGCTCGACGGCGCAACCGTCACCACCATCGTGTGCGCCGTTCTCGTGGCGGCGCCGCTGATCGGGCTTCCGATCTCCTTCATAGCCGCGCCGGGGGCGCTCGACGAGTTCTCCGGCTTCCTCCCCGAGGCGATCGCCGCCACCGCGTGGATCATCCTCGGCGTGGGCGTCGGCACCGTGCTGCTGGGGACCGGGCTAGCCGTGCTCGTCTCCTTCTTCGAGTTTCCCGGCCGGCGCTGGATCGAGTGGGCGCTGGTGCTGCCGCTGGCGATGCCGGGGTACGTCTTCACGCTCTTCGCCCTCGGGCTCGACATGCCCGGCATCCGCTCGACCGGCGGCGCGGTCTGCGTGTTCACGCTCGTGCTCTATCCGTACGTGTACCTGCTGGCGCGTGCGGCGTTCCTCAGCCAGTCGCGCACGCTCCTCGAGGCCGCTCGCGGCCTCGGGACGTCGCGGGCACGGGCCATCCTGCGCGTCGGCGTGCCGTTGGCGCGGCCGGCGATCCTCGGCGGCGTCGCTCTGGCGCTGATGGAGGCGCTCGCCGACTTCGGCACCGTGAACCTGCTCGGCGTCCGCACCTTCACCGACGCGATCTACCGCGTCTGGTTCGAGGCATTCGACCGCGACGCGGCCATGCAGCTGGCCACGCTGCTCGTGTCGGTCACACTCACGCTGCTCGCGCTGGAGCGGCTCATGCGCGGGCGCGCCCGGCACGCACAGCTCGCGGCACGGGGCGACCTCGTCCCGCCTGTGCGGTTGCGCGGCCTCGCCGCGCTCGGTGCCGCGCTCCTGCCGGTGGCGCTCGTCGGGCTGGTGGTGGGCGCGCCGCTCGTGCAGCTGGGGGTCTGGTCCGTCCAGTCGATTCGGGAGGGCCTCCTGCCGGTCGAGTTCGGGGCCTCGGTTCGGAACAGCCTCTTGCTCGCGGGCATGAGCGCCGTGCTCGTGCCGTTGGTGGGGCTGCTGCTCGCGTATGGCGCTCGCTCGAGCCGCTCGAAGACAGCGGCCGCGGCGGCCCGCACCGCTACGATCGGCTATGGCCTGCCGGGCTCCGTGGTTGCCGTGGCTGTGATCGTGCCGCTCGGCTGGATCGACAGACGCCTCGATGGAGCATTCGGCACCGGACTACTCCTCACGGGCACGGTGATCGGACTCTTCTACGCATACCTCGTTCGTTTCCTCGCGCTCGGCTGGGGCGCCATCGAGGCGGGCCTGATTCGCATCCCGCGGCAGCTCGACGAGGCCGCGCGCGGCCTTGGCGCCGACCGGCTGGACGTGCTCGCGCGCGTGCACGTGCCGCTCCTGCGCTCCGGGCTGGCGACGGCGGCCCTGCTCGTATTCGTCGAGGTGATGAAGGAGCTGCCGGCTACGCTGCTCCTGCGCCCGCTCGGCGGCGACACGCTGGCCATAGCCGTCTGGCAGGCGACGACGGAGTCGCTCTTCAAGACGGCGGCGCTGCCAGCACTGATGATCGTTCTCGTGGGGCTCCTGCCGGTGGCGCTGATGATCCGGCTCTCCGGGCGGCTCGGGACGAGCGAGGTCGATGCCTCGCCCGCGGCGGCAGGCTGGGTGGACGAGCCCGAGACAGCGGTGGCGGCATGAGTCACGTGCGGATGAGGGGGCTGTCGAAGTCGTTCGGAGCGGTCAGGGCGGTGCACGAGCTTAACCTCGACATCGAGCGCGGCGAGCTGCTGGCGGTGCTGGGCCCGTCGGGCTGCGGCAAGACGACGCTGCTCCGCACGATCGCGGGGTTCGAGCAGCCGGACGCCGGTTGCGTCGTGGTCTCGGACGAGGTGGTGGCCGGGCCGGGCCGGATGGTGCCCCCCGAAAAGCGCCGCGTCGGGATGGTCTTCCAGGACTACGCGCTGTTCCCGCACCTGAGCGTGGAGGGGAACGTGTCGTTCGGGCTGTCGGCCCGCCCGCGCGAGGAGCGCGACGGGATCACGCGCCGGATGCTCGAGCTGGTCGGGCTGCAGCACAAGGCGAAGGCGCCCGTGTTCGAGCTGTCCGGTGGCGAGCGCCAGCGGGTGGCGCTGGCGCGAGCGCTCGCGCCCGAGCCCGAGCTGGTTCTGCTCGACGAGCCGTTCTCGAACCTCGACGCGACGCTGCGCGCCGGCGTGCGCCGCGAGGTCGAGCTGATCCTGCGCGACGCCGAGGCAACCGCGCTGCTCGTGACGCACGACCAGGAGGAGGCGCTCTCGATGGCCGATCGCGTCGCCGTGATGCGCGACGGCGAGATCGTCCAGGTCGGCCCGCCCGTCGAGGTCTACGGCTCGCCGGCCACGCGCTGGGCGGCGCAGTTCGTGGGCGAGGTGAACGTGCTGTCGGGAGTCGCGCGGGGGGGTGGGGTGGAGACCGACCTCGGCGTGTTCGACCTGAGCGCGCCGGCGAGCGGCGCCGTCCACGTGGCGGTGCGGCCGGAGCAGCTGGAGCTGAGCGCGCGCGGCGTGAGCAACGCCGAGGTGATCGCGCGCGAGTTCCGCGGCCACGACGTGCTCTACCGCCTTCGGCACGAGGGCGGGAAGACGCTCCTGGTGCAGCTGCCGTCGCTGGAGCTGCACGAGGTGGGCGACGCGGTCTTCGTGCGGCCGGCGGCCGCCGCGCGCACGTGCGCGCTGGTGGATTAGCGCCTCGTTGCCCTCGTCCGCGCTGCGTCTCAGGCGCACGACGGCATTGAGGAAGAAGGACTGTCCTGCCTGGGGCCGCTATACGCGGCTCTATCCAGGATTCTTCGCCTCCTGGGCACCTCCCTCAATGCCGTAGTTCGCTGGAGCCCGGTGCCCCGCCGCGCGCCGCAGCGGGCTACCGCGCCGCCACCACCACCTGCAGCTTCCCGCCCGGCGAGCGCTCCAGCGCGTCCACTCGCTCCACGCGCACCTCGGGCCGCGCCACGCCCAGCTCCGCCAGCCGGCCGCGCACGCGCTCCCCGAGCCGCTCTTCTGCTCCCTCGGAGCCGTTCCGGAGCGCCACCCGCAGGCGCAGCGCCTGGCCCTCCTGCACGACCTGGAACTCGCGCACGGCGGGGTCGGCGGTGACGATCGCGAACTGCAGCGGGTGCACGGCCACGTCGCCGAGCCGGACCACGTCCTCAGCGCGGCCCTCGAGCGAGCGGAGCCGCATCAATGTCCGCCCGCACGGGCACGGCTCGGGCTCGGCGGCCACGAGATCGCTGATCTCGAACCGGATCAGCGGCTGCACCCGGTTGAACAGGTTCGTCACCAGGAGCCGTGAGCCGATCTCGCCTGGCGGGACCGGGCGGCTGACCTCGTCGACGTTCTCGACGATGCACATGTCGTCGAACAGGTGCAGCGAGCCCTCCTCGCACTCGTGCCCCCACAGGCCCTCCGTCGTCGCGTAGAAATCGGTCGGATTCACGCCGAAAGCCCGCTTCAGGCGCTCCCGCAGCGCGGGGGCGAGCGGCTCGCTGTTGGTCGTGAGGCCGCGCAGCCCCAGCTGCAGGCGGCCGGCGAGCTGCTCGTCCGCGAGCAGTCCCGCGGTCGACGGATAGACGTTCACGAAGTCGGGCTTGAAGGCGTTCAGCCGGCCCACGAGCTCGTCGAGCGGCTGTGTCACCGAGAGCGAGAGCATGCGGTGGAGGCCCACGTTCAGGCTCTGTGCGCCGCGCCGGCTCATATGGGTGGGGGCGCCCCCACCGATCATCGCCAGGCGTGTTCTGGGGAGTCCCGGCCGCAGGCCGACCCAGCTGCTGCGCCGCAGGAACATCGTGAGGACGCCGATCCAGGCGGCGCGGTCGTAGACGAACACGGCCTTGCGGCCCGAGGACCCGCTCGAGGTCATCACGCGGTACTCGTCCAGGTAGTGCGCGTCGTCATGGATCTCGTGCAGGTGGGTGAGCAGCTCGTCGAGCCGTAGCCGCCGGTCGGTCACGAGATCGTCGAAGCGCTCCAACAGCTCGCTCTTCGTCAGGACTGGGCAGTCGGTCAGCTCCAGGTGGTCGCGAGGGATGCGTTCGCGCCAGAAGGGGGACTTCGCGGCGGCGAACCGCGCGAGCTCGGCGAGCCGGTCGCGCTGGAAGCGCTCCAGGCGCTCGCGCGGCCAGCGCTCACGCTCGTCGAGCTGCTTGCTCTTGCGGACGCCGCGGACGGTGTCCTGAATCCGCTTGATGCGGTAGCCCATCGAGTCCTCCTTCGTTCATCGCGAGTCTCAGCATGCGCAACGACAGGCCCTCGTCGATCAGCTGGGGCTGGGTGAGGCGCTCCAGCTGGAGACCGGTCTGGGCCGCGAGGCGGGCGGTCGCCAGCTTCATCGGATCGTCGGGAAGGCGCTCGCCGCGTTCCGCCGCGTTGCGTTCGAGCGCCGCGGCGAAGGGCACCATGGCGCGCCCATGCTGTTCGGCGAAGCGCCCGCGCAGCTCGGGATGCCTGAGCACGTGGGCCCAAAACTCGAAGAAGACGGCGAGCCAGCCGTCATCGTGCCGCTGCTCAAGTCCGGCGATCAGCCGCGCGAGCCCCTCGTAGGCCGTTTCGCCGCTCGCGAGGGTCGCTTCGATCTCCGCCACCCGGCGGTCGACGCGGCGTTCGTAGACGGCGAAGAAGAGGTCCTCCTTCGACGCGAAGTTGGAGTACACGGCCCCCTTCGTGTAGCCGGCGGCGTCGGCCACGGCGTCCACGGACGTGGCGTGGAAGCCGTTCGTTGTGAACAGGCGCTCGGCGGCGTCTACGAGCTCCTCACGCGTCTTCGCTTGGCGATCGGCGCGTGTCGGAGCGGTGCGCATACCGTCAGTATTTAAATACTGACAGTATTTGTCAAGCCTCGCCATAGGCTGCAACCATGAAGCTCTACGTGTGCTGGGGGACGTTCCCCTCACCGCGCCCGGGCGGGCACCCGTGCCGGAACGCCGATAGTTCGCTCAGGGAGGCGGGCTGGAACCCGGAGGTCGAGAAGGTCTACGGGTGGGGCGTCCTCGGCGACACGCTGAACCCCACCCGCGGCAAGATCCGCGAGCTCACCGGGCAGAACATGGTGCCCGTACTCGAGACCGACGACGGCGACGTGATCCAGGGCAGCGGCGCGATCGCGAAATGGGCGCGCGACAACCCGGCGAGCGGCGCCGACAGAGCCGCCTGACGCGCTTATGGTGAGGCGCGCGGAGCGGTCCGACGCCGACGCGATCGGGCGGCTTCTCGACGACTTCAACAGGGAGTTCGATGAGCCGACCCCCGGCGCGACCGCGCTGGCCGAGCGTGTACGGCAGCTGCTGGATGCAGGTGACACGGTCATCCTGCTCGGCGGCGGGCGCCCTGACGGGCTCGCGGTGCTCAGGTTCCGCCTCTCCATCTGGCTGGAGGGCCTCGAGTGCTACCTCGCGGAGCTCTATGTGGTGCCCGATCGCCGCGGCCAGGGGCTCGGGCGAGCACTGATGGAGGCGGCGATGGATGTGGCTCGCGCGGAGGGCGCGACCTACATGGAGCTCGGCACCGGCGAGGACGACGTGGCCGCCCGCGCCCTGTACGAGAGCCTCGGCTTCGACAACCACGGCGACCGCCCGGACGGCCCGCTCAACTTCTTCTACGAGCGCGAGCTGTGAGCGAGCACGCCCGGCAGAACGCGATGACCGATCCGGGGGAGATCGAGCGCTTCCACGATCGCTGCAGCGACCTCATGCGCGAGCTGCTCGGAGAGCTGGCCGCGACGCCGGACCGGCCGTGCACCTTTCCGGACATCGAAGACGCGATCGGGTGGCCGCGCCGTAGGATCGCCTCGGTGCTCGGTGGCGTGTCGCACCTGCGCCACACCGAGTTCGGGGGGCGGCGCCCCTACCGCGTCCTCGGCGACCGCCAGTCGGCCTCCGGGCGCTGGGAGCTGTGGATGGACGCGGCTCAGGCCCGCGCGGTGCGCGCTGCCCGCCGCGGCCAGAGCACGGTCACGCGCGGGCG
>JBKPME010000067.1:0-15712 GCA_046731915.1 Actinomycetota bacterium
GCGCTCCTCCGTCTCCGCCGCCGGAGCGAGCGGCTCAGCCCTCGGCTGACACGCCGGCGTCGCCGTCGGCGCCCACCGCTCCGTCCGACCCGCCGGCGAAGTCGCGGCCGAAGCCGAAGTCGAAGCGCCAAAAGCGCAGAAAGCACGGGAGGCGCTAGCCATGGCGTTGGTGGTGTGGGTGATGATGGGAATCGCGGTCTGGCACTTCACGGTGTTCGTGCCGGACCGTTTCTGGGGCGGCATCGTGGGCGCGTTCCTGGCCGCGTTCGTGTCAGCGGCGCTCTTCGGCTTCCTCGCGAACGGCGCGACGGTGCCCGGCCAGGACGACACCGAGATCGTCCAGGCCCTGGTAGCGATCCCCGGCGCGATGATCGGACTGGCGCTCTCGTACTTCTGGGGCGCGCGGGTCGACCGCGACCACGGCATCGACCACGGCCACACCCGCGAGGGCGCGCACTAGCCGCGCGTCAGACCGGCTCGCCGGCAAGGATGCGGCGCTGCAGGTCGCTCGTCTCCTGGCCGGGCTCCATCCCGAGCTCGTCGATCAGCGTGCGCCGGCACTCGAGGTACTGCCGCAGCGCGTGGGCGCGGCGGCCCGAGCGGGCGTAGGCCCTTATGAGGTCGCGATGCGCGCCCTCGTCGAGGCCGTCCACCTCGACCAGGCTGCGCGCAGCCTGAGTGGCCGCCGCGTGGTCGCCGTCCTCGTGACACGCCGCCACGAGGCCGCGCAGCACGACCGCGTAGCGCGCGATCAGGCTCTCACGCCACGCGATCGCCCAGTCGGTGTAGCGCTCCTCGGGAAGCGGCTCGCCGGTCCAGAGGGCAGCCGCGCGCTCCAGCAGCCGGCGCCGCTCGCCGCCCTCCGCCGCCAGGCCCTCTTGGCTGGCATGCTCGAACAGGTCCACATCGACCGAGTCCGCCTCACGCAGGCGCATTCCGAGCGTGCGCTGCGCGGAAGTGATCACGCTCGGCGCGTCCGGGGCGTCGAGCACGGCGCGAGCGCATGACACGGCGACCTTCAGGCTTCGGCGGGCCGAGGCCTCGGCGGTGTCCGGCCAGAACGCCTCCAGCAGGAGGTCATCCGGAACGAGGGTTCCCCGCTTCACCAGCAGGTAGTGGACCAGTCGCTGGGCGACCCTGCGGTCCCACGCCGAGTCCTCGACGTCCCAGCTGCCACGCCTGAGGCCGAACCCGCCCAGCATCCTGATCACGAGCGGCGGTGGATGCGCCCGAAGGCGCTCGGTGGCGGCCCGCGCGGCCGCCGCTACGCCGGCGTCCGCGTCGTCCGCAAGCGCCGCGAGCTTCGGCACGAGCCCGCGGTGGCCAGACACGGCCGCCGGGGCCACGGCCGCACGTCGCACGCGCGGATTCGGGTGGTCGGTGAGCGGGATGAGCGCCGTCCCGCCCGGCCAGGCGGCCTCGATCGCGGCCACGGCGGAGTCAGCGTCGAGGACCTCGGCCTCGAGGCCCTTGGCGAGCGGCTCCTCGAGCAGCTTCCACTCGCGCCGGAACACGTCCGGGGCGTTCGGGCCGGCCGCCGACCACATCGCCTCGAGCGCGTCGAGGGATCCGGCGTGGTCTCCCTCGGCGTCGGACAACCATGCCCGCAGCCCGAGCAGCAGGGCCTTTGAATAGCGCCCGCTCTCCCCGGGCGCGCGCTCCTCGCACAGCGCGAGCGACCCGTCGACGAGCGCGCCTGCCGCGGCCGGCACGCCGCCGTGGAAGAGGACCGGCACGGCGTCCACCGCCGCCTGGAAGCGCTCCGACAGTGGCGCCCGCTCGGCAATGGCCAAGCCGCGCTTGCAGGCTTCGACCGCGCCTGGCGCATCGCCGGCGAGCATTGCCACCCTGGCCCGAGCCAGCTCGGTGACCCATTCGCGCCACCCCACGCTCGTGTGCTCGCTCGCGCGCGCAAGCGGATTTTCGGCGGCGGCGAGCTCGCCGCCCCTGGCGCGCAGCAGCGCCTGCCAGACGAGGCTCACCTTCAGCATCGCGCTCGAATGAGCGTCGCGGGCGTGTTCCTCGACCTCGCGCCAGCCTGCGAGCGCCTCGGCGTCGCGGCCCTGGTCGCCGAGCGCGAGCGGCAGCATCGCCGATACCACCGCCAGGCGGTTGAACGGGTCGGTGCGCTTGAACTCGCGGATCGCCCCCTCGGCGGCGGGCAGGAGCTCGCCGAACTGCCCGGAGAGAGCGCGCGCGTAGCTCTCCCACACGACGCGCAGCGGGAGCACCGCGCCCGAATGGGGATGCGCGACGATCCGCCGCGAGAGCGCCTCGCACTCGAGCGCACGGCCGAGCGCGGCGAGCGCGCCCGCTGCATAGACGGCCACCGCGGGTGGCGTGAACCCCAGGGCCAGCGCCGGCTCCTCGTCGAAGCCCTCCGCGAGGTCGACGACCTCCTCGATCCCGCCGGTCACGAACAGCGGGTCCGCGAGGGCGAAGCGAGCGAGCCACATCCCGGCCACGTCGCCCGCGTCGGTGTAGCGTACGGCCGCCTCGCGCAGCCGTGTCACGGCCTCTGCCTGGCGGCCCCCCGCCCAATCGAGAGCGCCCTGCAGCAGGAGGCAGGCGCGGCGGCCGCGCACCTCTTCGGGCAGCGCCTCCAGCCAGCGCTCGACAGTTTCCGGGCTCGTGTTGAGAAGCGCCGGCCCCGTGGATGTGATCCCTTCGGCCGCCTCGTCCCAGGCTTCCGCCGCCAGCCAGTGCTCGATTGCCTCTTCGGCTCGCCCGGCCGCCCCAAGCGCAGGCGCCACGCTCAGGTGGAGCTCGCGCTGTCGCTCCGATGTTCGCTCCTTCTCGAGGCGGTCGACCAGGAACTCGCGCACGAGCGGGTGATACGCGATCCAGGGCGGGTCGCCCTCGCCGGAGCGGACCGGCAGGCCGACCCGGGCGAGCTGCTCGGCGAAGTCCTCGGGCAGCCCCAGCGCTTGCGCGCAGCCGGCGTCGAGCTCGTGCGCGATGCTCGAGTCGACGACGGCGTCGCGCAGCGGGGCGGGGAGGCGATCGAGCGCCTCCTCCGCCAAGAACTCGAACAGGCGGGCCCGCGACGCAGCCCCGCGCAGAGACGGCACGTCGGCATGGACCGCGCCGAGCGCGGCTCCGAGCGGCCAGCCCTCGGTGGCGGCGAAAAGTGTGTCCGCGTCGGCGCTGGCCCTTCCGGCGGCCACGACAAGCTCGGCGCATTCCTCGGCCGTGAAGGCCAGATCGCCGGCCCCGAGCTCGGCGACACGGCCGCTGTTCCGCAGCTTGGCGAGCCGCAGCGGCAGGGCGGTGCGGGTCGCGACCACCACACGGAGCACCGGCGAGTCGGCGCCGATCAGGTCGCTAACGAGACCTACCGCGCCCGGCGAGCCTGCCAGCGCCTCGGCGTCGTCGAACGTGGCGACGATCTGGGTGGGGAGGAGGCGGTCGAGCTCGTCCACCAGCTGAGCCGCCGCCGCCCTGGGGTCGACTCGCTCCTGGGCCATCGCGAGGCGCTCGGCGAGGAGGTCAACGGCACCGGGAGCCACCTTGCTCAGCATCCCCACCAGGCGGCGGAGCATCCTGCCGGGATCGCGGTCCGCCGGCCGACAGCGCACCCACACGCTCGGGGCTGGGCGGAGGGCCAGGGCCTGCTCGAGCGCGATCGTCTTGCCGCAGCCGGCGCCGGCCGTCAGGACGATCGATCCCGAATCGAGCGCTCTGTTCAGACGCTCGGCGATGCCGGGCCTGGCAATCCGCACGTGTGCGGCGCGCTCTTCGCGCGTGGCCACAGGATTCATTCTGCGCTCAAGCTGCCTGTAGCGCAATCGCGGGGACGCGCGCATGCGCGATCGCGACAAAGCCATACGGGCGGCCGGCAAGCCGCTCGCGCCGCACCAGATAGCGCCGCTCGAGCTCGTCCGGGCCGAAATCCGAGACGAGCTCGAGACCGCGCGCGGTCACGAAGGTCTCGATCGCGTCCCGATCGACGCCGAAGCTGAGCGGCTCGCCGCCCTCCGCGACCCGCCGCTTCAGCTGCGGCGCCCCGTAGAAGAAGCTCCTGTTCTCAACGGCCTCGCGATATGCGTAGTCGAAGACGATGGAGCTCCCGGGCGCCGTGTCGCGACGAAGCCAGCGGAGGACGGCATCGACCCCGTCCTCGGGGATGTACGGGGTCACGCCGGACCAGATCACGAGCGTGCGGAGCTCGCGCCGGTAGCCGGCAATCGCGAGGCGCTTTTCGAGCTGTCCCCGGACCGACAGGTCGGCATCCACGTAGCGAACGTGTCGCGGCAGTCCACCGAAGATCCTGCGGACCCTTGCCCGCTTGGCCGAGGCCGTGACGGGGTGATCGACCTCGAACGTCCGGACATCGGCGAGCCGGTCGGCGAAGCGATACGCGCGCGAGTCGAACCCTGCGCCGAGGATGACGAGCTGCCGGGCCCCGGCGCCGATCTCCCTCCGGAGCACGCCGTCCATGTGCTTCACTCGTGCCATCTCGAACCAGTAGGAGCCGGGGAGCAGGCGCTCGGCCACCCGCGGCGCGAGCCCGCGGAGGAGGGGGATCTTTACGATGGCCGTCAGGCGTGGCCCGGTCGCGACGAAGCGAGCGGCCAGCCGGTCGGGCCCGCGGACGAGCTCGTCGCGCGCGGCGGCACCCGCGGCGCGGAGAGCCGCGGCGGCCTCGGCGCTGCTAGGTGCGAGCCGGGTTCCCCGCGCCTCATTCAGGCTCATGACGCGCCTCCCGGCTGCGCGGCCGCCCTCGAGAGCGCGAGGCGGCGGAGCTCGCCTGCGACGTCCGGTAGGGATTCCAGGTAACGGCTGAACGTCTCGCGGCCGATGCGCAGGAGGCGGAGCGTGGTTCCGGCGACCACGTCGGCGTTCCGCGGCCGGCCTGTGAGCACGCCAATCTCCCCGAATAGCTCACCTGAGCCGAGCCGCTTGATGCCGCCGGCCGCATGGACCTCCGCATGGCCACGGTCGATCAGATACAGCGCATCGGGGTGCTCGCCACGCCCCACGGCGCGCTCCCCGCTGGGCACGGTCACCTCGTCCAGGAGGGTGTGCAGCGTGGTCGCCTCAGTCTCGGAGAGGCCCGCGAGCGCGCGGTAGCGGCGCAGCTCGTGGCCGTGCCTGCGCGCGCAGACGCGCTCCTTGAGGGTCGTCTCCCGCTGAGGAAGCGCCGTGTCGGCAAGGCCGGGTACGCCGCCCGGTGGCTCGAGGCTGCTCGGTGGAATCTCGCCGTCCTGGTCGCACAGCCTGGCGAGGGCGGCCAGCGCGGAATCCCCGGGCCGGGCCAGCGCTGCCTCGATCGCCTCGAGACGGCGAGTCATGACGGTGAGGTCGGAGACCCAGCCGGCGAACGGATAGCGCGCGCGCCCGTCGAGCGCCGGCGCCAGGAAGTGCTCGGTGGAGAATGCCGGGAGCCCGCCTCTGAGCATCACGAACGGCGCGTGGAGGAACTCGAGGTGGCGGCGAGCCACTACGTCCTCGAACTCGCCAACGAACGCGTCCACGGATGTGCGCAGCGGACCCGCGAGGACGTGGAAGCCGGCCACGCAGACCTCGAGGACTGCGCGCGCGGCGAGCGGGGCGTGCTCTCCTGGCCTGTGGTTCTTCACAAACCGGCCAAGCTCGCGGATGCGGTCGAGCGGGACATCGGGCAGCAGTTGCAGCCGGTTCAGCGCGCCCCAGCCGAAGTGCTCTTCGAGGGGGAGCAGTGGCCGCTCCGGGGTGCGCAGCGTGGTCCCAGCGGGCGCGGGCGCCGGGGCGCGCAGGGCGACGGAGGCGAGCAGCCGCCCGTCGCGCGCAGAGAAGGCCACGCAGTTGACGGTGTCCGGCTCGGGCTCCGACAGCGGCTCGTGCGTCATGCGATCACGGTGGGCGAGCACGGGATCGACGAAGCCGACGGCGACGTACTGGGCGAACCTGAACCGGAGCAGCGCCCGCTCCTGTTCCGGAGCGAGCGCGGCGCTCGGGATCGCGATCGCGCCGACCCCCTCCCGGTTCCGGAGGCGGTAGAGCTCGCCGGGGAGGCGGCCGCGGGTGAGTGCCGGGAGGGTGATGGCCGAGCCCTCCTCCACGAGACGCTCTACGTAGCGCGTGGCGCTCATGCCGCCAGCTCCCGCTCACGCGCCGCCGCGGCCGCCCATGGCCGCGCGGCCAGTGCCTGGAACGTGTTGCCGGCCTCTGTGAGCTGGGCGCGCGCAGCGCCGTGCCGGCCGGTACGCCGGAGGCGTTCGCCGAAGCTGAGCTGTGTGCGCGCCAGCTCGAACGGCTGCTTCGCCCATGCGTTCCAGTGCAGCGCGCGCCGGAAGGGCGCCTCGAAGGCATCGACGGGCGCCAGCATGCCGCGTGAGCGCTCGCAGGCCGCCGCGAGCACGAAGCTCCCCATCCGCGTGGCACGCTGTTCCAGCCGGCAGAGCACGCGTTCCGCGGCGGCGTGGTTGCCCAGGCGCACGTGCGCGTCGGCCAGGTGGAGCGGCCAGCCGCGGGCGAGCGCCCTGGCCGAGCGGTTGCTCCGCCAGATCGGCCCGACGCTCTCGAGGTGCGCCACTGCACGGTGCGGGCGGCCGAATCCGAGCTCGAGGAAGCCGAGTGCCTCCATGGCGAGCGCCTCGACCGCCGGCTCGACGAGCTCGCGGCTCAGCTCCATCGCCTCGCACGCATGGCGCCGGCAAGCGCCCGCGTCGCCGAGCCCGGCCTCGATCGACCCGAGCCGGGCAAGCGCGTTCATCGCCTGCCGGTCACAGCCTCGCGTGCGCGCAATCTCGAGCGCCTGCCGCGCGCACGACTGCGCGGACCACCAGTTGCCGAGCTGGAAATGCAGCTGCGCGAGCTCGCAGAGGGCCGTCGAGATGTCACGCTTGCCGCGGGTCTGCGTGTCGGTTGGTTCGAAGGTGGCCGTCATGGCGCACCGATCGTCCGTCCAAACCATGACTTCGACCAGCCATCCCGGGAGGGGAGGTGGGCAACCCTGGGGTTACGAGATATCCACCCAGGTGTCGGCAACTGGGGGCGCTGCGATGTGTTGTGCACGGCTGTCGCCGTTCCGTCCGCCCTGCGTCCGAGGATCCGTCGGATGCAGTCCAAGCCATCCCGCTGGAGATCCGACCCGTACGAGGTCGGCGTGGGCCGTGTCCTCGCTCGCGGGCTCGAGGTCTCGCCGGTCGTGGGCGCGATCCTGGCGCGGCGCGGCTTTGGCGAGCTCGAGGAGGCGCGACGCTTTCTAGCGGCCAAGGACTGGAACGACCCGCTCACGCTTCACGGTGTCCCGGCTGCGTGCGAGCTGATTCTCGGTCACATCGAGCGCGGCTCAGTGATCGCCGTGTTCGGCGACTACGACGTCGACGGCGTCTGCTCCACCGCGATGCTGATTCGCACCCTGCGGGCACTTGGCGCGGATCCCGTATGGGAGCTACCGAGCCGCTTCGACGAGGGTTATGGGCTATCGGAGGCCGCAATCGAGCGGCTGGTGACGCGCGGTGCGGAGCTGCTCGTAACGGTCGACTGCGGCATCACCGCCGTCGAGCCGGTCGCGGCGGCGCGCGCGGCCGGCGTCGACGTGATCGTCACGGACCACCACCGGCCGGGCGACTCGCTGCCGGACTGCACGATCGTCCATCCGGCGCTCGGCGAATACGGCTGCCCGGAGCTCTGCGCGTCGGGCGTGGTGCTGAAGCTCAGCGAGGCGCTGTTTGGCGCGGTGGGACGCGATCCGGCCGAGGCGGCGGAAGACATCGACCTTGCGGCGCTCGCGACGGTCTGCGACCTGGTGCCGCTGCAAGGCGAGAACCGCCGGATCGTGCGCGAGGGGCTGGTTGCATTGAGCCGGACCCAGAAGCCAGGGCTTCGGGAGTTGATGGCGGTTGCCGGTGTGACGCCGGGCGAGCTGTCCGAGCACGCGCTCGGTTTCCGGCTCGGGCCTCGCGTCAATGCAGCAGGCCGTATGCAGCGGGCGGACGCCGCGCTCGAGCTGTTGCTCACCGACGACCCCGCGCGCGCGGGCGAGGTGGCACGCGAGCTCGACTTCCTGAACCGAGACCGCCAGGAGGCCGAGACCAAGATCCTGTTCGCCGCCGAAGCGGCCGCCGCGGCGCAGGCACACCAGGCGGCGATCGTCGTGGCCGGCGACGGGTGGCACGCCGGGATCGTCGGGATCGTCGCCTCGCGGCTGGTGGAACGCTGGCGGCGCCCCTGCGTGGTGATAGCGCTGGAGGGGAGCAGCGGTCGCGGATCGGGCCGCAGCGTCTCGGCCTACGATCTCCACGCCGGGCTCGGCGCGTGCTCGGAACACCTGACTCGCTTTGGGGGTCACAGGATGGCTGCGGGAGTAGAGTTGGATGCGGACGCCGTCGGGCCCTTTCGCCGCGCGCTCGCAGCACACGCGGCCGCCGCGCTCTCGCCGGACGACCTGATTCCGGTCGAGCGCGTGGACGCCGTCGTCCCGGGCGGCGACCTCAACCTCGATCTCGCTGAGGACCTCGAGCTGCTCCGCCCGTTCGGGATCGGCAACCCGCAGCCGACCCTGCTCGTCCCGGCGGCCCGTTTCGAGCGCGTGACCGCGATGGGGGAGGACAAGGAGCACTCGCGCTTCACCCTCGTGACGGCCGGGGGCGCGCGTTCCCGCGGCGTCGCGTTCCGGTCACCGCCGAGGGACTTGGCACCTGCGCAGCAGCGGGCCCATGACATTGCACTGAGGCTCGAGCAGAACCGCTGGAACGGGATCGTGGAGCCAAGGGTGATCCTCCGCGCTCTGTGCCCGACGCAGGCCGGGGAGATCGAGCCGGTCGGCGAGGACAGGGACTTCTGGGAAGAGGTGGTAGCCATCTTCGCCGACGAGGTGGCGGGCGATCGACCTCCCGGCGGCGGGATCGTCGAGGATCGCCGCAGCGAGGGCTTCGCCGGGGTCGCGGGCGATCTCTTCTCGAGCGGCGAGGCCGTGCTCGTCGCCGTCGCCGACGTCCCACGCCGGAGGGCTGGGCTCGAGGCTGTTGTGGCGGGCCTCGCCGACGGCCCGATGCCCGTCGTCTCCTGGACGGCGCTCGATGCGCGTCCGGAGCTGGCGGCTCGCTTCCAGCATCTCGTCGCCCTCGACCCGCCGCCGGGCGGCAGCACGGACCCGCTCCTCAGCGCGACTCCGCGAGCGCACCTGGCGTGGGGTCCCGCCGAGGCGGACTTCGCCGTCAGCGCCTACCGCGCGGCCCTCGACCTGCGTCCGCAGCTCGCCAAGGTCTACCGCGCCCTCCGCGAGCTGGGGCCCGAGGCGACCGTGACAGAACTCGAGAACGCGCTCCGCGGAATCGCCCGCTATCCACGCAGCGCAAGTGTCTGTGCCCGCCTGCTGAAGGTCCTAATCGAGCTCGGCCTGATCCAGCTGGACCTCGACAGCCCGCGCTGCCGCATCCTCGAAGCGGTCCGAACCGACCTGGAGCGCTCCACGACGTACCGTGCGACGGAGGCCCGGCTCGAGGCCACCGAGCGCGCGCTGGCGCGGGAGCTCCCGCGCGCCGTCTCGGCAGCAGCCACCGGATAGCCCCCGTGCACCGATAAGTCCGGCCCAGGGTGAGAGTCTTAGCTCACGGACCCACTTCCAAGGAGGACCGAATGAGCGACACCGCAAGCAGGATCGGAATCACCGGTGTGGGCCGGGTTGCGGTCCCGGTCAGCGACCAGGACCGCGCGTACGCGTTCTACGTGGATACGCTCGGCTTCGAGGTCCGGGCCGACATCCCGTACGGAGAGGGAAGCGCGATCCGCTGGCTCGAGGTCGCGGCGCCCGGCTCCGCAACGCCGCTCGCCATTGTCCCGCCGCGCCCGGGCGGCCCGGTCGGCATCGAGACCAACATCATCCTCACGACGCGCGACATCGACGGCACGCACTCCGCGCTGTCCGCGGCGGGCGTGGACGTCGACGACGAGATCGCCCGCATGGGCGATCCGGTCCCGCCGATGGTCTGGTTCCGCGACCCCGACGGAAACTCGCTCCTGCTCGTCGAGGATTCAGGTCGGCAGTGACGGAGGTCGTCTGGCACATCACGATGTCGCTGGACGGCTTCATCGCGGGCCCGGACGACGCGATGGAGTGGGCCTTCAAGTCGTCGGGCGCGAACCGGATCGGCGAGGAGGTGATGAAGACCACGGGCGCGATCCTCGCCGGCCGGCGCTGGTACGAAGTGGCGAGCGCCAAGTACGACGGCCGCCGCGGCATCTACGGTGGACAGTGGGAGGGGCCGGTGTACGTGCTGACGCACCGGGCCGACCACGATGTCAGCGACCCCGGCATCACCCTGCTCGTGAGCGAGCTCGAGGATGCTGTCCAAACCGCCACGGAGGCCGCCGGCGACAAGAACCTCGAGATCTTCGGCGCCAACCTCGCCGCCCAGTGCCTCGACGCCGGCCTAATCGACGAGATCGTGGTGCACGTCGCGCCGGTGCTGCTCGGCGACGGCGTCCGTCTCTACGGCGTGGCGGGAGAGCGGCGGGAGGTCGAGCTGGAGCGCACCGAGCTCGACGAGTCCGGCCAGGTGACGAGCATGCGCTTTCGCGTCAAGCGCTAGCGGCTCCGTCACGCCGAAGCGCCGATCTGCCGATACACGGCAGAGCCACTGGGATCTCCAACGGCTGAGGCGGTAGGAGGCCGCTCTAAACTCGTTCATATGCCGAAGCCGCCGCGCGGCACAGATAAGCCCACGACAGGGGAGCGGGCCAAGAAGCCCGCCGCCAAGCCTGCGGCGACCCCGAAGCGCACGACGGCGAAGAAGGCGAACGGTGGCCGCGCCACCACGGCGACGGAGAAGAAGGCCGCGTCCACGCGCTCGAACGGCGGCCGCGCCACTTCGGCAAAGCCAAAGGCCGAGGAGCGCGACTTCCGACACCGGCCGGTCGATCGCCACGACGTACACGCCCCTGCTGGGCCGACGACGAAGCTGACCGACGACCAGCGCGTCCTCTTGGGTGACCTGTTTGCGGTCGTCGAGGAGCACGCCGGCGAGTCCGCCGAGGAGATCGACCGCGAGCTCGTAGAGCGCGCATTCGTGTTCTCCTGCGAGCGCCACGCCGACCAGCGTCGGGCCAGCGGCGAGGACTTCATCGTCCACCCGATCGGCGTCGCCAAGATCTGCGCCGGCATGCGGCTCGATACGGCCACGCTGTGCGCCGCGCTATTGCACGATACGGTCGAGGACACGAGCGCCTCGCTCGACGAGGTGCGCGAGGAGTTCGGCGACGAGATCGGCCAGCTCGTCGACGGCGTGACCAAGCTCTCGGGTGTCACCTTCCAGAGCCGCGACGACCGCCAGGCGGAGAACTACCGCAAGATGATGGTCGCGATGGCCCGCGACATCCGGGTCATCCTGATCAAGCTGGCCGATCGCCTCCACAACATGCGGACGATCGGCTCGATGCCGAAGTCGAAGCAGCACGAGAAGGCACGCGAGACGCTCGAGATCTTCGCTCCGCTCGCGCACCGGCTCGGCATCCACGCGATCAAGTGGGAGCTCGAGGACCTCGCGTTCGCAACGCTCCACCCGCGCAAGTACAACGAGATGAGGCAGCTGGTCTCGCAGCAGCGCGAGGAGCGCGACGCATACGTCCAGCGCGCGGGCGACTACCTGGCGAAGGAGCTGCAGGCCGTCGGCATCGAAGCCGACATCTCAGGCCGCGCGAAGCACTTCTACTCGATCTACTCGAAGATGACGAAGAAGGGCCGCGAGTTCAACGAGATCTACGACCTCACGGCCATGCGGGTGATCGTCGACTCGGTGAAGGACTGCTACGGCGCAATCGGTGTGATCCACTCGCTCTGGAAGCCGCTGCCGGGCCGCTTCAAGGACTGGGTCGCGATGCCCAAGTTCAACATGTACCAGGCACTCCACACGACGGTGATCGGCCCCGAGGGCCGGCCGCTCGAGATCCAGATCCGCACGATGGAGATGCACCGCACGGCCGAGTTCGGCGTGGCCGCGCACTGGATCTATAAGGAGCACGGCTCGAAGCCGGTCGAGGAGAAGGTCGAGTGGCTGCGCCACCTGCTCGACTGGCAGCAGGAGATGGCCGACCCTCAGGAGTTCGCCCAGACGCTGAAGGCCGACCTGTTCGAGGACGAGGTGTTCGTGTTCACGCCGAAGGGCGAGGTGAAGTCGCTCGGCGCAGGGGCGACGCCGCTCGATTTCGCCTACGAGATCCACACGGACGTGGGCCACCGCTGCGTGGGCGCGAAGGTGAACGGCAAGATCGTGCCGCTGCACTACACGCTTCAGTCGGGCGACATCTGCGAGGTGCTCACCTCGAAGAAGGAGCGAGGCCCCTCGCGTGACTGGCTCGCCCTGGCGAAGACCACGCGCGCGCAGTCGAAGATCCGCGCCTGGTTCAAGCGCGAGCGCCGTGAGGACTCGGAGCGCACCGGGCGCGAGATTCTGCACGAGAACCTGAAGCGGGCGGGCCTGCCGCCGCAGAAGATGCACGGGTCGCCGCTGCTCGCGGACGTGATCCGCGAGATGGGCTTCAAGAAGGGTGAGGATTTCTACATCGCGCTCGGCCAGGCGAAGATCTCCGCCAAGACCGTCACCCAGAAGCTGATGCGCCGGCTGAAGGAGGGCGAGTCCGCCGTCGACGAGCCCTCGCCCGCCGCCGAGCTGATGGAGCGGCGCGAGACGCCGCGCAAGACGGCCGCCTCGTCGACCTACGGGATCAAGGTCGAGGGCGTGAGCGACGTGATGCTGCGGCTTGCGAAGTGCTGCCGGCCGGTGCCCGACGACCCGATCGTCGGCTACATCTCGCTCGGCAAGGGGATCACGATCCACAACGAGCACTGTCCGAATGCAGTGGCACTCATGAAGAACCCGGAGCGTTTCACGCCGGTGTCATGGGACGGCGATACGACTACGTCGTTCCGCGTCGAGCTCCAGGTGGACGGCTGGGACCGCCACCGTCTGCTCGAGGACCTTTCGAGGACGTTCGCCGAGACCGGCATCAACATCCTCGAGGCGCGCTGCACCGTCGTCCACCCGATGGTAAAGAACCGCTTCGTGGTCGAGGTGGGGGATACCGAGGCGCTCCGCACCTGCATCGGCCGGATCCGCAACATCGAGTCCGTCTTCGATGCCTACCGCGTGACACCGACGGGCTGACTGGTATAGACCACCTGTGATACCGTCCCACGCTCCGGCAAGCGTGAGGAGGAGCCGATGCGGGATCGCAAGGGTCTTTTCAGGGCGTTCACGGTTTGCGTTGCCGTACTGCTCGCGGGGGCACTCCTCGCGGCCTGTGGCGGCGACGACGACGATGACGATGGCGGAAGCTCCGGGGGTGGCGGCGGCAAGATCGCGCTCCTGCTGCCGGAGACCAAGACGACGCGCTACGAGGAGCAGGACAAGCCGAACTTCGAGCGCCGGGTCAAGGAGCTGTGCGGCGACTGCGAGGTGATCTACGCGAACGCGAACCAGGATCCCGCGAAGCAGCAGCAGCAGGCGGAGGCGGCGATCACGAAGGGCGCGAAGGTGATTGTGATCAGCGCGGTCGACGTTGCGTCGGCCGGCAGCATCGTGCAGCGCGCGAAGCAGTCCGACGTCAAGGTCATCGCCTACGGCCGGCTGATCCCGGACGCCGACATCGACTACTACGTCTCGATCGATCCGTTCAAGGTCGGCCAGCAGCAGGCGCAGGTGCAAATGGACGCGCTCGACAAGGCCGGCAAGAAAAGCCCGCGCGTCGTGATGATCAACGGCGCGCCCACCGACAGCAACTCGAAGCCCTACAAGGACGGCGCGAGCCAGGTGCTGAAGGAGCGGGGCGCCCAGATCGTGAAGGCGTACGACACGCCCGACTGGAGCCCTGACAAGGCCCAGTCGGAGATGGAGGCCTCGATCACCGCCCTGGGCAACGACGGCTTCGACGCCGTCTACTCGGCCAACGACGGCATGGCGGGCGGCGCGATCGCCGCGCTCAAAGGCGCGAGCATCGATCCAGCCAGCCGCTTCGTGACCGGCCAGGACGCGGAGCTCGCGGGCATCCAGCGGATCCTCGCGGGCGAGCAGCTGATGACGGTCTACCAGCCGATCATCGACATCGCCGAGACCTCCGCCGAGCTGGCGGTTCCGCTCGCGCAGGGCAAGCAGCCGCCAGGTGATCTCGCGAGCGATGAGGTGGACAACGGCCAGAAGAAGGTCCCCTCGAGCCTGCTCGACACGTTCGCGGTGCAGCCCGACAACATCGACAGCACGGTCGTCAAGGAGGGTTTCCTGAAGACGGACGACATCTGCACGCCCAAGTACCAGGACGCCTGCAAGAAGGCCGGCCTCGAGTGACCCCGGCGGCGCTCGCCGTCGACGCAGGACAGACGACGATCCGGGCCGCGCTCGTGGACAACGGGCGCGGCCGGCGCTCGGCTGTGACGCCCGGGGTCGTGCGCGCCCAGTCTGGCGCCGGGCCGGAGCTGGTGAGCGAGGCGGTGCTGGCGGCAGTGGCCGAGCTCGGCCCGCTGCCGGAGCCGCCCCCCGCGGCAGCGATCGGGCTCTCGGGCTTCGAGGCCCTGAGCGGCGAGGACGTCGCCCTGCTCGCGGACTCGTTTCGCCGCAGCGCCCGAGTCGAGTCGCTCGCGATTGCGTCGGATGGGCTCACCGCTCTCCTCGGTGCCATCGGCGAGCGCGACGGCGTCGTCGTGGCCGCGGGCACAGGGACCGCGTGCCTCGCGCGCCGAGGCGAGCGCTTCGCGAAGGTCGACGGCTGGGGATCACTCTTGGGCGACGCCGGCAGCGGCTTCGCGATCGGGCGTGCGGGCCTCGACGCGGCGCTCCGCGCGTGCGACGGCCGTGGCGGCTCCGCACAGCTGATGGAGGCGGTGAGGGAGCGTTTCGGGACAGTCGAAGAACTGCCCGAGCGCATCTACTCCGCGCCGGTGCCGACGCGCGCGGTGGCATCGTTCGGGGCCGAAGTCGTGCGCGTGGCCAAGGCGGGCGACGACTACGCACGGACGATCCTCGCGGACGCCGCCCGCGAGCTGGCGATCAGCGCGTGCGCCGCAGCCGCACGCCTCTTCGAGCCCGACGATCCGTTCGTCGTCTCATACGCCGGGAGTGTCTTCCAGGCGGGCGAGCTGATCGCCGAGCCGTTCAGGCAGGAGGTCGGGGCGCGGCTTCCCGGCCCCCCGGTCGTGGAGCCGAGCGGCGATCCGCTGGCCGGCGCGCTCCTCCTCGTCGAGCTTGCGCCGGAGCTGCCGGAGAAGTCCGGGATCCTGCGCACCTGGTCGTGACCGAGGCACTCGGGCGCATGCGCGGCGGGCTCATCGTGTCGGTCCAGGCCGCGGCGGACAGCCCGCTGGCGGCGCCGGGCCACCTGGCCGCGATCGCGCGCGCCGTCGAGGCTGGCGGCGCCGTGGGGATCCGCACGGAGGGAGTCGACGCAATCAGCGCGATCAGGGACGCCGTGGCGGTGCCCGTGATCGGACTGGTCAAGCGCCACGCGCCCGGTAGCGAGGTCTACATCACCCCCGAGCCTGAGGACGCGCTCGCGGTAGCGGAGGCGGGTGCCGAGCTGGTGGCCGTCGACGCGACCGAGCGGCCGCGGGCGGTCGGACCAAGCGGGCCGGCGTTCGTGGCGGTGGTGAGCGCGGAGCTGCCGGGCCGGATCGTGGCGGACGTCGACCGCGCGAGCTCCGGACACGCGGCTGCGCGGGCGGGCGCCGCCGCGGTCGCGACGACGCTGTCCGGCTACACGAGCCTGAGCGGGCCGGCCCTCGCCGACGGGGCGGGCC
>JBKPME010000068.1:0-40642 GCA_046731915.1 Actinomycetota bacterium
GCTCGACTCCGGCCAGCCGCCAGCGCAGGAGCCCGCCGTCCCGGCCGGGGCGCGACCCGGCGCCGACGCTCAGCCCGAGCCGACCCGCGACCTCGTCGAGCCGGTCGGTTCGGGCCACCCAGCCGAGCGGCCGTCGCGGGCCGCATTGGAGCCCGCCGGCGACCCAGCGCCCGAAGACGCTCCCCGCCGCCTCCGCCTCGTCCACGACGGTGATCAGCTCGACGTACGTCTCGCCGAGAGGCACGATCCGGTTGGCTGTGCCCCAGCCGGCGTGACGGCCTCCCTCGACCGAGGCCAGCCCGTGTCGGGCTTCCAGCTCTCGTGCCGCCGCCTCGAGCTTCGGCACCGCGATGATCACGTGGTCGAGCTCCAAGCGGCGAGCGTAGCCCTCTACCGCGCTAACTCGGCGAGCGCCTCGAGCAGGCGGTCCACCTCGTCTTGCGTCGTGTAGTGGAGGAAGCCGGCCCGGACTGCGCCGCCGCCGTCATCGAGGCCTAGCGCCCGCATCGGTTCGAGCGCGTAATAGTTGCCGTCCCAGACGTAGATGTCCTGCTCGGCCAGGAGCTCGGCCACTTCGCGCGGCGCGCGCCCGCCGACGTTGAAGCAAAAGGTCGGCGTTCGGCCCTCGGGGGTCCGGATCCCGTAGAGCGTGACTCCGCCGGGCAGCCGGCTCAGGAAGCGAGCCGCCAAACGGGTCTCGTGCTCGTGGATCGTGGCGAACGCCGAGTCGAGGTCCCCGTCACCGAGCTCGCGCAGATACTCGATCGCGGCCGTGGCGCCGGCGATCGCCTCGTGCGCCTGCGTGCCCGCCTCAAAGCGGTGGCCCGGTGGCTCCTCCTCAGCCGGCCGGACGCGGTCGGCCGGTAGCGACTCCGCGAGGTCCGGCCGGATTGCGGCAATCCCAAGATGCGGTCCGAAGAACTTGTACGGCGAGCACAGCACCACGTCGAGGCCGAGCTCGCGCGCCCGGAGTCGTCCGTGGGGCGCCAGATGCACGCCGTCGGCCCACGCGAGCGCGCCGACCGAATGGGCGGCGGCCGCGATGCGCCGAGCGTCAGGGACCGAGCCGACCGCGTTCGAGGCAAGCGTGAAGGCCACCACGCGTGTGCGCTCGCCGATGAGGCCCTCGAGCGCGTCCAGGTCCAGCGTCACGTCCTCATCGCGGAGCGGCGCCGTCCGGACGACGAGCTCGTGGTCCTCGGCGACGATCAGCCAGGGCGACACGTTCGCGTCGTGGTCGAGCGCCGTGACGACGATCTCGTCGCCCGGCCGCATCGTCCGCGCCACCGCATGCGTCAGCTGGAAGTTGAGCGTGGTCATGTTCGCCCCGAAGGCGATGCCCTCGGGCTCGGCCCCGGTGAACTCGGCGGCCGCCGCGCGCCCGCGCTCCATCACCTCGTCCGACGCCCGTGAGGTCCGGAAGGCGCCGCCCAGGTTCGCGTTTGAATCGCGCAGATAGCCGGTCATCGCGTCGATCACCGACTGCGGAACCTGCGAGCCGCCCGGGCCGTCGAAGTAGGCGGCCCGGGCGGCGAGGGCAGGAAAGTGCCGGCGGATCGCGTCGACGTCGAGCACGCGGCGACCCTACCGGTGCCGTTAGGCGGCCATCGCCTCGGCCTCCGCGTGCTTGCCGAGCTCGTGCACCTCCGCAGCAGCGGGCCGGCGCGGCACGAGCAGGGCTACCAGCGCGCCGGCCGCCAGCACCGCGGAGCCAACCCAGACCGCGGGAATGAGGCCGTCCACGTAGTCCTGCGGCGAGCCGTAGCCGCCCATGCCGGTGAACACCGAGGCCAGGACGGCCACGCCCAGTACTCCGCCGATCTCGCGGATCGTGTTGTTGGCACCGGACGCCTGGCCGGCCTCGCTCGGCCGCACCGAGCTCAGCAGTGCATTCGCCGAGGGCGCGAACACGAGCGCCATCCCGGTCCCCGCCATCACGAACCCGGGCACCAGCAGGCCGTACGCGACGTCCGGCGCCGTCGCGAATGCGAGGTAGGCCAGCGCGAGCGACTGGAGCGACAGCCCGGCGGCCATCAGGGGCCGGCTGCCGATGCGGTCGGACAGAATGCCGGCCACCGGCGCGACGAATATCGGCATCGCCGTCCAGGGAAGCGTGCGGATGCCGGCCTCGAGCGGCGAGTAACCCTGGGCGACCTGGAAGAACTGCGCCAGGAGGAAGATCGACCCGAAGGCGCCGAAGAACATTGCCAGCGACGCGCCGTTCGTGGCTGCGAAGGCGCGGTTGCGGAAGAAGCGCATCGGCAGCATCGGTGCCGGAGCGCGCAGCTCCCATGCGACGAACCCCGCCAGCAGGACAAGCCCCGCTCCCATCGAGGCAAGCACCGTGCCGCTGGTCCAGCCGAGCGCCTGAGCGCGGACGATCCCGAAGACGACACCGAGCAGGCCCGAGCTGGCCAGCGCCACGCCGGGCAGGTCGAGCGTGCGGTTCGGTCCGCGGCTCTCCGTGAGGAGCGCGAGCGCCACGGGCACCAGCGCGATCCCGATCGGCACGTTCAGCCAGAAGATCCAATGCCACGAGAAGCCGTCGACGACGGCGCCGCCGACCACCGGCCCGAGCGCCACACCGAGCCCGGAGACGCCTGACCATATCCCGAGCGCGAGGCCGCGCTTCTCGCCCGCGAAGGCCTCACTAAGAAGCGTCAGCGAGAGCGGCGTGATCACCGCGCCACCCAGTCCCTGCACGGCACGCGCCGCGATCAGCGCCTCTGTGCTTGGAGCGAGCGCCGCGGCCGCGGACGACACCGTGAATATCGCGAGGCCCACCGCGAAGACCATCCGGCGACCGAGCCGGTCGCCGAGGGCCGCCGCGGTGAGCAGGAAGACGGCGTAGCTGAGCGTGTAAGCGTTGACGGTCCACTCGAGCTGCTCGAGCGTCGCCCCGAGGTCCTCGCGGATGCTGACGAGAGCATTCGTCACCACGAGGTTGTCGAGCGTGACCATGAAGAGAGCAACCGACACGATCGCCAGGGTCGAGATGCTGTTGCGTGTCATCGTGATGAGCTCCTTGTGATTGATTGATCTATCAGAACCAAGTGAAAAAAGAGAGTGCTAGTCGGGCTCAGTCGGCAGGAACTGCTCCGGCAGGCCCAGGGCGGCAATGACATTTAGGAACATGCCCTTGGCCATGAAGCTCCAGACCTCGTCGCTCGACGCGCCGCTGAGCCGGCCCACGTCCTCGAAGAGGCGCATGAACTCGCGCCTGACGGGCTCGCGCAGCTCGGGATCGCCAGCCGCCGCGTTGGCCTGGTGCTGAAACATGATCTCCTCGCGGTTCTCGAGCAGCCGCATATACGCGTGACCCATGGCGTCCAGCCGCTCTTCCGGTGTGGCCAGTCCACGAGCCGCCTCCGCGAAGGCGCTTCGGATCCGCTCCTTCACCTCAGCGTTGGCGGCCAGGAACAGGTCCCGCTTGCTCGGGAACAGCGCGTACACGTAGGGCTGAGAGATCCCGGCCCGCTTGGCGATGGCGGTCGTGCTCGTTGCGTGGAAGCCAGTCGCGGCGAACTCCGAGACCGCTGCCGCGATCAGCTGCTCGCGCCGCTCCTCGGAGCTCGCGCGGGTAGGCCGGCCGCTGGTGGTGTTCGAGGTCATGTACACGAGTTTATTGATTGACCTATCAGTTGTCAAGACTGACTATCCGGCCCGATGCGGCGCGCCCCCAGCTTTGCGCGCCCGGGGCGCGCTCAGCGTGCCAGCAGCTCGCGCAAGACGTAGTGGAGGATGCCGTCGTGGCGGTAGTAGAGCCACTCGTTCGGCGTGTCGATGCGGACGCGCGCGTCGAACTCCTTGCCGTCCGAGGTCGTGACCTTGAGCGTCTTCGCGCCCTCCTCCAGGGGAGCGAGGTCGAAGGTCTCCTCGCCGGTCAGGCCGAGCGACTGAGCCGACTCGCCGTCCGGGAACTGAAGCGGCAGGACGCCCGTGCCCACCAGGTTCGAGCGGTGAATCCGCTCATATGACTCCGCGAGCGCGAAGCGCACGCCCAGGAGGCGCGGGCCCTTGGCGGCCCAGTCGCGCGACGAGCCCGAGCCGTACTCCTTCCCGGCCAGCACGCACAGGGGCGTGCCCTCCTCGTGGTACTCGAGCGCGGCGTCGTAGATCGGCTTGACCTCGCCGTCCTTCTTCGTGAAGCCGCCCTCGGTGTCCGGCGCGAGCAGGTTGCGAAGGCGGATGTTCGCGAACGTGCCGCGCATCATCACCTCGTGGTTGCCGCGCCGTGAGCCGTACGAGTTGAAGTCCTTCTGCTCGACTCCGTGCTCGATCAGGTACTGCCCCGCCGGCGAGTCCTTCTTTATCGCCCCGGCCGGTGAGATGTGGTCGGTAGTCACGCTGTCACCGAGCACGGCGATCGCCTTCGCCCGCTTGATTTCGTCGAAGCCCTCAGGCGCCTCACGCGGCATTTGCTCGAAGTACGGTGGCTGCTTCACGTAGGTCGAGTCCTCGTCCCACCGGTAGCGGTCGCCCTCGGGGATCTCGAGGCGCTTCCAGTTGTCGTCGCCCTCGAACAGCGCGTCGCCGTACGAGGTTCGGAACATGTCCGACTCGATCGCCTGCTCGATCGCCTCGTTCACCTCCTGCTGCGACGGCCAGATGTCGCGCAGGTAGATGCCGTTCTGGAGCGGCTCGGTCGTGATGTCTACATCCATCCGGCCCGTCAGCGCGTAGGCAACACAGAGCGGCGGCGAGGCGAGGTAGTTCATCTTCACCTCGGGGTGGATGCGGCCCTCGAAGTTGCGATTCCCCGACAGCACGCTCGCCACCACGAGGTCGCGCTCCTCGATCTCCTTCGACACCTCCTCTGGCAGCGGGCCCGAATTCCCGATGCAGGTGGTGCAGCCGTAGCCCACTAGGTCGAACCCGAGACGCTCCAGCGGTTCGATCAAGCCGGCGCGCTCCAGGTACTCGGTCACGACCTTCGAGCCCGGCGCGAGCGACGTCTTCACCCACGGCATGCGCTCGAGGCCGGCCTCGACAGCCTTCTTGGCGAGCAGGCCGGCGCCGATCATCACCGACGGGTTCGAGGTGTTGGTGCAGCTTGTGATTGCGGCGATCACCACCGACCCGTGACCGAAGCCCTCGTCGCGCTCGGCGACCGCCGTGCCTGGTTGCGGATGGCTGTGCTCCACCTGCTTCGGGGTTCCATCGCCGCCGTTGTTCGCGGGAGGGTCGCTCGAGGGGAACGACTCGTCGAGGGCCTCGTCGTAGCCGGTTGGCGTGTTGTCGCCCGTGTACTCCGCGAGCTCGGCCCGGAAGTCCTCAGCCGCGCTCGACAGCGCCACGCGGTCCTGGGGGCGCTTCGGCCCCGCGAGCGACGGTTCCACGTCGCCGAGGTCGAGCTCGAGCGTGTCGGAGTAGGTCGCCTCATCCGAGCTCTCGTCGTGGAACAGTCCCTGCTCCTTGCAGTAGGCCTCGACCAGCTCGACGCGCTCCGGCGGCCGCCCGGAGAATTCGAGGTAGCGGAGCGTCTCCGCGTCGACCGGGAAGATCGCGCAAGTGGCGCCCATCTCGGGCGACATGTTCCCGATCGTGGCGCGGTCCGCGAGCGGGAGCCGTGCGAGCCCCTCGCCGTAGAACTCCACGAACTTGCCGACCACGCCGCGCTCCCGGAGCATCTGCGTGACGGTGAGGACGAGGTCTGTGGCGGTCGAGCCCTCGGGCAGCTCGCCGGTGAGTCTGAAGCCCACCACCTGAGGGATCAGCATCGACACCGGCTGGCCAAGCATCGCCGCCTCGGCCTCGATGCCGCCGACCCCCCAGCCCAGTACGCCTAGCCCGTTGATCATCGTCGTATGCGAGTCGGTCCCCACCAGCGTGTCCGGGAACGCCTGGCCGTCGCGCGACTCCACGACCCGGCCCAGGTACTCGAGGTTCACCTGATGGCAGATGCCGGTGTTCGGCGGCACGACCTTGAAGTTGTCGAAGGCCTCCTGGCCCCAGCGCAGGAATGCGTAGCGCTCCCGGTTGCGCTCGAATTCGAGCTCGGCGTTGCGTTGGAAGGCGCGCGGCTGGGCGAACACGTCGACCTGGATCGAGTGGTCGATCACCAGCTCGACGGGCACCAGCGGGTTGATCTTCGTGGGGTCGCCGCCCAGATCGTCCATGGCGTCCCGCATGGCCGCGAGATCCACGATCGCCGGCACGCCGGTGAAGTCCTGCATCAGGACGCGCCCCGGCCGGTACGCGATCTCCTGCGACGGCTCGTCGTTCGCCGACCACTGTGCCACGGCCTCCGCGCCCTCCTCCTCTCCGTTCCGGAGCAGGTTCTCGAGGAGCACCTTCAGGGCGTAGGGCAGGCGCGCGATGTCGTACTTCTCCTGAAGCGCGCCGAGCCTGAAGATCTCGTACGATTCGCCGCCCACATCGAGAGTCGAGCGGGCGCCGAGGCTGTCTGACTCACTCACCCCCTAGACGTTACCCACAGGGGCTTCGCGGGAGCCAGCCCGCGGCCGTAGCTTGCGCGAACCGGCTGCGAGGGGTGAAGTACGGCAAATGCACGATCTCTCCTCTGTGGTCCATCTCCATTCGACCCATTCGGACGGGACCGGCACGGTGCCCGAGATCGCGCGCGCGGCGGCGCGGGCGCGCGCGGACGTCGTGCTGCTCACCGATCACGACTCGCTCGAGGCGAGACGGCGAGACGAGGAGGGCTGGTACGACGACGTCCTGCTGCTGGCCGGAGTGGAGGTCTCGCCGCTCGGGCGCGACCACTACCTCGCATTCGGGATCGACGAGGAGATCCGTCATCGCGGACTCGACCCCTGCGCGATCGCTCGCGCGGTGCGTGACGCCGGTGGCTTCGGCTTCGCCGCGCACCCGTTCTCCGAGGGCTCCGTCCGGTTCAGGCGGCCCGGGATGCCCTTCGGCGCGATCGACTGCGACGCGCTCCACGGGATCGAGCTGTGGAACTTCGCCAACGACACGGGCGAGCAGATCGACCGGGTGCTCCAGCTGATCCGCTTCCTTGCGGCGCCGGCGCGCGTGCTCGACCACCCACCCGAGCGGAACATGCGCCGCTGGGACGAGCTCTGCCGCGAGCGGCGCGTGGTCGCGATCGGCGGGCTCGACGCGCACCAGTACGGCAAGCGCATCGGCCCGTTCGTCCCCCTGCGCCTGATGGCGTACCACCGCTCGTTCCGGCTCATCAGGACCCACGTGCTCTGCGAGGAGCCGCCGGCGCGCGAGCTCGAGCGCGACCGAGCCCTTGTCTTCGAAGCGCTGCGCGCGGGCCGCTGCTACATCGCGGTGAACTCGGTTGCCCCGGCGCACGGCTTTCGCTTCGAGGCCGCCGACGTGCCGATGGGCGGCGAGGCCGCGGCCGGGCGGAGGACGCTCCACGTGCGCACGCCGCTGCCCGCCCGCCTGCGCGTCCTGCGCGACGGCCGTGAGGTTGCGTCAGCCGAGGGGACGATGCTCGACGCCGACGTCGAGGCGCCGGGCGCCTACCGGGCCGAGGCTAGTCGCACGGCCAGGGGCCGCGAGCGCACCTGGATCATCTCGAACCCCATATACCTGCGCTGAGCATGCGGCCGGCGGTGGGGTCTGACCCCGTCCCCTTTCAGGCGAGCGGTGGGGTCTGACCCCGTCCCCTTTCAGGGGTCTGGGCCGCGTCCCCCGTTCTGGGCACGGGGTCTGACCCCGTCCCCGTTCTGGGCACGGGGTCTGACCCCGTCCCTCCCGTGCCTATTGGGCAGGCGCGCCCGGCCCGTCGCTTAGGCCTCTCGGGCCTCCGCCGGAAGTCCCTAGGGTCGAGACCCCATTCATGCGCCTATGGGGTCTAGACCTGATTGGACGCTTGGCCAATGCTGCCGACTATTTGGACATGGCCCACTATCTCTGCCCCAATTGCGAAGACGTGGTCGACTTCGACGGGCTTTCGCGCGTGACGTGGTGCAACGGCTGCGGACAGCCCCTCAGCATGTTCGACCTCCTGCCGCTCCGGCCGGCAATCACCGGCGAGTCCCCCGAGTCCCAGGAGGAAGCGCCTCCGGCGCTCGCCTAACTCTCCTTCGGAACTCGCCTGACCCTCCTCCTGAGGTCGCGGCGGTGTGTTGCCGGGGCCGGGCCGCCTGAAGTACCGCCCGGACGGCAGGACCGCCGGAGCCTCACCCTCACGCGTCGCGTGGCGGCACGCGGGCATGCCGCGCCGCGCCCGCGCTTGCCGTGACCACGAGCGCGATCGCGATCAGTTCCTGTGCCGCGAGGTCCTCGCTCAGCACGATGAAGCCCGCGAGCGCCGCGGCCGCCGGCTCCAGGCTCATCAGGACGCCGAAGACGCCCTCGGGCAGGCGGCGGAGCGCCTCCAGCTCGAGCGTGTAGGGAATCGCCGAGGACAAGATCGCCACCGCGAGGCCGACCGCGAGCACCTCCGCGCCAAAGATGTCGCCGCCCGCATCCGCTAGTCCGAACGGAGCGACAATGAGGGCCCCCACGGCCATCGCCAGAGCGAGCCCTTGCCCCCCGGGGAGCCGGCGCCCCACCCTGGCGGCCAGCAGGATGTAAGCCGCCCAGAAGCCCCCGGCAATCAGAGCCAACGCCACGCCGAGCCCGTCGAGATCCGCGGTGCCGAAGTTCGACAGGAGCAGGATGCCGGCGGCGGCGAGGCCCACCCAGATGAGGTCCAGTGCTCGCCGGGAGCCTGCGATCGCCACCCCCAGCGGTCCAACAAACTCGAACGTGACCGCGATGCCGAGCGGGATCCGGTCGAGCGCCTCGTAGAAGGAAAGGTTCATCGCCACGAGGACGAACCCGTAGGCCACGATCAGCCGCCACTCCTCCGCCGACCGGCCAGCGAGCGCGGGGCGCCATAGCGCGGCGAGGATGACCGCCGCGAACACCACGCGCAGGAGCACCGTGCCGCCCGGCCCCACCTCGTCGAACAGCGTCTTCGCGAAGGCCCCGCCGAACTGGACCGACGACACGGCCGCCAACACCAGAAGTGTCGGGGGTATACGGTCGGCCCGGACCATGGCGGTGCAAAGTACAGTGGCGCGCCCGCACGGCTACGAGGAGCTCGAGCGGATCTTCGACGGAGTGGACGCGCCGTTCGCGCTAGTCGACCTCGATGCGATGTGGGCGAACGCAGCGGAGATGCTGAGGCGCGCGCAGGACACGCCGCTCCGCGTGGCCAGCAAGTCGGTGCGCTGCAGAGCGCTGCTCGAGGCGATCCTCGCGCACGACCCGGGCTTCCGGGGGCTAATGACGTTCACGCTCCCCGAGTCGCTCTGGCTCCACGAGCACGGCTTCGACGACCTGCTGCTCGCGTATCCGACGGCCGACCGCGGCGCGCTCGCCGAGCTCGGCCGGCTGGAGGCCGAGGGAGCGCCGATCCTGATGGTCGATTCCGTCGAGCACCTCGACCTGATCGAGGCAGCCGCCGGTGAGGTCGCACGGCCGATCCGAGTCTGCATCGAGCTCGACCTGAGCTGGTGGCCGCTCGGCGGGCGCGTGAAGATCGGCGTGAAGCGCTCCCCGATCCGCACACCGGGACAGGCCCGGGAGCTTGCCCGCGAGATCGCCCGGCGCCCGGGCCTCGAGCTCGCCGCGCTGATGGGCTACGAGGCCCACATCGCCGGGATCGGCGACCGGCCGCTGGGGAAAAGAGCGCAGGAGCCCGTGATCCGCTTCATCAAGCGCCGCTCGGCCGCCGAGATCGCCGAGCGCCGCGCGGCCGTTGTTGCCGCGGTACGCGAGGTGGCACCCGTGCCGATCGTGAACGGCGGCGGCACCGGCAGCATCCATACGACTCGGGAGGAGGACGTGGTCACCGAGATCACGGCCGGCTCCGGCTTCTACGCCCCCACGCTGTTCGACCGCTACTCGGCATTCCGCCTCACCCCGGCCGCGATGTTCGCGATGCCGGTGGTGCGTAGGCCGAGCGGCGCGGTGGCCACGCTCCTAGGTGGCGGCTATCCGGCATCGGGGGCGGCCGGTCGCGACCGCCTGCCGGCACCGCACCTCCCGCGCGGGCTCCGTGTTGACCCCCTGGAAGGCGCAGGTGAGGTGCAAACGCCCGTGATCGGGTCCGCCGCCGCTAGCCTGCGAGTCGGCGCAAACGTCTATTTGCGCCATGCGAAGGCCGGGGAGCTGTGCGAGCGTTTCAACACCCTGTATTTGGTGCGCGGCGGCGAGATAGCCGACGAGGTCCCCACCTACCGCGGCGAGGGCCGCTGCGAGCTGTAGCGATCGCGGCGGCGACGGCCGCGGCCACGATGGCGCTCGCCGGGCCCGCGCTCGCGCGCGAGAACGTCGTCGTGATCATGACCGACGACCAGACCGCCGCCTCGCTGGCCGGCATGGGGAATGTGAACAACCTGCTCGCCGCCGACGGAACCAACTTCGCACAGGCGATCGACAGCTTCCCGCTCTGCTGTCCGTCTCGGGCGACGAACCTGACCGGCCAGTACGCGCACAACCACGGCGTGCTGCACAACAACCCGCCCTTCGGCGGCTTCATCCAGCTCGACTCGACGAACACGCTGCCCGTCTGGCTGCAGGAGGCCGGCTATCGCACCATGCACGTCGGCCGTTACCTGAACGGCTACGAGGCCAAGTACGGCATCCCGCCGGGCTGGACCGACTGGGTCGGACTGCCGCACTCCGCCGCGTTCAACTACGTGAGCTGGAAGGCGTTCGACCACGGTGTGGTGAAGAGCTACCCCGACTCCCAGCACCCCGGCGAGTACCTCACGGACTTCGAGAGCCGGCGCGCGGCCGAGCTGATCGACGAGGCCTCGCCGGGCGACGAGCCCTTCTATCTGAACGTCTGGTACACGGCCCCGCACCGCGGCACGCCGCGCGACCCGGACGACCCGAGCCGCCCCGGCACCCCCTCGCCTGCGCCGCGCCACCGGGACGCCTACGCGGGCGTGCGGATGCCGCGGCCGCCGAGCTTCAACGAGAAGAACATGTACGACAAGCCGCAGGTGGTGGCCGACCGGCCTCGGCTCTCGCCGGAGTTCGCCGCCGGGGTCGAGGAGAACTGGCGGCAGGAGAACGAGTCGCTGATGGCTGTCGACGAGGGCGTGGCGCAGATCGTCGAGGCGCTCCGCCGCAACGGCGAGCTCGACAACACGCTGATCGTCTTCATGTCGGACAACGGCTTCATGCACGGCGAGCACCGCGCGCTCGCCGAGAAGGTCCTGCCCTACGAGGAGTCGATCCGCATCCCGCTCGTCATGCGCGGGCCGGGCGTGCCCCCCGGCCGCGTGGACCCCCGCCTGGTGGCCAACGTCGACGTGACCTCCACGATCCTCGACGCCACCGACGTGCTGCCGGGCCGCGTCGAGGACGGGCGCTCGCTGCTCGAGCTGCTGGCCGACCCCGGGGCCGAGTGGGGCCGCGACATCCTGATCGAGAACGGCAAAGGCGCGAACGGGGTGCCGGCCTACCGCGGGATCCGGACCTACCGCTTCCTGTACGTCGAGCACCGCACGACGGGCGAGTACGAGCTCTACGACCTCGCCAACGACCCCTTCGAGCTCCAGAGCCTGGACGGTCGCGAGGAGTACGCGAAGGTGCAGCGCGATCTCAGGTCGCGCCTGCGCGAGCTGGTCTCGTGCGTCGGCGTCGACTGCCTGGCGCGCCCGCACCTCACGCTGGTGGTGCGCTCGGGCGGACGGCCCGTGCAGAGCTGCTTCTCGAAGGACCTCCGCGTTCAGGTTCGCGGATCGAAGCGCGCGCGGCTCGCGCATGCCGACGTGATGATCGGCAGGCGGCGGGTCGAGCGCCTGCTCAACATCCCGGCGGCGCGGCCGATTCGCACCGGGCCCGTGACCGTGAGCGGAATCGTCCGCCGCGAGCAGATCCGTCGACGCGGCCGCTTCCGGCTGCGCGTCCTCGTCGAGACCGAGGATGGCCGCAAGCTCACACTGGATCGCGTGATGCGGCGCTGCCGCTGAATACGCGGTCGAGCAGAGCCATCGCCGGGCGCCTCTCAAGCTCATGCTGCAGCTCGAGGATGTACTCGACCAGCGCGAGGCTCGAGGCGACGGCGAGGTCGGGACTTCGGAGCGCCTCGCCATTCAGGACGCCCTCATCGATCCAGGCATCCACGCGGTCGAGGAGCTCTCCGGTCCTTTCCAGGTCGTCCCGCTGCTGCTCCTTCGTGGCGCCGAAGACCATGAGCACCGCCCGCGCGACCGTCCGGCGTGGGAGCTCGTGACGTGTGAGTAGCACGCCGAGCCTGCCGTCCGCGCCGCGTCCCGCGAGCGAATCCGGGTCTCGGGCGCCGGCTGCGGCGACCATGCGGCGCGCCCACTGCTGCAGCACGTCGTCCGCCCAGGCCTCCGCTTCGAGTCCCTCCGGGTCATTCGGAACGAGCCGTGGCTCGGGGACCATCTCGTCGAGCACCCGCGGCAGCTCTCGCGTTCCCTGCGCACGCCTGCCGTCCTCAAACTTGACGGCCGGCACGCGGTCGCCCTTGAAGCCCATGACCCGAACGAGCACGCGGTGTGGACCAGGCGGGAAGTTCACGCGCTCGAATGGGATGCCCTTGTGCTCCAGCATCAGCTCGCCGGTGCGGACCGCGTGCGAGCCGGGGATGGCGTATAGCGTCGCCGCGCGCCGGGCACCGCCCGGCGCTTGCGCACTGCGCGTCGCCGTCATCCGAGCACCCGCCTCAGGTAGTCGTTCTCGAAGCGCCGCTCCGGGTCGAAGCGCTCCCGGATCTCCGCGAAACGATCCCACTCGGGGTAGCGCGGGCGCAGCGTCGCCTCAGACTGGTAGTGGCGCTTGCCCCAGTGCGGCCGGCCCCCGTACTCGTCCATGATCTGCTCGACCGCGCGGAAGTAGGTTTCGAACTCCATCCCCACGTATTGGTGCACCGCGATGTACGCGGTCGGCCGCTCGTACGCCGTCGAGAGCAGCGCGTCATCCGCCCGCACCACCCGCAGCTCGATGGGGAACCCGATCGGAAGCCGCCTCCGCTCGATCAGCGCGAGCACCCGCTCGAGCGCCTCGGCTGCTCGCTCACGCGGGATGGCGTATTCCATCTCGGTGAAGCGCACGAGGCGCTTGTTCGCGTACACGCGGTTGCTCGCATCGAGGTGGTCGGCGCCGCCCATCAGCCCCGCCAGCCGCCGGTTGAGCATCGGGACCAACCGCGGGAAGGCGCGCCCGGTCCGGCAGAAGAGGCCGAGCACGGCGTTCTCCAGGACCACGTCTTGTAGGAAGGCGGCCGCTCGGCTCGGCGGCTGCGGCGGGCGCGTGGTGCGCTCGGACGTGAGCGTGAGCGCCTTGCGCGTGTACGGCATCACGAACGCCTCCCAGTGATCGTTCGCGTCCACCAGCTCGTCGAGCCGCGGCAGCACGTCGTCGAGCGAGCGCGGCTCGTCGACTCGGTGAATCGTGAACGCGGGCACGCAGCGCAGCGTCACGGCCGCGATCGCCCCCAGCGCGCCCAGGCTCACGCGTGCGGCACGCAGCTCGTCGCCCTTGCGTATGTCGCGCACTTCCCCCGCCCCGTCCACGAGCCGCACGCCGGACACCTGCGAGGAGAGGTTGCCGAAACCGCCGCCCGTCCCGTGGGTCGCTGTTGAGATCGCGCCCGCAAGCGTCTGGGGGTCCACATCACCCTGGTTCTCCATCGCGAGCCCGCGAGCGCGCAGCTCCTCGCCGAGATCGTGAAGGGTGACTCCTGCCTCGACGGTCACCTCGTTGCCGTCGACGCTCAGCACGCGCCGCATGCGCGACATGTCGACCATCACCCCGTCCGTGCAGGCGATATCGGTGAACGAGTGGCCCGACCCGGCCACCTTCACCTGCTGCGCGCCCGTCACTGCACGGGCGAGCTCCTCCTCGGAGGCCGGCGTCTCGATGCGCTCGGGCGCGCAGCGCTGCTGGCGGGCCCAGTTGGTCCAGGTCGGCACCGCCGGGTTATACCGGCCGTGGGTCGCTAAGCGGTATGCGCGGCCGACTCGGCCGCGGCCTCGACCCGCGCGACGTCCGGGGCCCAGTGGGCCTCCGCGTCGATGGGGGTGTCGCGGAGATAGGCCTCCGCGTCCAGGGCCGCCATACACCCGGTGCCCGCCGCTGTCACGGCCTGCCGGTAGACGCGGTCGGTGAGGTCGCCCGCGGCGAACACACCCGGCAGCCTGGTCCTCGTGGAGCGCCCCTCGACGAGCACGTAGCCGTCGTCGTCGAGATCCATCTGGCCCTCGACCAGGTGCGAGTTTGGCTTGTGGCCGATCGCAACGAACGCGCCGGTGATCGGGATCTCCTTCGTCGAGGCGTCCTGGGTGTTCTCGAGCACCGCATGGCCCAGTGCGCCGGCCTCGCCGGGCTCGAAGCTCTGCACCACGTAGGGCGTGACCAGCTCGATGTTGTCGGTGTCGCGCGCGCGGTCGAGCATGATCGCCGAGGCGCGGAACTCCGGCCTGCGGTGCACGATGCTCACCTTGTCGGCGAACTTCGACAGGAAGGTCGCGTCCTCCATGGCGGTGTCGCCCCCGCCGACCACGAGCGTGTCCGCGCCGCGGAAGAAGGCCGCGTCGCAGGTCGCGCAGTAGGACACGCCGCGCGCCGCCAGCTCCTCCTCGCCGGGCACGCCGAGCTTCTTCGGCTCGGCGCCCATCGCGAGGATCACCGAGCGTGTGCGGATCTCCTTGTCGCCCACGTGAACCACATGCGTGCCGCCCGGGTCCGAGGCGAGGTCGAGCTTCGTGACGTCGTCGGTGATGAAGCGCGTGCCGAAGCGCTCGGCCTGGTCGCGCAGGTCCTGCATCATCTGCGGGCCCATCACGCCCTGCGGGTAGCCCGGATAGTTCTCGACATCGGTCGTCTGCTGGAGCAGGCCGCCCCACGCGAAGCCCTCGATCACCAGCGGGTTCAGGTCCGCGCGCGCCGTGTATAGCGCGGCGGTGTAGCCGGCAGGGCCGCTGCCCACGATGACGACGTTCTCCAAGTCCCTCGTCTCCTCACGCATCACTTTACTTTATGAAGTGTACTCACCGGCCCGGAGGCCATTGCTCCGCTCACGCTCCCACTGCGCCACCGTACTGCGTAGCTGGACGAATGCGACGACGCCCGGCGGGATCGGCAGCCAGAAGGCGATCACGCGGTACGTGAGCACCGCCGGGAACACGATCGAGTCGTCGATGCCGAAGACCGCGAATGCGCCGATCATCCCAGCGTCGACGGCGCCCACACCGCCTGCCGGCGACGGAATCAGGTTCGCGGCCATCCCCACGAAGAAGCCCTGCACGAGGACCGCGAACGGAATGTCGCCTCCGAACGCCTCAAAGCTCGCCCAGAGGATCCCGATCTGGGCGGCCCAGAACCCGACGGCGCCGCCGACAGCCAGGAGGCCGCGCCGCGGGTTCGCGATGTACGAGATCGCGGTGCGCGTGCCCGTGGCGAGCGTTGCCGGCCCCTTCGCCAGCCGCTGGAGGTAGCGTGCGCGCCGGTAGCCCTGCGCGTAGTGCTGGATCCGCCGTTCGAAGTCGTGCGGGATCAGCGCGATCAGGAGGAACAGCGCGATCACCCCACCCGCGATCGCGGCTGGGACGACGGTCCCGGCCAGCGGCGCGCGTCCCGGCAGCACTCCTGTCCGGAGCAGGATCCCGAAGATGATCAGCGCGGCCAGGTAGACGAAGTAGGTCAGCACCAGGAAGGCGAGCATCCGGCACGCTGCCCGCCGGCGCGGGACGCCCGCCTTGCGCAGCGCCCAGTACGTGAGCACCAGCCCGCCCGCACCCGCCGCCGAGAAGATCCGCGTGGCCGCGAGCCCGGCCATCGTGATCAGGTACGAGGCGCGCACGTCGAGGCGCCGGTGCACGCTGTCGTCGCGGGTGCCGCCCAGCACCCCTCGGAACAGCATCACGTAGGAGCCGAACGCCAGCACGTTGAAGCCGACCGCGATCGCGATCCAGTACCAGGTCGCATCGTCGAGCTTGTTGAGCGCCTCGTCGGCACCGACGATCTTCGGGAACAGGACGTAGATCGCTACGACGAGCAGGAGGACCAGCAGCGCGCCGCTCGCCAGCCTGCGCCGATCCTGGAGGAGCGCCTGGAAGCGGCTGACCTCCATCTCCTCGTCGGCGACGCCCTGGTCGAGATCGGTGACGTCGTCGACGGAGTCGTCGAGGTCGAGCTGGTACTCCCGCTCCTGTACCTGCTGGCGGCGGTCGTCCGCCGCCATCAGCCGGCCCGCGGCTCCAGTCGATGTACCGCCCCGGCGATCGTCCGGATCGCCGGCTCCGCGCGTGGCGCCACGCGCCAGATCCCCTCGGCCAGCGCCAGGCCGGCCACCAGATCCACGACATAGTGCTCACCCAGGTACACCAGGCCGAACCCGAGCGCGGTGGCGTACGTCCAGGCCACTGCAGCGTGGCCCCTCCCGACCTGGGAGAGGATCCGCGCCGCCATCACTGATGTGCCGAAATGGAGAGAAGGCATCGCTGCGAAGGGATTGCCCTGCAGGGAATGGTAAAGCGGGTGCCAGAGACGCCTCCAAGCTCGCTCGCCCGCCTCGGCCATGATCCGCCTGACCGGCGGCATCTGCCCGTTCGCGCCCGCATACCAGGGCGGCGCCGTCGGTACGAGCCAGTAGACCACGCAGCCGAGGTCGAAGCACGCCGACATCAGCACCGCCGAGCGCGGGAATTTGTCGCGGTGGCGCAGGAGCATGTAGGCCAGCGTCCCGTGCGGCACGAGGAACCAGCTCCAGTGCACCGCCGACAGCACGTACTCGAGCGGGCCCACGTAGCCCTCGCGCCCGAGCGCGCGCTGGAGCCGGGTCGTCGGGCAGGCGCCGAGCCCGATCACCCGGTCGCAGCGGATCGGATAAGTCACCTTCAGCCGCTGGAGGAGCGCCTCGGGGTCGTCATCGGGCATGTCGTAGTGCGCGAAGTACGCCCACATTTGGAGGGCGTAGATGCCCGCGTCGCGGACGGGAGTACGGCGAGCGGCGAGCGCGAGCGCGGCGGGGGCGGGCCATGACAGCGCCGACACCGCCGCGGGCCGGAGCCGCAGCCGGTGCCGGACCAGGGGTGTGGCGACGCCCACCGCCACCGCGCCCCACGCGAGCGTTCGCAGGGCGCGAGTACTTCGCAAAGCCGCGCCAGCATAACGGCAAGGATTCGCGCAGACGCCGTCGAACAGCGCGCCAGCATGACTTTCAAGCGCCTCCTTGCACCCTCCGCGCTGCTCGCATTCCTGCTCCTCGCCGCCCCCGCAGCGGCCCAGGACTCGGGCGGTGGGGCCGCGGCGCCGACCACCCCCGCGCCCCCAGCGGAGCCGTCCGTCGCCGTGCCCGAGACAGCGCCCGCGGCTGACCCCGCGCAGGACGAGATGCCCACCACGCCAGAGGGCGAGGAGCAGCCGCCCGCGGAGCAGCCTGACGGCGAGCAGCCGCCGAGCGAGGAGGGTGCTCCTGTGGCCGGGCTACCCGAGGAGGGCGTGGCCGGCCAGCCCACCGGCGGTCTCCCGCAAACGGGGTTCGAGGTCTTTGCCCTGACCTCGATCGGCCTTGGCCTGCTGCTGGCGGGCGCCGCGCTCTGGCCGACTAGCTCGTGGCCGCCGCCTCGAGTTCGCCTGACCCGTTCGACCGAGCGGCGCTAGCGGCCGCGGTCGGGGCGTCTGCGGGCACGCAGTGAACTCGGTCGTCCGGTCAATCGGCCCCGGCATGAGGTCCTCGGCCGGCGGGATCTCGATCCCGAGCACCTTCATGCGCCGCTTGAGCGTTCGGTAGGCGAAGCCGTAGATATGCCGTGCCGGGAACCCGGGCCGCCGCCCCCGGCAGCGTCATCAGGATCAGGCGAGCGGCGAGCTCGGGGCGTCCTTCGCGATCCGCTGCAGGGCGGCCCGCTGACGGTCGGCCTGGGCGCTCACTGAGCCTTCTCCATGATCTGTACCTCCACGGGTGCCTTGGCGGCGAACGTGCGCGCGTCGCGCTCGGTGCCGATATGCGAGCCCCAGTGCATCGGGACCGCCACACGCGGCTGTATGCGCCGGGCCGCCTCGGCGGCTTCCGGCGCGGTCATCACGTACACGCCGCTCACCGGGAGCAGCGCCACGTCGACCCCGGTGACGCTATCCATCTCAGGAATCACGTCGGTGTCGCCGGAATGGTAAAGCCGCTCCCCGCGGACATTGAGCTGGTATCCCACCCATCCCGCATCACGAGGATGAAACGGGTTCCCGTCGGCGTCCCGCTTCGACGTGTTGTACGCGGCGACGGCGCTGATGTGGATGCCGCGGACGAGCTCGTCGTCGAGCGTCTCGCCCGGGCCGATTCGGTGGACCTGCCCGCTGACACGCTCGGCAACGGCGGCGGGCCCCACTAGCCAGGTGCCTTTCACCGACAGCCGCTCGACGTCTTGCGGAGAGAAGTGGTCGTAGTGGCCGTGGGTGATGAGGATGAGGTCAGCCGGCGGGGCGCTGTCCGCAACGCGGTAGGGGTCGATGTAGACGGTGGCGCGGCCGACCGTGATGCGGAAGGAGGCGTGGCCGAGCCAGTCGAGTGCGTCGAGAAGCATCGGCGGCGAAGGTTAGGCGCCACGGCACCCCCGGCCTCGCCCTCGCTTGATGCGAACGACTGGCATTGAGGGGTAGGGCTCGGCGTGGTTGTCTCGGTATGCGAGACGGACACGCCAAACCCCCGGACCCGACCCCTCAATGCCCGTAGTGCGTTACGCGACCGCGACGACCCTGTCGGGAGACAGATTCCGGCTCATCCGCACCGCCGTCCCGTCGCCGTTCTCGTGCGTGAGCTCCACCGAGTCCATCAGCGCCCGCATCAGCGGCAGCCCGTGTCCGCGGTAGCGCGGCGGGCCTTCGCTTCCACGCTCGATCCAGTGGCCCTCGTCGCGCACGGTCAGCTTCACCCGGCCGTCCTCCAGCTCCGCGTCCACCCACAGCACACCGTCGCCGAATGCGTAGCCGTGCTCGATCGAGTTCGAGCAGGCCTCGTGGCACGCCATTTGGATGATCTCTACGACGTCGCCGGCGGCACCCGCCTCGCGCAGCCAGCTGCCGAGGTCGCGACGCATCTCACCGAGTTTGGTCGGGTCCGACGGCAGCTCGAGGTGGAGCGGCGGCGGCGCCTCGGGCAGCGCCCGCAGCGCGAGCACGGCGATGTCGTCGTTCGCGGGGTGGATCGCGAGCATCCCCTTCACAAGGCGCTCGCACAGCTCGGTTGGGTGGCAGGTGTCCTGCGAGGCTGCCAGGCGCAGCGCCTCGAGGCCCTGGTCGATCGACACGCCGCGCTCCTCCACGAGCCCGTCCGTGTAGAGCACGATCGTCGATCCCGGCGCGAGCTGGACGGTCTTCTCGGTGTGAGTGGCGCTCTCGAACACGCCCAGCGGCGGGTTCGGCGCCGTGGCCAGGTACTCGGCCTCGCCCTCCGGGCTGATCACGAGCGGTGGCACATGGCCCGCGCTCGCGAACGTGACGGTGTCGTGCTCCTCCTCCATCACCAGGTACAGCAGCGTCGCCATCTGCCCGCCGTCCAGGCTGCGGACCACGCGGTCGAGCCTGTCGAGCACGCCCGCCGGCGAGTGGCCCTCGAGCGCGTAGGCGCGCATTGCGTGGCGCAGCTGTCCCATCAGCGCCGCGGCCCCGATGCCGTGGCCGACCACATCGCCCATTGCAACTCCCACCCGACCTCCCTCGAGGGGGATCGCGTCGTACCAATCACCGCCGACCCGCTCGGTGCCGCCCGGCATGTAGCCAGCGTCGACCTGGATGCCCTCTATTTGCGGCAGCTTGTCGGGCAGGAGGCTGTGTTGGAGCATCTCGACGTTCGAGAGCTCGCGCTCATAGGCCCGCGCGTGTTCGATGGCGAGCCCGGCCCGGTCCGCCATCAGGATCAGCAGGCTCTCGTCCTCGAGCGTGAAGCGGCGCGCGCCGCGCGCTCCCACCTCCACCACGCCGGCGACCCCGCCCTTGACCGTCAGCGGCGACGCCATCAGCGATGACAGGTCGGCGGCCTCGATCGCGGGATCGAGCGCCGTGCCCGGCGGCCGCACCTGCAGGGTCACGGGCGTCCCCCGCTCTACGACCTCGCGAAGCGCCCCACCGACCGCCACCGGCGTGCCCGGTTCAACGTCCAGCCCGACGGCGGCGCCGACGGTGAACAGCTCCTCGTCGGCGTGATCGCGCAGGAGGATGCGCACGATGTCGGCACCGAACACCTCGCACACGCGCTCGACCAGGACGTCGAGCAGCTCGTCGAGCTGCAGGTGCCTGAGCGCGGCCTCGGTGACCTGCTGCAGCTTCCCGATCGTCTGCACGACCGCCTCCGCCTCGATACGCGCGGCTCGCTCGCCCTCGGCGCGCCGCTGCTCCGTCACGTCCACGACCTGCCAGATGTAGCCCTGCGGGCGGTCGTGGCTGTCGGCCGTCAGCGAGACGCTCACGATCGCGTGCACGACGTCGCCGTCCGGCCGCACGAAGCGCTTCTCCGACTGGTCGAACAGCGGGCGGTCGCGCAGCAGCCGCCGCACGGCGTCGCGCTCGTGCTCGCGGTCGGACGTGTGCACGAGGTCCCAGAGCGGCTGGCGGAGCAGCTGCGTCTGCGAGCGGCCCAGCAGCTCGCACAGCGCGTCGTTCACCTCTAGCCAGCGGCCGCTCACGGTGCTCAGCCCCATGCCGATCGGGGCGCCCTCGAACGCCGCGCGGAAGCGCTCCTCGGACGCGCGCAGCTCCGCGCTCTTCTGCTGCAGCTCGAGGAGCATCGCGACCTTCGAGCGCAGCATGTCCGGGTCGACCGGCTTCAGCATGTAGTCAACCGCGCCGGCCGAGTAGCCGCGCGTGATCTGCTCGGCGTCCGCGTCGCCGGCGGTCAGGAAGATGATCGCGGTGTCCTCGTGGCGCTCACGCCGCTTGATCAGCTCCACGGTCTCGAAGCCGTCGAGGCCCGGCATGCGGACGTCCATGACGATCACGGAGTAGTCGTCCTGGAGGAGCATCTTGAGTGCCTCCTCCCCCGACGGCGCCGTGACCACCTCGCGGCCGAGCGGCTCCAGCACGGTGCGTAGAGCCACGAGGCTCTCCGGCTGGTCGTCGACCACGAGTATGGCGCCGCTCACCGGTATAGCCAGACCCTCATCAGCGACAGAAGCTGGTCCACGTCGACCGGCTTCGTGATGTAGTCGGACGCGCCCGAGGCGATGCTCTTCTCGCGGTCGCCCTTCATCGCCTTCGCGGTAAGCGCGACGATCGGCAGCCGCTGGAACTCGGGCATCTCGCGCATCGCGCGGGTCGCCTCGTACCCGTCCATCTCGGGCATCATGATGTCCATCAGGACGAGCGAGACGTCGGCGTTCGCCTTGAGCGCCTCGATGCCCTCGCGCCCGTTCTCGGCGAACACGACCTCCATCCCGCGCCGTTCGAAGACGCTCGTGAGCGCGAACACGTTGCGCACGTCGTCGTCCACGATGAGCACCTTCTTGCCCTCGAAGACGGCGTCGGCCATGTGGAGGCGCTCGAGCATCTGGCGCTTGTCGGCGGGCAGCCGCGCCTCCACGCGGTGGAGGTAGAGCGAGGTCTCGTCGAGCAGGCGCTCCGGTGAGCGCACCTCCTTCACGACGATCGCCTCTGCGTAGCGCTTCAGCCGCGCCTCGTCCTTGGGCGACAGCTCGTGGCGCGTGTGCACGATCACGGGCAGACCGCGGTAGCGCTTGGCGCGCTTGATGCGGTCGAGCAGCTGGAAGCCGCTCCCGTCCTCGAGCTCCATGGCGAGGACGATGCACTCGAACTCGCGTCCGTCGAGCTCCGTGAGCGCCTGCTCGCGCGAGGCCACGCCCACGACCTCGACGTCCGGGCCGCCGATGAGGTCGCCGAGCCCGTCGCGCTCGCGCTCGTCGGCCTCGACCACGAGCACGGCGCGCGAACGCCGCTCGATGAAGTGGAACAGCTCGTCGAACACGTCGCCGAGCAGCTCCGGGGTCGCGGGCTGCCCGAGGCAGCCGAGCGCACCGGCGTAGCGGAGGCTGCGCTCCGCGCCGTCCTCACCCGCCTCGGCTCCCCCGAGCACGTAGACGGGGAGGTGGCGGGTCTCGGGGTGCCGCTTCAGGTGGTCGAGCACAGCGTCGCCGTTCAGCTGAGGCAGGTCCCGGCTCACGACCACCGCGTCGGGCATGAACTCGTGGACGAGCGCCAGCCCGGCGTCGCCGCGCAGCGCGAGCAGACACCTGAAGCCGTGGTCGTGGGCGACGTCCACCGCGCTCCGCGCGAGCGCGCGGTCGCCGGTCATCAGGAGCGCCACGCGCTCGCCCGCCGGCAGGTCTGAGCGGTCGTCCGTGAGCGTGTCCGGCAGCGCGGCGCTCTCGACCCGGCGCCGTGCTCTCGCCGCGACGAGCTGGGGCGGAACGGGCTCGTCCAGCACGGGCGCCGCGGCCACCGGCGCGGGTCCCGCGGCGGGCAGGTAGAGCGTGAACGTCGACCCCTCGCCCTCCGTGCTCTCCACGTGGATCTCGCCGCCGAGCAGGCGCGCGATCTCACGGCTGATCGACAGGCCGAGGCCCGTGCCGCCGAAGCGGCGGCTGATCGAGCCCTCCGCCTGCTGGAACGCCTCGAAGATGAGGCGCACCTTGTCCGGCGGGATGCCGATACCGGTGTCGATCACCGCGAACGCGACGACACTCTCCGAGCGGGTCAGCGAGTCCGTCGTGTAGTGGAGTGCGGCCGGCGCGCGGCCGATGCGCAGCCTCACGGAGCCGGAGTCGGTGAACTTGAACGCGTTCGAGAGCAGGTTCTTCAGCACCTGCTGGAGGCGCTGCTCGTCGGTCGAGAACTGCTCCGGCGCGTCGGGCGCCAGCTCGATCGAGAAGTCGAGCCCCTTCTCGCCCGCCACCGGCGCGAAGGAGCGGTCGACGTAGTCGCGGACCGAGCCCAGCTCCGTGCGCCCGGCGTGCACGTCCATCTTCCCGGCCTCGACCTTGGACAAGTCGAGGATGTCGTTGATCAGCGCGAGCAGGTCCGAGCCCGCGTTGTGGATCGTTGTTGACGCGTCGACCTGCTTGGCCGTGAGGTTGCCGTTCTCGTTGGCGGACAGCACCTTCGAGAGGATCAGCAGAGAGTTGAGCGGCGTGCGCAGCTCGTGCGACATGTTCGCCAGGAACTCGGACTTGTACTTCGAGCTGAGCGCCAGCTGCTCGGCCTTCTCCTCGAGCGACGAGCGGGCCATCTCGATCTCGCGGTTCTTGATCTCGATGTCGCGGTTCTGGCGCTCGAGCTGCTCGGCCTTCTCCTGCAGCTCCTCGTTGGTCGCCTGGAGCTCCATCTGCTGGCGCTGCAGCGCCTCGGACTGCTCTTGCAGCTCCTGCGACTGCGACTGCGACTGCTGCAGCAGCTGCTCCGTGCGGACGTTGGCGATGATCGTCGACAGGACGACGCCGATCGTCTCGGTGAGCTGGTCGAGGAACTGCAGGATGATTTCGCTGAAGGGCGTGAACGAGGCGAGCTCGATCACCGCGACCACCTGGTCCTCGAACAGGACGGGGATGACGATGATGTCGCGCGGGGCGGCGTCCCCGAGGCCTGACGCGATGCGGATGTATTCGGCGGGCGGGTCCGTGATCCGGATCGGCTTCTTTTCATGCGCCGCCTGGCCGACCAGGCCGTCGCCCACGCCGAAGCGCGGGGTCTCGCCGTCCTTCTTCGTGTAGCCGTAGCTCGCGAGGAGCATCAGCTCGTAGTCGATGCCGCTCTCGTCGTGGTCGGCGAAGAAGAACGCCCCGTGCTGCGCGCCCACCGCGGGCGAGAGCTCGGACATGATCAGCTGCGAGACGGTCTCGAGGTTCCGCTGGCCCTGCATCAGGCCCGAGATGCGGGCGAGGTTCGTCTTCAGCCAGTCCTGCTCCTCGTTCTGGCGAGTCGTCTCACGCAGGTTGGCGATCATCTGGTTGATGTTGTCCTTGAGGTCCGAGACCTCACCGCTGGCGTCGACGGTGATCGACCGGGTCAGGTCGCCCTGGGTCACGGCGGTGGACACCTCCGCGATCGCGCGCACCTGAGTCGTCAGGTTCGACGCGAGCTGGTTCACGTTCTCCGTGAGCCCGCGCCACGTTCCAGACACGCCCTCGACCTGGGCCTGGCCGCCGAGCTTGCCCTCGGTGCCGACCTCCTTTGCGACGCGCGTGACCTCGTCCGCGAACGAGGAGAGCTGGTCGACCATCGTGTTGAGCGTCTCCTTCAGCTCCAGGATCTCGCCCTTGGCGTCCACGGTGATCTTCTGGGTCAGGTCGCCGCGGGCCACGGCCTGCGCCACTTGGGAGATGTTGCGGACCTGGTCGGTCAGGTTCGAGGCCATCGAGTTCACGTTCTCGGTCAGCCCACGCCACGTGCCCGACACGCCGGCCACCTCGGCTTGGCCGCCGAGCTTGCCCTCGGTTCCGACCTCCTTGGCGACGCGGGTGACCTCCGCGGCGAACGAGTTCAGCTGGTCGACCATCGTGTTGATGGTCTCCTTCAGCTCCGCGATCTCGCCCTTGGCGTCGACGGTGATCTTCTTGGAGAGGTCGCCGTTCGCCACCGCGGTCGTGACCTGGGCAATCGAGCGGACCTGGTCGGTCAGGTTCGAGGCCATGAAGTTCACCGACTCGGTGAGGCTGCGCCACGTGCCCGAGACATCCTCGACCTCGGCCTGGCCGCCCAGCTTGCCGTCCGTGCCGACCTCCTTCGACACGCGCGTCACCTCAGCGGCGAACGAGTTGAGCTGGTCGACCATCGTGTTGACGGTGTTCTTCAGCTCGAGGATCTCGCCCTTGGCGTCGACGGTGATCTTCTTCGAGAGGTCGCCGTTCGCCACCGCCGTAGTGACCTCGGCGATGTTGCGGACCTGATCGGTCAGGTTCGAAGCCATCGAGTTCACGTTCTCGGTGAGCCCACGCCACGTGCCCGACACGTCCTCCACCTCGGCTTGGCCGCCGAGCTTGCCCTCGGTTCCCACCTCGCGCGCCACGCGCGTGACCTCCGCCGCGAACGAGCGCAGCCGGTCGACCATCTTGTTGATGGTGTCCGCGAGCGCGGCCACCTCGCCCTTCGCCTCGACGGCGATCTTCTGCGACAGGTCGCCGTCGGCCACGGCGGTGGAAACGGTCGCGATTGAGCGCACCTGGTCGGTCAGGTTCGAGGCCATGAAGTTCACGGACTCGGTGAGGTCGCGCCACGTCCCCGAGACGCCCTTCACCTCGGCCTGGCCGCCGAGGATGCCCTCGGTGCCGACCTCGCGCGCGACGCGCGTGACCTCGTCCGCGAACGAGGAGAGCTGGTCGACCATGGTGTTCACGGTCTCCTTCAGCTCGGCGATCTCGCCCTGCACGTCCACGGTCACCTTCTGCGACAGGTCGCCCTCGGCCACGGCGGTCGTGACCTGCGCGATGTCGCGGACCTGGTCGGTCAGGTTCGAGGCCATCAGGTTCACGGAATCGGTGAGGTCCTTCCACGTCCCCGCCACGTTGGGCACCTCGGCCTGACCGCCCAGCTTGCCCTCGGTCCCCACCTCGCGCGCCACGCGCGTGACCTCGTCCGCGAACGACGAGAGCTGGTCGACCATGGTGTTCGTCGTGTTCTTCAGCTCGAGGATCTCGCCCTTTACGTCCACGGTGATCCGCTGGGTGAGGTCGCCGCCGGCGACAGCGGTCATGACCTGGGCGATGTTGCGGACCTGGCTCGTGAGGTTCGAGGCCATGCCGTTCACCGACTCGGTGAGGTCCTTCCAGGTACCGGACACGTTCGGCACCGCGGCTTGGCCGCCCAGCTTGCCGTCGGTTCCCACCTCACGCGCGACGCTCGTGACCTGCTCGGCGAAGATCGCGAGCGTGTCGGTCATCTCGTTCATCGTGTCGGCCAGCTCGGCGACCTCGCCCTTGGCCTCCACGGTGATCTTCTGGCTGAGGTCGCCGCGGGCCACTGCCTGAGCAACGTGCGAGATGTTCCGGACCTGGTCGGTGAGGTTCGACGCCATGCCGTTCACCGACTCCGTGAGCGCGCGCCACGTCCCTGACACGCCCTTCACCTCGGCCTGGCCGCCGAGCTTGCCCTCGGTTCCCACCTCGCGCGCCACGCGCGTGACCTCGTCCGCGAACGAGGAGAGCTGGTCGACCATGGTGTTCACCGTGGTCCCGATGCGGAGGAACTCGCCCTTCACGGGCTGGCCCTCGATGGTGAGGGCCATCTTGCGGTCGAGGTCGCCGTCGGCGACGGCGTCAAGCACCGAGGCAACCTCGGTGGTCGGGCGCACGAGGTCATCGATGAGCGCATTGAGCGACTCGACGCTCGCGTTCCAGCCGCCGCCCGCCGAGCCGAGCGAGGCGCGCTGGTCCATCCGGCCCTCGCGGCCGATCACCCGCCGCATGCGCCCGAGCTCCTTCTCCATGCTGCCGTTCATCGCCACCAGCTCGTTGTAGGCCGAGGCGATCTCGCCCAGGAGGCCACGCCGGCGGCGCGAGAGGCGGCGTGAGAAGTCACCGTCACGGGCGGCGACGAGGGCGTCGAGGATCTCCTCGAGGACGGCCGACTCAGTGCCGTTCGCAGCGGAGGGCTGTTCGGTGGCCGTTCGGTCGCCCCCGTTCGCCTTGTCGGGCGTCGAGCGCCTCCGGGCGGACCCAGCGGTCTTGGTAGCGGCCAACCTTCCTCCTCAGGACCAGTTGCTTCGGGGAAAGTCCGGGGGCCAGTCCAGACCGTGATTGTTTGGGCTCAGCAAGGTAATCACCCCGGGTTAGGACGCGCAAGGCGGAACGTTGGCTCGTGCAGAGACGAACTACCGCTTGAAGGTGGGCCCAGAGGGTGTTTGCCGTCTTAGCCGTGTAATACGCGGTCAAGTCGGCAAGCACCCCCTTCAACGCTGCCGTTTACGCTCCGAGCCATGAACGTCATCTGGGAACAGGACGGCGGTGTGGGCCGCATCACCCTCAACCGCCCTGACTCGCTGAACGCCTGGACCGGGGCCTTCGGCAAGGAGCTGAAGCAGGTCATCACCGGCGACGCCGCGGATGAGAGCGTCCGCGCGGTGCTCGTAACCGGCGCGGGGCGCGGCTTCTCGTCTGGCGCCGACCTCAAGGCCGGCTTCGACCCGCATCCGGACGACGGCATGCCCGATCTGCGCAAGGAGCTTCACGAGCTCTACCACCCGATCATCGCCGGCGTAAGGCGGCTCGAGAAGCCCGTCGTGGCGGCAGTGAACGGGCCGGCCGTCGGGATCGGCGCCTCGCTCGCGTTCGCATGCGACCTCGTGCTCGCCGCGGAGTCGGCCTTCTTCGGGCTTGCGTTCGTGAACATCGGACTCATGCCAGACGGCGGCTCGACCCTGTTCGTGCCGGCGGCGGTGGGCAAGGCGCGGGCGTTCCAGATGGCGCTGCTCGGCGAGCGCGTGCCAGCCGACAGGGCGCTCGAGTGGGGCCTCGTGAACTACATCCATCCCGACGACCGGCTGATGGACGAGGCGAACGCGCTCGTGGAGAAGCTCGCCGCCGGCCCGACCCGCTCGTACGCGGGCTCGAAGCAGGCGCTCAACCGGATGCTCTACCCGGACCTCGACGGGCAGCTCGACCTCGAGGCGGACCTCCAGCACGCGCTCGCCCGGACGAAGGACTTCCAGGAGGGCGTGACGGCCTTCGTCGAGAAGCGCGAGCCCGCCTTCGAAGGGGTCTAGATGGTGCGCCGACCGACCGCGGAGCCCGCCCGCGCCACCGGCGCCCACGCCGGCGGGGCACGCGCGATCGGCGCGCTCGCCCTGGGAGCCGCAGCTTTGGGAGCGGTGGCCATCGGAAGGCTCGCGATCCGGAAGGCCGTGATCAAGCAGCTGCGGATCGGGGAGCTCGAGGTGGGCCGGCTGAGGGTGCGCGAGCTGGAGGTGGAGTCGGGTGCGCCGCCGCCGGCGGCGGGGGAGCCACCGCTCGGGCCGCCGGACTGAGGGCCATGGCCACGTCGGGCCCGGCGAACGGCAGCACTGAAGGGAGTCGGGCGGATTTCGGCAAGCATCCTGGATTAGGCCGCTATACGCGGCCCTAGGTAGGACGCTTGGGGAAATCGGCGCGATTCGGGCCACTCCTCAATGCCGCAGTTCGTTCCGGCACGCGCCCCTGATCGGGACAGAAGCCACTAAGTGGAGCCCCTCCGGGGACCGAGGATATGATCACGCCGCCTTGCCCACCGGCATGCCAAGACGCGTGTTCTGGACCGCCCTCGACGCGGGCGTCCTCGGGATCCTGATCGCCGCTCCGTCGGCGCTCGCCGACACGTTCACGCCCGAGTCGGGCGGGTCGCCGAACGCGGACGACATCGACACTCTCTACAAGCTCACGCTCTACATCGGGATCGTGATCTTCCTGCTGGTCTGGGGCGTGCTGATCTGGTCGCTCGTCAAGTACCGCGCCCGCCGCGGCGGCCACGCGGACCAGATCCGCGGAAACACACCGCTCGAGGTCGGGTGGACGCTCGGGGCGGCGGCGATCCTCGTGGTCCTCACGGTCGTCGCGTTCCTCTACCTCGACGACATCGAGAATCCGCCGCCGTCGGGCCCGAACGGGCTGCGTGCCACGGCCGGGCAGTTCGCGTCGGTCGACCAGCCCAACCCGCCGACGAGCGGCGGGCCGACCCTCACCATCCGCGTGAACGGCCAGCAGTACATCTGGCGCTACGACTATCCCGGCGAGGAGCAGCTCTTCTCCTACAACAAGATGGTGGTGCCCACCGACACCACGATCGTGCTGAAGATCGAGGCGTCGGACGTGATCCACTCCTGGTGGATCCCGAAGTTCGGGCCCAAGGCGGACGCGGTCCCCGGCTACGTGAACGAGTCCTGGTTCAAGGTGCCGGCGGACAGGACGGGCGTGTACAGAGGCCAGTGCGCCGAGCTGTGCGGCCCGGGCCACGCCGACATGCGCGCGATGGTCCAGGCGATGAGCCCCGATGACTTCGAGGTGTGGGCGGCTCACAAGCGCGCCCAGATCAAGGCCGCCGGCGTAGCGCTGGCGGAGCAGCGCAAGCTGCGCGAGCAGGAGCAGCAGTAGTGGAGGCCGGAACCGCCACCCGCCTAGAGCAGCTCGCCCGCCCCGAGGTCGTGCTGCACGGGCTGAGGACGCCGCCGCGCGGCTGGCTGCGCTGGCTCACGACCACCGACCACAAGAAGATCGGGATCCTCTACCTCTACACGACCTTCCTGTTCTTCATCCTGGGAGGCGTGGAGGCGCTGATCATGCGCCTTCAGCTGTCGCAGCCGAACAACACGCTGGTCACCCCGGAGACCTACAACGGGCTGGTCACGATGCACGGCACGACGATGGTGTTCCTGTTCGTCGTGCCGGTGCTGGCGGGCTTCGGGAACTACCTCGTGCCGCTCATGATCGGGGCGCGCGACATGGCGTTCCCGAAGCTGAACGCGCTCTCGTTCTGGCTACTCCTGTTCGGCGGCATCGCCTTCTACACGAGTGTCTTCTTCGAGCCGCCGCAGGCGGGCTGGACGATGTACCCGCCGCTGTCAGACGACGCGTTCACGGGCGGGGGCGGCGTCGACGCGTGGATCTTCCTGATCCACCTCACGGGCATCTCGTCCATCGTCGGCGCGATCAACTTCATAGCGACGATCCACAACATGCGGGCGCGCGGGATGAGCTGGGGCCGGATGCCCCTGTTCATCTGGACGATCCTGGTCTACAGCTATCTGCTGGTGGCGGCGCTGCCGTCGGTCGCCGCGGGCGTGACGATGCTGCTGACCGACCGGCACTTCGGGACCGGCTTCTTCGACCCGGCCTCCGGCGGCGACCCGCTGCTCTGGCAGCACCTCTTCTGGTTCTTCGGCCACCCCGAGGTCTACATCATGGTGCTGCCGGCGTTCGGGATGATCTCGGAGATCCTGCCCGTGTTCGCCCGCAAGCCGATCTTCGGCTACAAGGCGATTGCGGCGTCCACGGTGGCAATCGCGTTCCTCGGCCTGCTCGTCTGGGCGCACCACATGTTCACCACGCCGACCCCCACGGTCGTGCTCGCGTTCTTCATGCTCTCGTCGTTCACGATCGCGGTCCCGACCGGCATCAAGATCTTCAACTGGCTCGCCACGCTCTGGCGCGGGCAGATCGTCTTCAAGACACCGCTCTACTTCGCGGCGGCGCTGCCGGCCCTATTCGTGATCGGCGGCATCTCCGGGGTGATGCTCGCGATCTTCCCGGTGGACTGGTACCTGCACGACACGTACTTCGTGGTGGCCCACTTCCACTACGTGATCTTCGGCGGCGCCGTGTTCGGCCTGTTCGGCGGCCTCTATTACTGGTTCCCGAAGATCAGCGGCCGGCTGATGTCGGAGTCCCTCGGGAAGGCCTCCTTCTGGCTCATGTTCGTGGGCTTCAACACCACCTTCCTGGTGCAGCACTCCATGGGCCTGTCCGGCATGCCGCGCCGGATCTACGACTACGACGAGTCGCTCGGCGTGACCGCCTACAACCTGATCTCGACGATCGGCGCCTTCATACTGGGCGTGGGCGTACTGGTTACCTTGGTCAACGCGATCCTGAGCCTTAAGAACGGCCGCCGTGCCGGTAACGACCCCTGGCAGGGGAACACGCTCGAGTGGTTCACTACCTCGCCCCCGCCGCCCAACAACTTCGACGTGGTGCCGCGCATCCGCAGCGTTGAGCCGATGAAGGACATCCGCCGTGAGGTGGCCGCCGCCGCGGCCTCGGCGGAGACGGTCGCGCAGCCCGTGGCGCCCCGCAGTCTCTGATGCGGCGGCTCGTTCTCGCGACGGCGATCGCCACGTTCGTCCTCATCATCGTGGGCGGGGTGGTCCGCGTCTCGGACTCCGGCCTCGGCTGCGGTCCGGCCGGATCCGGCTTCCACGGCTGGCCCTTCTGCAACGGCGACGTGGCGCCCGGCATGGACCTCAACTCGATCGTGGAGTACACGCACCGCGTCCTCGCGGGCGTGGTGAGCATCATGATCCTGGCGATCGTCGTGCTCGCGTGGCGCCGGCACCGCGAGTATCTCGTGCCCGCGGCAGCGCTGCTCGGGCTGATCCTCGCTCAGGCGGCGCTCGGAGGTGCGACGGTCGAGGACAATCTCGAGGAGGCGTATGTCGCGGCGCACCTCTGCCTGGCGATGCTCCTGCTCGGCGGGCTCATCTACCTGTACCGCAACGTCGCCGGGGCCGCCGTCGTGGACGGCGGGACGGGCCTGCGCGTGCTCGGGATCGCGGCCTCGGTGGCGGTGCTCTGCACGATCGTCGCGGGCGGCTATATGGCCGGCACGCAGAACTACGGCCGAGCGGACTATCAACTGGGCGACGGCGCGCACCACGCGTGCGGCAAGGAGTTCCCCACCTGCAACGGCGACTTCATGCCTTTCGGCAAGGCGCGGCTGGTGGACATCCACCTCACGCATCGGGCCTTCATGTATGTCGCCGCACTGCTCGTGACGAGCCTGGTCGTCGTGGCGATCCGCCGCGGCGTGCTGACCCGCTACGCCTGGGGGCTTGCCGGTCTGCTCGCGCTGCAGATCCTCGTCGGAGCGCTGAACGTGTGGCTCGACGAATACGAGCTTCTGATCCTGCTGCACCTGGCGCTCGGCACCCTTCTCTGGGCCACGACGCTCGGGCTCACGCTCCAGCTCGCGCCCGCGCATGAGCGCGCGCCGCGGCGCGCCGAGGCGGTGGCGGCGTGATGGAGGCAGTAGTCGCAAGAAGCGCTTGGCGCGCGGCCGTCTCGGACTACTTCGAGATGACCAAGCCGAAGGTCCAGTCGCTGCTCCTCTTCACGACCGTCACGACGATGTACGTGGCCGGCGACCCCTCGCTCGGACTGGTGGCGCTCACCTGCATCGGCGGCGCGCTGTCGGCGGGCGGCGCGGGCGCGATAAACCATGTGCTCGACCGCGACATCGACCGCTCGATGCAGCGCACCGCCGGCCGGCCGGTGGCCTCCGGGCGAGTGTCGCCGCGGGCGGGGCTCGCCTTCGGGATCGTGCTCGGCACGACCGCCTTCGTGCTGCTGGCGGCGACCGTCAACCTGCTCGCGGCCGTGCTGTCGCTCTCCGGGCTGCTCGGCTACGTGTTCGTCTACACGCTCTGGCTGAAGCGCTCGACGCCGCAGAACATCGTGATCGGCGGGGCCGCGGGAGCCGTCCCCCCGCTCGTCGCGTGGGCGGCGGTCACCGGCGGCCTCACGGGCACGCCGCTGTACCTGTTCGCGATCATCTTCTTCTGGACGCCGCCCCACTTCTGGGCGCTCTCGCTGCTGATGAAGGACGAGTACGCGCGAGCCGGCGTGCCGATGCTGCCCGTCGTGCGCGGCGAGCGCGAGACGCGCCGTCAGATCCTGCTCTACACGGTGCTCCTCTACGCGGTGAGCCAGCTGCCGTTCTGCGCGGGCGCGTTCGGAGCCACCTACCTGGTGGCATCGGTCCTGCTCGGCGCCGCCTTCATCTACGGCGCGGTGCGCCTGACGCGCCACCCGGAGCGCCGCAACGCGCTTCGGCTCTACCTGTACTCGCTCGCCTACCTAGCCGCACTGTTTGCGGCAATGGTGGCCGACATCCGCCTCTAGCCGAGTGCCCCCGACCCCCGCTCAGAAGCTCGCGGTCGTCACCTGCATGGACACCCGCGTGAACGTCGAGAGCATCCTGGGCGTCGGTGCCGGGGATGCCCACGTCATCCGGAACGCGGGAGCGCTGGTGACCGAGGACGTGCTGCGCTCGCTCGAGCTGTCGCGGTCGCTCGGAACGGAGGAGGTAGTGCTGATCCTGCACACGGACTGCGGGGCGCGGAGCGGCGATCTCGACGAAGCGGGTCGCGATGCTGCGGCGGCGATCGGCGGCCCGGTGCGGGGAATGGTCTACGACGTCGCGACCGGCCAGGTCCGAGACGTGACTTAGTGCCTCAGCCCACCGCTTTCTTTGCGAGCGCGACGATCCTCGCCTCTTCGGTGGCAGTCAACTCCTTCAGCGCGAAGGAAGTTGGCCACATGGCGCCTTCGTCGAGGTTCGCGGTGTCGCTGAAGCCGAAGGTCGCGTACCTCGTCTTGAACTTCTGAGCGCTTTGGAAGAAGCAGAGGACCTTGCCGTCCTTGGCGTACGCGGGCATTCCGTACCAGGTTTTCGGCGAGAGGGCCGGCGCGGTGGCTTTGATGATCGCGTGGAGCCGCTCGGCCATGGCCCGATCCGATTCCTGCATCTCGGCGATCTTCTCGAGCACGGCGGCTTCGCCGCCCGCCCTGTCCTTCTCCGCCTTCAGCTCGCGGGCGCGCTCTCTCATCGCGGCTCGTTCCTCGTCCGTGAATCCCTTGGACTTCTTGCCGGCCGCGGTGGTGGGCTTGGCGGACTTCTGCGTGTCGGTCTTTGGGCTCATTGCAATCCTCATGGTGAGTTGGGGTAGCGGGAGTGCTGACGTCGAAATCGTGCCAGGTTGCCTCACGCGACACTGGACCGACCGGAGCGACGGCTAGCTTGCCTCCGTGCTCTCGGTCGCGCGCCGGCAGCCGTCCGCGATCCTGCTCGCCGCCCAGCTGGTGGGAGTCCTCGTCTACCCCGCCATGGAGGGCAACGAGGTCGGTCGTTCGCTCTTCAGCGTGTTCGGAATCGTCATCCTCGCCCTCGTCGTGCTGGCCGTGCGCAGCTCGCCCGTGTTTACCTGGTTCGCCCTCCTGCTCGGCGTCCCGGCGACGATCCTGCTGCTGGTCCAGGCGATCACCCGCGACGACGCGCTCCTCCCCTACTCGTCGGCGCTCGAGGCGGTTCTCTACTTCTATGCCGCTTATGCGCTGATCAGGTACATGCTCGAGGACCACGTGATCACGCGTGACGAGCTGTACGCCGTGGGAGCGACCTTCACGCTCGTCGCCTGGGCGTTCGCCTACTCGTTCACCGTCTACCAGGCGATCGAGCCGCACAGCTTCACGGCCGCCGTCGACCCGAACGGCGATCGCACCTGGGTCGAGCTGCTGTTCCTGAGCTTCACGACGCTGTCGAGCACGGGGCTCAGCGACGTGATCCCCATCAAGCCCTTCGCACGAAGCCTCGTGATGATGGAGCAGCTTGCCGGGGTCGCCTACATCGCGATGGTGGTCTCGCGGCTCGTGGGAATGCTCGTGATGGGCCGCCAGAACGTCCGGCGCTAGCCGCTCTGCGAGCGCTGGCGGGTGAGCTCGCGGCCGAGCGGGAGGTGGCCGATCTCGAGGCCCTGGTCGGCCCGAATCACATGCATCACCGCGTTGATCAGGGCCAGGTGCGTGAAGGCCTGCGGGAAGTTGCCCAGGTGGCGGCCCGAGCGCGGGTCGATTTCCTCGGCGTACAGGCCCAGTGGGCTCGCGTACGAGAGCAGCTTGTCGCACAGGTCGCGGGCGCGGCGAACCTCGCCGATCTCGACGAGGGCCGACACGAGCCAGAACGAGCAGATAGCGAAGCTGCCCTCCTCGCCCGAGAGCCCGTCATCGGTCTCGTCGATCCGGTATCGGAGAACCAGGCCGTCCTCGGTGAGCTCGTCGGCTATCGCGAGCACGGTCCTGACGACGCGCTCGTCGTCGGCCGGGAGGAAGCGCGTCAAGACGGTCAGGAGCAGCGATGCGTCCAGCGCGTCGGTGTCGTAGTGCTGGGTGAAGACGCCGCGCTCGTCGACGCCGTTCTCGAGGATGTCCTGCTTGACCTCGTCCGCCGCCGACTGCCAGCGCGCCGCGTGCTCGAGCTCGCCGCGTATCTCTGCGAGGCGCGCGCCCCGGTCGGCCGCGACCCAGCACATCATCTTCGACGAGGTGAAGTGCTTCGGCTCGCCGCGGATCTCCCAGATCCCGCGGTCGGGCTCCCGCCACTTCGCCAGCGCGGTCTCGACCTGGTGCTTCACGATCGGCCAGATGCGGTCGTCGAGATGGTTGCGCGATTTCGTGTGGAGGTACATCGAGTCGAGCAGCGCGCCCCAGACGTCGTGCTGCTCCTGCCGGTAGGCGCCGTTGCCGACCCGGACCGGCCGGGCGCCCTCGTAGCCCGACATGTGGTCGAGCGTGAACTCCGGGATCTCGGCCTCGCCGTCGATCGCGTACATGATCTGCAGGTCGCCCTCCTCCTTCCCGCCGTGCTTCTCCGCAATGTCGGCGATGAAGTAGAAGAAGTCGTTCGCCTCCCAGTCGAAGCCGAGCGTGTAGAGGCCCCAGAGCATGAAGGTCGAGTCGCGGATCCACGAGTAGCGGTAGTCCCAGTTCCGCTCGCCACCGGGGCTCTCGGGCAGCGAGGTCGTCGCCGCGGCTACCAGCGCGCCGGTGGGCGCATACGAAAGCCCCTTCAGAGTCAGTGCCGAGCGCTGGAGGTGGGTCCGCCACGGGTGGTCGGGGAAGTTGCCGTGATCGAGCCAGTGCTGCCAGTGGTGCGCCGTCCAGACGAGCCGGGCGTACGCGTCCTCGTAGTCCCGTGGCGCCGGGTGCTCGGACCACGAGAGAGCGACGAAGACCGTGTCGCCCTCCTTCATCAGCGTGCGCCCGGTCGCGCGAGGGCCCTCGAACCCCATGTTCATGTCGCTGGTGAGCCGCAGCTCGACGTCGCTGTCCTCGGATCGGCAAACCGCCTCGTGATATCCCGGCCCGGAGTACTCCCACGTGCCGCGGTTGCGCGCGTAGTCGAAGCGCGGGTCGCAGTCCATCGTCACCTGGAGCTCCCCGTTCACGCAGCGGATCATCCGGAGCAGCACGTGGTCGGCGTCGTAGTCGGTCGGCGCGCGCCGGTGCGTGTGCGAGCGATCGTGCTCGTGGTGCCACGGTCCGATCAGGAGCACGTCGCGGACGATGATCCAGCCGCCCGTGGTGCCCCAGCTCGTCTCCAGGACGTTCGTGCCCGGCAGGTAGCGGCGCGCGGCCGGCACCTCCACGTCGGCCGGCCCGAACCTGAAGCCGCCCGCGTCGCGGTCGAGGATCGCGCCGAACACGCTCGGCGAGTCGAAGCGCGGCAGGCAGAGCCACTCGACAGTGCCGTTCGGCGCGACCAGGGCACAGGTCTCGCAGTCGGACAGGAAGCCGTACGTGGCGATGGGCGGGAACGGGCTGGCGGTTACGCCCCGGTCAGGTGCCCACTCGGTCATAGGCGCGCCGCCGCGGCCGGGTCCAGGAGCGCGATCACATCGCCCTCCACGAGCGAGCCGGGTGCGTACGGGTCGCGCGGTCCGCGCAACACGCGCTGGATTGCCTCGGCCTTGTCCTCGCCGGTCACCAGGAAGACGATCTGACTGCTCGAGTTCACCACCGGCAATGTCAGAGTAATCCGCGACACGAGCGGGGCCATGCCGGGTGTCTCGACGCCCACGACGCGCCGCTCGCGCTCGCCGAGCGCGTCGGAGCCGGGGAAGAGCGAGCAAATGTGCGCGTCCGGGCCGACTCCAACCACGATCAGGTCGAGGGCGCCCGGACCGAACTCGTCTAGCTCGTTCTCGTAGGCGGCCGCGCCATCCTGCGGGCCGAGCTCGCCGCGCATGCGGTGGATCGTCGCGCCCTCGGCGCGCGACAGCCAGGCGCGGTCGGCCATGCCGAAGTTCGAGTGCTCGTGGTCGGGCGCCACGCAGCGCTCGTCGGTGAACCAGATGTCTACCCCGGACCAGTCCTCGCGCATGTCGGCCACGCGCTCGTAGGCGGCGCGCGGCGTCGAGCCCCCTGTGATCGCCACGTTCCCGGCGGCGGCGGCCAGTAGCTCGGCTGCCTCCTGCGCGGGGTAGTCTGAAACCCGAACGTCCGCGTTCACCGGAGGAGCGCCTCGCCACACTCGAGCGCGCGGCGGTAAGTGGGGTCGCGGAGCAGCGCCTGGCGGATGCCCTCGCCCAGGATCCCTCCCTCGCCCCTCGAAGCGCCCAGGACGGTCCAGAGCTGCTCGTGGCCCTTCCGGTCGCGCCGTCGCGCGGCCAGGCCGCCCGGGCCGCGATCAAGCGAGATCGACATCCCGGACGAGGTGGAGATCTCGACGCCGGCCAGGCCGGGCACCGCCTGGTTATGGTCAGGCTCGAGCGTTAGCGACACGTCGTCGCGGTGGCCGTGGGCTCGGCCGCGGACGGACCCGTTCACCGGCATAAGCGTCCCCACGTCCCAGCCGAGCCGCGACGCCAGCCAGCCGACGAACAGCACGCCCGCCACGCTCGAGTCGGGCCCGTGGCGGATCGTGACGGCGTCGATCCGGAGCAGCTCGTCGCGCCAGCGAGGAGGGTCGAAGGTCGCGGCCACGCGTTCGCGCCATGGCGTTGTGCGCAGCCAGGCGAGGTCCACCACGTACGCCTGCTGCGCCAGCTCCGCCGCGCGCTTGAGCGCGGATGTCGGATCGAGCTCGTTCACCGAGTCCACCAGCACGACCTGCGACATGGGAAGGAGCGCGTCCACGGCCCCGGTATGGCCATGTGGCGCCCAGACGACCGTAGGCAGGTCGGTCACCACGAGCGGGTCCACGATCGTGTCGAGCTTCGCCAGGTGCTTCTCGCCGAGGTCCAGGATCACGCGTTCGCGCGTCATCATCAGCTCGCCGGGCTTCGACTCGCCGGCGAGGGTCATCACCACCGAGGCGTCGATCGTCTGTCGCCTCGACTCGACCGTGCACAGGATGGTCCGCGAAGCGTGGTAGCGCCCCACCTGCTCGAGCCGGTTCATGATCTCGCCGCGCCACTCCCGGTCGACCACCACGACGAGGTTCAGCACGCGTGCCGGCGCGTGTGCGTCCTCGCGCGCGTGTTGCTCTTGGAGCAGGTGGCGGAGCGCTTCCTCGATGTCAGAAGGGGTGGTGTCCTGTGCCGACCAGACCGCGCCGGCGTCGGGGACCTCTGGCGCGGTTCGCGACATCTAAATTGCCCGCCAGCGGTGCCCACGCGCGAGGATGCTCGCGGCCTCCTCGGGGCCGTGCGAGCCGGCGGGGTATTCCGCCAGCGGCGTGCCGTCCTGCTCCCAGGAGGCGAGGATCGGGTCGATGATCCGCCACTGCGCCTCGACCTCGTCGTTGCGCGTGAAGAGTGTGGCGTCGCCGCGCATCGCGTCCATGATGAGCCGCTCGTAGGCCTCGGGGGACTGAGACAGGAACGAGGTCCCGTATAGGAACTCCATGTTCACGGGCCGAATGCGCATGCGGGTGCCGGGGATCTTCGCCCCGAGGGAGAGCGACACGCCCTCGTTCGGCTGGACCGTGAGAATGAGCTGGTTCGGCTGCACGCCCACCGAGCCCTGGGCCTCGAACGCGAGGTGCGGCACCGGCTTCAGCGTCACGGCGATCTCGGTGACCTTGCGCGCGAGCCGCTTCCCGGTGCGTAGGTAGATCGGCACGCCGGCCCAGCGCCAGTTGTCCACCTCGAGCCGGAGCGCCACGTATGTCTCGGTCTGCGAGTCCTCGGGGACACCCTCCTCCTCGAGGTAGCCGACTGCCTCCTTGCCCTCGGCCATTCCGGCCGTGTAGCGCGCGCGAACCACGTGCTCGGGCGGCGGCGGCTCGACCGCGTGGAGCACCTTCACCTTCTCGTCGCGCACCTCGTCCGCGTCGAACGTCACCGGCGGCTCCATGCACAGCAGCGTGAGCAGCTGGAGCATGTGGTTTTGCACCAGGTCGCGGAGTGCCCCTGCCTGGTCGTAGTAGCCGGCGCGTCGACCGATCCCGAGGTCCTCCGACGCCGTGATCTGCACGTAGTCGATGAAGTTGCGGTTCCAGATCGGCTCGAACATGCCGTTGGCGAAGCGGAACGCCAGGACGTTCTGGACCGTCTCCTTTCCGAGGTAATGATCGATGCGGTAGACCTGCGACTCGTCGAGCACAGACAGGACCTTGCGGTTCAGCTCCCGGGCCTCGGCCTCGCGCGCTCCGAAGGGCTTCTCGATGACGACCCGCACCTCGGCATCCTCGTGCCGATCCAGGCCATGCTCGCCCAGCTTCTCGACGATCAGGGCGAAGAAGCTGGGGGCCGTCGAGAGATAGAAGATGCGGTTGAACGCGATCCCCGCCTCCTCGTCGAACTTGCCGAGCTCGCCCTCGAGCTGGTCGAAGACGGAGTCGTCGTCGAACGTGCCCGGGACGTATCGCACCCGCTCGAGCAGCTTGTCGAGCACCTGCGGGTCGGGCTGCCGGCGCGAGTACTGCTCGATCGACTCCCGTGCCATGGCGCGGTAGTCGTCCGCCGGGATGTCGGACCGCGACACCGCGATCAGGTTGAAGCGCTCCGGCAGCGCACCCTCGTGCGCGAGGTTGTACATCGCCGGGAGGAGCTTGCGGTGCGCGAGGTCGCCGGTCCCGCCGAAGATCACCAGCGTGGTCGGGTGCACGGGCAGGCGCTCGAGCCCTTCGACCAGCGGGTTCTCCTGCGTCGCTACGGCCACCGGACTACTCCGCGTGCGGCTGGGCCTGAGCCGCGGGGTCGGCGGCGACCACGGCGTGGCCGCCGAACTGGTTGCGCAGCGCGGCGTTCACCTTGGCGGCGAACTCGCCCTGGCCGCGCGACGAGAAGCGCTCGTACAGCGAGGTGGAGATCACCGGCGTGGGCACGCGCTTGTCGATCGCGTCCTCGACCGTCCAGCGACCCTCGCCGGAATCCTCGACATAGGGGGCGATCGACGCGAGCTCGTTGCCCTCCTGCTCGAACGCGCGCGCGGCGAGCTCACAGAGCCACGAGCGCACCACCGATCCCTGCATCCAGAGGTGGGCGATCTTCGCGTTGTCGAGCTCGTACTCGCACGAGTCGTACAGCGCGAAGCCCTCGGCGTAGGCCTGCATCATCCCGTACTCGATCCCGTTGTGGACCATCTTCACGTAGTGGCCCGCGCCGGTGGGACCGAAGTGGCCCCAGCCCGGTCCGTGCTCCTCCGTGGGGGGCGGGGCGAGCACATCGAGGATCGGGCTGAGGCGCTCGACCGGCTCGTCGTCGCCGCCGACCATCATGCAGTAGCCCACGCTTAGGCCCCATACGCCCCCGCTCGTCCCGACGTCCACGTAGTAGATCCCGTGCTGGCGGAGCTCGTCCTGCCGGCGCTTGTCGTCCGTCCAGCGCGAGTTGCCACCGTCGACGATCGTGTCGCCCTCGTCGAGCAGCTCCGCGAGCTGTTCGACCGTGCTCTGGGTCGGGTCGCCCGCCGGCACCATGATCCAGACCGTGCGCGGCGGCTCGAGCTTCGACACGAGGTCGTCGAGGCCGCTTGAGCCGGTGGCGCCGTGGCCCTCGGCTGTGCTCACCGCGTCCTCGTTGAAGTCGAAGACCACGCACTCGTGATCCGAGTCGCGATGGATGCGGTGAACCATGTTCGCGCCCATCTTTCCGAGCCCGATGAATCCGAGTTGCATCAGATCAACCTCCTGACCGCGTCCGGCCCGTCGACTTCGATTCGCACCACCTGCAGGCCGTGCGCCCGCAGCGTCTTCATGTCGCCGAGCGCCTGTGCGTTCTTCAGGTGCTCGAACGAGTAGCCCGCCTCGGGGATCTCGACATCCTCCGTGCCCGGCTGGTAGAGCTGGATGAACAGGCCGTTGGCGGGGCCGCCCTTGTGGTACTGGCCGGTCGAGTGCAGGTATCGGGGCCCGTATCCGAAGGTTGTGGCGCACTTGGTCCGATTGCGTAGCTCAGTGCGCAGCTCGGCAATCGCAGCATCGAGTTCGGCGGAGGGCGGAGCAAAGGCCGTTATCGCGATGTACTTCGGCGGCGCGGCGCCGGCCAGCAGCTCTTCGAGCGAGCCCGGGTCGAGCTGCGGCAGCCCCTCCTCGAGGATGCGCCCGGTGT
>JBKPME010000069.1:0-7780 GCA_046731915.1 Actinomycetota bacterium
CGATCTCGCCCCAGTCGGGATCCAGCTTGACCGAGGCGGCAACGTAGACGAGCAACGCGAGCCCCAGGTACCCGAATAGGCGCTCGATGCCGCCGAACGACAGGAAGTAGATGGCGACGCCGACGGCGAGGAGGGCGACGAGAACGAAGAAGTTGACACTGACGTCGAAGAAGTAGTTCAGGACGAAGCCAAGGCCGCCGAGCTCGGCGCCGAGCGTCAGGACCGTCAGGACGAGCGAGGCGACGAGCGTGAACGTCGACAGGCGCCTGCCGTAGCGCTCCTTGACGAGGACGAAGTTGGGCTTCTTCGACACCGCGACGATGCGCCCGCTCATCTCCGCGAACACCATGATCCCGAGGACGCCCACGGGCGTCGCCCACAGCGCGGGCGCGCCGACCGAGGCGCCGGCCTGCGAGTTGAAGACGAGGTCGCCGATATCGACGAAGCCGCCGATCGCGGCGATCACTCCGAGAGCGATGCTGAGGACCGCCTTCACAGCCCGTCCGCCAGCTTCTTGGCGTCCTCGCTCAGGCGGCTGAGCGAGGACGCGGCCTTGCGCCCCTCCACCTCCGAGCCGGGCGCCGTCTGGATCTGGCCCAGCGCCGTCCCGATCCGGTCCGCGAGGTCGATCGCCCTGGTCTTGGCGGCGGCTACATCCGCCTGGTCCGCCTGGGCGTCGTTGAGCTTCTCCGCCTCGTGCTGAACGACGTCGCCGAGGTCGCGCGAGTGCACGCGCACGAACGTCGCCTTGGTTCGGTCGTCGGCAACGCCCTGGGCGACCAGCGAGCCCTCGGCGGCAACGGACTCGAGCGTCTGGATGCTCCGGGAGAGCTCGCCCGGCGTGATGGGCCCGCCGCAGCCCGGAAGCGACGCGGCCGCGAGGGCGACCAGAGCGAGGGCGTCGAGACGGCGTCCCACCCAGCGCTTATGCCCCCGGGAGCGGGGTTCAGCCTCAGAGCTTCAGCTTGATCGCCTTCGTCTTCGTCTGCGTGTCACCAGAGGTCGTCGTGAACTTCAGCGTCAGAAGGATCCCTGTGAGCTTGCGCTTCTTGACCGCCCTGTAAAGCGCGTACGTCCGCTTGCCCTTCTTCAGCTCGAAGACGACGGTGACGGTGCCGGCCTGCTTGATGGCGCGCTTGATGCTTCCAAGCCGCAGCTTCTTGCCGGAAGCCGCGCCCGCCGTGCTGTGCCCCGGGTTGGGGTTGTAGGCATCGAAGGTCCAGGAAGCGTTGGCGGGCCTGTCGAAGACTCCCTTCACCTTCGGGCCGTTCTGACCTTGTGCAGCCCGGGCGGCGGAACTGCTGGCGCTAGTTCGTTGTGTTGCCTTCGGAGGTGATGCTCGTGCTGAGCGCGTCCGCGGTGAAGACGTTGTTCGCGCCGCTGAAGGAGTTCGACCGGATCGCCACGTCGTGCGAGTCCACGAGGAGGACGCCGTTTCTGCGGCCGCAGCCGGTGGTTGGAGGCAGCGCGACGGTGTTCGAGCTCACGTCGGCGTTCCGCACGCCTCGGAATTCGAAGCCGTTGCGCGTGCCCATAAGCCGGTTCCCGGTGAAGGTGTAGCCGCTCCGGTACACGGGCGGCTCTCCCGCGGGCACGACAGGCGACAGGATGCGGACCGGTCCGAAACAGCCGCTGGTCGCGACGGTCTGCACGTTGTCGGTCATGGTGACGTCTCCGACCTGCGGATTCGCGCCGAAGCCGACGCTCGCCACGACCCCGTAGGCGTTCGCCCCGAATTGGTTGCGGAGGATGTCCACGTTGCGGGCGATCTCGCAGTCGTCGTCGGTTTCGATATCCACGCTCGACCACGCAACTGGGCCGATGGTCGAGTCCTGCACCGTGATGTTCTCGGCATCGACGACCGCCACCCCCTGGCGGCCGATCCGCTCGATCGTGGCGCCGGCGATGACGACGTCACGCGCGCTCGACGCGTCGTCGCCGCAGGCAGGGGAAGACGCGCCGTGCCACAGGTCCACCCCGTCGCCCCAGGTCTCACGAGCCTGGACGCTCGAGAGCGTCATGCCCTGCACCCCTTCGATCGCGAACCCGTGCTGCCATTCGATCGCGTGGTCATAGAGACCCTGCGGATTGCTGCCTCGCACGGCGAGGTTCCGGACGGTGAGGTTGCGGCCGCCCACGAACCGCCAGTTGGCCCGGTGGCTGCCCCCCGGCGTCAGCGCGCGGAACTCCGAGCCCTGACCGTCGATCACGAGCCCGGTGCGCCCGTTCAGCGTGATCGTCCCGTCTTGGCCGTAGCAGCGCCCAGGCCCGAACTGCACGGTGCTGTTGTCGGGCACGGTGGCGAGCCAGGACGAGATCTTGGCGTCGACGGCTACCGAGCAATCGGCTTTGATCTTGCTCGGGACCGTGTAGACGGTGACGCGTTGCGGCGGCGCCCCGGCTGCCGCCTGAGCGCAGACCAGAGCGAGCAGGAGACAGCCGGTAACAAGAAGGACGGCTCGCGTCCCGCCACGTGTCATGGGTCGCCTCTCGACAGGATCTCGGCTCAGTTGAAGCTCAGCAACGCTGCGACCACAGAACGGCACAATCAGCCGAGCCTAAACGCATATCCGCGAGCCGGCGACTCAGCTCACCGGACAGCTGAGGTTTGCCGCGGCGCGGGCACGTCCATTACTGCCCTGCACAACCTCGACGTTCCCGATGCACCACAGCGCGTGCGTCTCACCGTTAACGGTGTTCGTCCCGAAGAGGGCGAACGAGACACCCTTGCGGAAGTTGCCGTAGGTGACGTAGTTGCCAACGCTCGTGCGCGAGCGATCGATTCTGGCCGCCCCGTGTGTCAGCACCTCGAGCCCCGTCGCCGACTGACCCGCGAAGCTCTGGGCCGCGGCGAATACCGCCGCACGAGCGATGGGGTCGCGTGCCTCGGCGGCAGTTGCCGGCACCAGCAGGGCGGCGGCGAGGACTGCGACGGCGGTCGTTGTGTGTCTGTGCGTCATGGCCTGCTCCTCACTAGTCGTAGAAGTACGGATCGAGGACGCGGACCTGCGTGATGCTGTCGACGGGCAGGGCGTTCCGCGCGGCGGTCTTCCGAATCGCCTCGGGCGTCGGCCCGTCGTAGACGCAGAAGGTCTTCTTCTTGTCGTCGCTCACGTACGAGTGGATCCAGGTGACTCCCTCGTCCGCGTTGCGGTCGGCGACGCCGAGACAGACCTCGGCGCCGCTCGCTCCGCCCGGGATCCCCAGTCCTTGCGGGAATGTGCGCTCGACTACGTACCTCGGCATTACGCTCCTGCTTTCGGTCCGCGACTCATGTTTCGACCGTACGGCCGCGGGCGCCGCCGCGAATCGGCAGACCTGCCCAAGTTGCGCGCGGCCGCTGCCTAGGTTTGGCCGGTGATCCCGAGGCGAGCGGCTTCAGCCGTAGCCTCGGCCCGACCCCGGACGCCGAGCTTGCGGAGGATGGACGCGACGTGGTGATCGACCGTGCGCTGGCATGTGCGTCATGGCCGCCTCGGGTTCCGCATTGCTGCACGACTCCACGGACTGCGTTACGTAGCCCGTCTCTGAAGCGTTTGCGCGCCAGGCATTCGCATGTACCGTGGGTTTCGTGCCCATCCGGCGGTACGCCCCGATCGTCGCGGTGCTCGTGTGCCTGGCGGCGTCCTCGAGCGCGGTAGCCGCCCCGCAAGCGCTGCCCCTGCTTTCGGGCCTGCAGAACCCGGCGATGTTCACGGTCGGCCAGGACGGGCGGGTCTTCTATTCCGAGGCGTACACGGGGAAGATCGGCGTATTCACGCCGGCGACTGGGGCGGATGCCACCTATTTCCAGGTGCCGGATCTGTGCACGCTGCCGGACCAGGGTCTCTTCGGACTCGCCCTGCATCCGGGCTTCTCGCAGAACAGGAGGCTTTACGCCTACGCGACCCGCCGGCGGCCGAAGGGCGGCTGCCAGAACCAGGTGCTTGAGATAGCCCCCAATCGCAAAGGCACGCTCACGATGAAGGTGCTGCTCAGTGACCCCTACGTCGCCGGACACATCGGAGGCCGGTTGCTTTTCGGTGCGGACGGCTACCTCTACGTGTCGACCGGCGATGGTTCCAGTGGATTGCCGACGCTCGAGCAGGCCCGCGCCCAGAGGGCCACCGCCCAGGACGTCGCCAGCTTGAAGGGGAAAATCGTGCGAATGACGACGGCGGGCAAGGCCCCGCCCGGCAACCCCTACAACAATCTCGTCTTCGCCTACGGCTTCCGCAACGTCTTCGGCTTCGACTTCGATCCGGCCACGGGCCGCCTCTGGGCGACCGACAACGGGACAGAGGGCGCCTACCAGGGGGCCGAACCGCCGGGACCGGGGCCGCTCGGAGGCTGCAACGACGAGCTGAACCTCGTGGGCAAGGGCTCAAACTACGGCTGGGGGCCGACCGGCAACTGCGGCGTGCCGCCCGCCGCCCCGCTCAACACCAACCGTGACGGCCCTGCTGTCGTATTGCCGCAGTGGAACGTCGAGGCGGCAAGCGGGATCACTGGAGCTCGGTTCTGTTCCGGCTGCGGCCTCGGCGCGCAGAACGAGGGGCGGCTGTTCTGGGTCGACTACGACTACCGCGACGGCTTTGGCGCTATCCACGCAGCCACGCTGAGCGCAGACAGGTCTGCGATCGCGTCCGATGCTGTCCTGTTCCAGCCCTCCGGTCCCGCACCCCTCTCGATCGAGCGCGCCCCCGACGGCGCCCTCTACTACAGCGACTCGGGCGGGATCTACAAGTTGGTTGACCCCGCCGCCTCGCCGCCCTGAGCCCGGCCTCGCCCCGAAGAACCCCATTGGAGCTTGCCTCGATACGGCGTAGCTAGGGCCGGGACACGCTTTTGCTGCTCGGCCCGGATTTCGCTCTATAAGAGAGGCGCCGACCGGAATCGAACCGGTGTCAACGGCTTTGCAGTTCGTAGGCCAGAGCCGCGCTCCGCCTCCTAGAGCGGTTCAGCTTCGCTCAGGGGCGCTCAGTTTCCTGGGAATCGCCGCGGTCGCGGCGAAGTTGGAGGCGAAGTTCCGGTCAGCCTGGCCGCGGGCCGATCCCGAGGTGTTCGGCCAGCCGGTCCACTTCAGAAGGTCTGGCTTAGCAACCGCCTAGTTGGCTGCGATGTCAGCGCGGGGTGTTCTCCCAGTCGTCGGGGCGCCGGCCGACTGTCCCGCCCGTCACGAGCTCGGCCATTTCGGCTTCCTCGCCCTGTTCCGTCCAGCCGGTGACCCGCATACAGGTGATGTTGTCCGGCAGCCACCGCGCCCACCTGAGTCCGCGGCGGTGAAACCAGCTCGGCAGATGCCTGCGCCGCTCGAAGTGGATGGTCAACTCGTACCTCATTCAGCTCGTTGCGCAGCGTGGTCGCACGTGCCCATGGCGCCATAGACGCCCGAGATCACGCCGTCCGCGAGGCGGCGCCGGCGATCGTCCACACTCACGCCCGACTCTGTGGAAACTCGGGCGTATGTGAGAACGCGCGGGTCCCGGCGCGGCTTTGCAAAGCCTCGCGGCGAAGTCGGGCGTCTATGTCTCTAGCTCGCGGTCGAGCTCGGCCATGAGGTCGCGCATCGCCCGGTCGTACTCGGCCTGGCGCGCGCGCTGGGCGCGACACCGGGGGTCCGGTTTAGGTCGGGTTAGGTCGGGTTTTCGCGCGACCCCCGGGGGTGGCGCCGAAGGTGTTTGCGCGAGTTGCGCGAGCCAGGAAAAAAGCAGCCGCGCAGTCGGTCGCCACGACTTTGCAGAGTTCGCAGAGTCGCTTACGCGCGCGCGCGGAGGCTTCGCCGCGATAGTCGCCCGGGCATGGCCGATCCCATACAGCGCCTCACCGCCAAGCTCGAGCGCCGTGGCTACGAGCCCGCGACCGCGTCGGCGATCGCGAAGGCGGTCGCGCGCAAGTTTGGCCGGGAGCACGAGGCGTGGGCGCGGGCCGGCGGGACGCCGCGCGGCGTTTCGCTTGTGCCTCGAAGCGGAAGCGCCGCTCGGTCTGGGGGCGTATGCACGTCGCTCCCTCGACGCCGCTCACGCAGGCATCTCACGGGCGGCGAAGAACTCGAGGAGTCCACGCGCGACCGCGGCGGGTGCATCTTCTGGCGAGAAGTGGCCGGCATCCGGAATGAGGCGAAGCTCGGCGTCGGGGATGAGGGCTCGAAGCCGCTCGGCGACCGAGCGGTCAAGCCAGCGATCGTCTTCGCCCCAGAGGATCCGTACGGGCACGCGGACGGCGCAAAGGAGCGGCTCGAGCGCGCCGACATCTGCGTCCGTCCACTGGGCGATCTTGCGGAAGTAGGCCGCCTGACCATCCTCGCCTTGCCAAGGAGCGAGGTAGGCGGCAAGCGCCTCGTCGTTGAGCGGTCGATGGACGGCGGTGCGCAGGTGCGCCTTTACGACCTCCTCGTAGATGTGCATGGGCATCGTGCGATAGGCGTCGAGGTGGGCGCGGATGTGCATCGTCGTCGACGTGTTCCAGGGGTGGAGTGCGACCGCGTCGACAAGTGCGATCCGGCCTGCGGCGCGGCCCTCCACCAGGTGGGCGCGAAGCACGGTGGCAGCACCGATATCGTGGCCGACCAAGCCGGGCGCCTCGAGGCTCCAACGCTCGAGCAGCTGGGCCAGCACCCGCCCCTGGCCGGTGATCGAGATGTCCTGGTCCTCGCGCCGCTCAGAGTCGCCGTAGCCGAGGAGATCGACCAGATAGACGGAAAAGCGCTCCGCCAGCACCGGCGCGACCTTCCGCCAGAGGTAGGACCAGCCCGGTGTCCCATGGACGAGCACGATTGGGGAGCCCTCGCCGAGCCGATCCCAGGCCACCTTGCCGCCTGCGAGGCTGGCCCGTTCGCGCAGCCCCCAGTCGGTCACCGCCAATGTCCACCGACCGCTGTCACCGGCGTCCTCCGATGATCCGCGCGACCGGCACGTGCGATCCGGCCCTCGATGAGCATCTTCGGAACCTACTCCTCGCTCGCGCCGGCCGAACCTCGCGCCACTATCGCTCCGCGCGACTCACGAGCTCGCGTTCGGTAGTCGGCCCCCTTGGAAGCCGCTTGGCTATGACCGTTGACTCAGTACCAGGGATGACACGCCCGCGAACGTTGCCCAAGCAACAGAGACACCACACCAGTAGGCAGCCGCGAGGGGCAGCCGAGGCCGGTCCCGGACTGCGTGAGTGTTCACCGCACGGCGCTTCGAGCCTGCTCGCAACCGACTCGGCGGAGCCTACTTCGTTGCGGACTTCAAGCAGCTTCCTTGACGCCCTGCTGATCATGCTCATGCGCGGGCCTGCTGCAGGCTGAGCAGCCGCGTCTCGGTGATGGTTCCGGGCGCCCGCTGGTAGCCTCGGGCGCGTCACGCTTGCGCTCCTCCTCCCGCCGCCGCGGGAGCGAACGTGACCAGGGTCGAGCGCACACTCGTCACGAATCGGAGGTGCGGCGGTGACCACGGTGTTCGGCGTTTCGGCGGCGTCATGGGCGATGCTCATGGCCGTTTCACCGCTGCTGCAGGTACGCGAGATCCGCCGGCGCCGCTCGTCCGCCGGCATCTCAATCAGCTACTTCGCGGTGCTCCTGATCGGGTTTGCCCTCTGGGTCGCCTACGGCCTTGCGCGCCACGACCTGCCGCTCGTGCTGCCCAACAGCGTCGCGCTGCTCGTCACCGCATTTACGATCGCCATTGCCCTGCGCCATCGCCCCTGAGCGCCGCGAGCGGCGGCTGGGGGTTCGGCCGGCTGTGCGCTCGATCGCGCAGAGTGGTGTCCAGCCATTTTCAGCAGGTGCGCCCTCATTCCCGCACGGATTGGACTGACC
>JBKPME010000070.1:0-93983 GCA_046731915.1 Actinomycetota bacterium
GCGCTCGGCGCGCGCCGCCTCGACCTCCTCGGTCAGCCGCGTGCGGAGCGCCTCCAGCTCCTTCTGGTTTCGCTCCCGCTCGGCGTCGATGGTCGCGGCGGTGCGCTCGCGCTCGGCCTCGACCTCCTGCACTCGCTTTGCGCGATCCGCGTCGAGTGCCTCTTCATGCTTCGCACGCAGTGACGTCAGCGCCTGCTGGGCGCTCGCGCGCTCGGCGCGCAGGGCCTCGTCGGCGGCAGCCTCGGCGGCCGCCAGCTCGCGCTCGTGCTCGATGCGCAGCGACGAGATGGCCTCCTCCCGCGCCTCCTCCGCGGCGGACGCCGACTGCTCCCCGAGCGCGGCGAGCCTCGCCCTCAGCTGGTCGCGCTCCGCGATGGACAGGGCGAGCTCCTCGCGTAGCCGCGCCAGCTCGCCCCCGCCGGCCTCGTGGGCTGTGGACGGAACAGGCACGGCGGGGCCCGCCGGCTCCGCCCCGCCGTTCGTGGGCGGCTTGGCCGCTGTCGCGCCATCCGGCGGCACGATGACCGTGCTCACCGACTCGCTCGCGCCCTGGGCCGGCTCCTGCATGAACGCCAGCGCGTCCAGCAGCTTCATGATCTGACTGCGGGCCGCGACCGCCGGGCGCACGGGCAGCTTCGTCATCACCGCGATGTCGCTCAAGCCGAGCGAGTCCGCCGGGTCGGCCACGGCGAGCACCAGAGCCCCGTCGTCGGCGAACCCGACCGGCGCCGCCAGGTAACGCTTGGCGGCTGTCTTGCGGAGCAGCGCAGCCGCCGACTCGTCCACCGGGAACTCGGTCAGGTCGATGTGGTCGAGTCCGTAGCGCTCGGCGAGGGCACGAGCGAGCTGATCCTCGCTGATGGCGCCGCTCTCGAGCAGGACCTTCTCCGGCGTCTGTCCGGGGTGGCGCGCGGCCTCGACCGCATGATCCGCCTGGAGCTCGTCCACGAAGCCGAGCTCGACGAGGATGTCCGACAGGAAGCGCCGGCCCGCGCCGCTCAGGCTTGGCGACGTGACTCCCCGCCCGTTCAGGGGCGGCCCGCTTCCCGGGCCGGTGATCTCGCCCGTGAACGGGTCGCTGCTCATGCCTCCTCTTTCGCGGGCTCGGTGCCCAGCGGAGTGCCGTTCCGCCGCGCAGGGGCGGACTGGGCCGAGATCTCGGCGAGCTCGAGCGCCTGCTGCGGCGACTCGGCCTCGGCGAGGCGCTGGATCCCGTACGAGAGCTGCAGCGCGGCGGGCCGGTTCGAGGTCACGCGCTCGAGCGAGCGCTCGAAGCGGCCGAGGAAGGCCAGCGCGCCGTCGACGCCCTTGCAACCCACCAGCGCGAGGCTGAGGCCGTCCGCCGACGTGCGAGCGAGGTGGTCGGTGCGCCGGATCGCTCCCGCGAGCACCTCCGCCACGTCCTTCAAGAGCAGGTTCGTCATCGCCTCGCCGAAGCGTTCGACGAGGGCGGTGCGGTCGCGGAGCTGGCAGGCGACCAGGTACGACTCGACCGTGCCGCGCTTGCTCAGCTCGTACTCGCGCTCGACCGAGCCGATCAGCGCCTCGCGGTTCGGCAGGCCCGTGACCGGATCGGTGCTCGCGCGGTCGCGCGCCAGCTCGGCTAGCCGGCGCAACTCGGCGCGGGCGGAGATGCTCTCCCACTCGTAGGAGAGCAGCCGCGCCCCGACGAGGATCAGCTGGGCGACGTCACGCGAGGGCGCGTCGCCGCCCGCGCCACTCGCGAGCAACACGCCGACAACGCTCCCGTCGGCGGCGTCGAGCGGCGCCGCGACCCAGTTGGCCGGGCCGAGAGCTGCGAGAGCATCGGCGTCGAGCAGCTCACCGGCGGCGGAGCCATTGGTGGGCACACTTTTGGCGAGCGGGACCTCCGTGCCGCGCGGGACCCCGTCCCCGCGCGCGTCGATCACGCGGCACTTGCCCTCGTCCCAGTCGACCTGCCCCAGCACCAAGCTGCCACCCGGCGCGGCGCTCTCGAGCAGATCGAAGACCGACGTCGCCGCATCGGCAAAGCTGCCGAAACGCCGAGCGGCGAGGCGGGAGAGAGCGTCGAGAGTCTGCGTGGTCATGCTTCACCGCTCTTGATCGGCCAAACAGGGGTGCTCCCAAAGGGTTGGAGCGAACTGTTAGAGCGCGTGCGCGATGTCGGCGAGGCGTGCACGCGCGGCGAGCACGCCGCCGTCGGCCCATTCCTGGCCGCCGACGATCGTGAGCACGCGGTCGCCCCCATGGCCGCTCGTGTACGGCTTGATTCCGAGGTCGGCCAGCGTCGAGCCGCCGGGGCTCTCCGGATCCAGGTCGAACTCGCCGACGCCGGGCCCCGCGCTTACGCGCGCTGTGAGCTTCTGGTCGCCGATCACCCGTTTCACCCGCGCAACGCGGTTGTCCCAGTCGATGAGCAGCTTCTCCGCGTCGTTGGTCCGCCCGAGCGCCTCACCGTGAAGCCGGACGTTGAGCCTCCAGTTGGACCCCTCGCTCAGGATCGTGGGGGCGATCTTCGACAGATCGGGATAGGTCTCGGCGTCGAGCTCCTTCGCGCCGAGGATCACGTCCGGCTGTGCCCGCTCAAGAGCCGGTATGGATGAGCTGTGCAGGATCTCGATCCCGCGCGTTGCACGCTGGAGGTAGGTCGGGACGTGCGAGTTCCCTACCACCGCCGCTACCGGCTCAAGGCCGAGGGCCAGCGTGTCGCCGAGCGCGTCGTGGGACAGGGTCGCCGGACGCTCCGCCTGCCCCGGCACCTTCGTGCCGGTCAGCGGGTTCATCGCGTCCTGGACCTTCAGCGGCCGCTGAGTCTCCTTCGACTCGTCGAAGCCGGACTCCTGGCAGCCCGCCAGCGCGCCCACCAGGGCAAGAGCGATGAGAATGCGGGCGCGCACCGCGGTATTACTAGCGATTCCGTCCGCAGCCGCTTTACGACAGGCTGTCCGATCGAGCGGCAGGCGGAAATGCGCAGAAAAGGCGCGGCCCTACGACGCCTGATCAGCGCCAGAGCCGTGCGGCGACTCGGCGCAGCGGGCCGCGCATCACGATCGTGGACGCCCACATGAGCTCCGCCGCCAGCGGGCTCACGAACGCGACGGGGACGCTCATCAGGAAAACGATGGGGACGCCGAGCGAGACGATGCTCCCGAACGGCCGCGTGTCGCTCACTCGCTGCGCGTGGACGAAGTCGCTTCGCAGGGAGTGCTCCGTCATCGTCCAGTGCGTCAGGGAGGTCAGGCTGAGAATCACGGCGAAGGTGGCGATCGCGATGGAGGTGTCCGGATAGCTGTCGACGAGGTCCATGCCGAATGGCATGAGCGCGATCAGCATGAGGAAGAACAGGTTCAGCACCATCATCCAGCCGTCGAAGCGCTCCAGGGTCTCGAACAGGTTGTGGTGGATAACCCAGAAACGGCCGACGAGTGCGAACGTGAGCACGTAGGCGAGGAACGAGCCGTCGAGTTCGCGCAGCGCCTCATCGAGCTCGTCCGCACGGACGTCGGGGACCTCCAGGTTGAGGACGAGGAGCGTGATCGCCACGGCCATCACGCCGTCGGTGAAGGCGACGATCCGGCCGAAGTCGGTCCGGTCCATGTGGAGGATGGAAGCCGCTAGGCCGGATGGACCGCGAGCAGGCGGTCGAAAACGGCTCTCCCAAGCGGCGTCCCAGACTGGAGCGCGCAGCGCCGGTATTACTAGCGATCGTGACCGCCCCTGAGCCCGTCATAGCCATCTTCGGCCCGACCGGCGTGGGGAAGACGGCCGTGGCGATCGAGCTCGCCGAGCGGCTCCGCGAGCACGGAGAGGACCCGGTTGCGATCTCCGCCGACGCCCTGCAGGTCTATCGCGGGCTCGAGCGATTGACCGGCGTGGCGACAACCGAGGAGCAGAGCCGCCTCGAGCACCGGCTCGTCTCGTTCGTGCCCGTCACGGAGACGTTCTCCGCCGGGCAGTTTGCCGCGCTCGCGCACCGCGAGATCGACGCCGCGCTTGAGGCCGGCCGGCGCCCGATCGTCGTGGGGGGCACGGGGCTCTACCTGCAGGCGGCGCTCACCGACCTGGAGCTCCGGCCGCCGCCGCCGCCGGGCGTGCGCGAGCGCATCCTCGGGGAGGTCGAGGAGCGGGGCATCGATGCGCTGCACGCGGAGCTCGCCGAGCGCTCGCCCGCGGCGGCAGCCGCCGTCGCGCCGACCGACCGCACCCGTGTCGTGCGCGCACTCGAGCTGCTCGAGATGGGGGAGGAGCCCGTCCCGGCGGGCTCGGACTCGCGCCTGTGGACGGCAGAGCTCCGCCGCCCCACGCTCCTTGGCGGGCTGACTCTGGAGCGCCGGCGCCTCTACGAGCAGATCGACGCTCGCGTGGACGCGATGGTCGCCGCGGGCGCGGCCGAGGAGGTGCGGCGCGCGGATGCCGCCGGCGCGTCACCGACCGCCCGGAAGGCGCTCGGCTTCGAGGAGCTTCTGCGCGGCGACATGGACGCCATGAAGCGCCGGACACGCAACTACGCGAAGCGCCAGCTCACCTGGATGCGCCGCCTCGAGCACGCCAATTTGCTCGACGCGGGGCGTGATCCGGCGAGCTGGCTGGTCGGACAGCTAGGATCCCCGCGCCGCTGAGGAGAGGCGCCCTGAGGAGAGGACTGCATGAAGCGTGCCCTTGTTCTTATGGCCATGACGGCCGCAACCCTTGTATCTGCCGCCCCGGTGTCGGCCGCCCGGCTCGATTTCGGCAAGCAGACGTGGAACATCCTGGCGCCGGGACAGTCGGGTGCGCTTCCGCCTGACAGGCACGGCACCGACCAGCTGAAGATGTACGACGACCTGGCGCCGCTCTTCGGCGACGTCAGCCAGCGCGACATCACGCGGTTCTTCAAGTCCTCGCGCTTCTTCGAACCGAAGGGAGGCACGGTGGTGCGGCCCAAGGCGGGCGTGAAGATTCGCACCGACAGCCGCTTCGGCGTGCCGCATATCGAGGGCCGGACGCGCTCGGATGTCTTCTTCGGCATCGGCTGGGCGTCAGCGCGCGACCGCGGGGCGTTCATGGAGACGCTCCGTTACCCCGCCCGCTTCGCAATTCTCGACGCACCCGGGTACGACGCCCTGAGTGTCGCCACCAGCCTGCGCGGCTTCACGCCAAGCCGGCAGACGGAGCGATTCATAGCGCGCGAACGCCGCCCGCTCGAGCGTGCCGGACGCCGCGGGCGGCGCATCATCGCCGACGCGAAGGCCTACGTCGCGGGCGTGAACGCCTTCAACCGCAAGGCGAACATCGACGTCAAGCCGTGGACGGTGACTGACGTCGCTGCGGTCGGTGCCGTGCTAGGCCAGGTGTTCGGGGCGGGCGGCGGCGACGAGGTGCGCAGCTCGATGCTGCTCGCGGAGCTCCGCAACCGCTTGGGATCCGCGGGTACCGCCGTCTGGCACGACCTGCGCTCTTCGCTCGACCCGGAGACGTCCGTGACGACGCGGAAGCGGTTCCCGTACGTCACCGAGCGGAGTGGCAAAACCCCGGGCTCGCCGGTGGTCGACCCAGGCTCCCTGAGTGCGGCCGCCGCGCGCGCGGCGCGTGTGAGCAAGGCGGCGCGCGCCCGCGCCTCGAACGCCATCCTGATCGGGCGCAACCGCTCCGCCACGGGACACCCGCTGGCGATCATGGGACCCCAGCTCGGCTACTTCTATCCCGAGCTGTTCAACGAGGTGGATGCGCACGGCGGCGGGATCCACGTCCGCGGCGGCATGCTCGCCGGGGTTCCCTACGTGCTGGTTGGGCGCACGCGCGACTACGCCTGGAGCGCCACCGCGGCGGGGAACGACAACACCGACCAGTTCCTCGAGGAGCTCTGCAATCCGGACGGCAGCCCTGCGACGCGCGCATCCACGCACTACCGCTACAAGGGAAAGTGCCGCGCGATGACGACGTTCGATGCCGGCACGTTGGCGGGCACATCCAGCCAGCCTCAGACGCATGTGACATTCCGCGAGACTGTTCACGGGCCGGTGAGCGGCACCGTCACCGTCGGAGGAAAGCCGTACGCCGTCGCCAAGCTGCGGTCCTCACGCGGGCGCGAACTGATGAACGTGCGCCTCATCGAGGCCCTCAACGCGGGGAGGCTCCACTCGGCGAAGGATCTGCGCCCGGCCAGTGCCGGCTTCAACTTCACCTTCAACTTCTTCTACGTCGACCACCGGGACATCGCGTTCGTGTCCACCGGGCGCCTGCCGGTGAGGGCGCCGGGCACCAATCCGAGCCTGCCGACCCTCGGGACCGGCCAGTACGACTGGCGCGGCTTCCTGAGCCAGATGCAGCACCCGATGGCGATCAACCCGAAGAGCGGGGTGATCATCAACTGGAACAACAAGCCGGCGGCGGGGTGGGGTGCGTCTGACAGCGAGTTCGGCTACCAGTCGATCCAGCGCGTCGAACTTCTGAGCGGCTTCAAGCGGCGCAACCGGCTGAGCGATGTCCTGAGCGTCGCGAACCGCGCGGCCACGCAGGATGCGCGGGCGCTCAAGGTCTGGCCGTTCGTGAACCGAGTGCTCGCCGGCGGCCCCGCGCCGGACGAGCGCAGCCAGCAGGCGGCGAACCTGGTGAACGCCTGGATCGGGAGGGGCGCCAGCCGGCTCGACCGCAACCTGGATGGCAAGGTCGACGATCCCGGCGCCGCCGTGCTCGACCAGAGCTGGGACCAGCTCTCCGAGACGGTGCTGCGTCCGGTGCTCGGCGACCTGGCCGCGCCCGGCGGCCTCCTCGGCCGGCTCGTGACGCGCGACGACTCGCCCCGTAACAGGAACGGCAGCGCCTACGGCAGCGGCTGGTACGGCTACGTAGAGAAGGACCTGCGCAGCCTGCTGGGCGACCGAGTGCGCGGCGCGTATAGCCGCCGCTACTGCGGCAACGGCGACCTGGCCGCGTGCCGCGCGTCGCTGTGGGCGGTGATCCAGAGCGCGGCGGACGCGCTGGCGGCGAGCCAGGGAAGCGATCCGGGCGCCTGGCGATCCGACGCCACCGCCGAACGGATCGGCTTCTCACCGGGCCTGCTGCCGGACACGCTTCGGTGGACCAACCGGCCGACGTTCCAGCAGCTGATGGAGTTCGACGGGCACCGGTAGTCGCGTCCGGTGGTGGTGCCGGGTCCTGCGAACGGCTTGCATGAGGGGTGGCTGCGGCTGCCCGTGTGGCAGAGGATGGTCGCCTTTTGCGCGACGGATCTCTGCCACCTCGCCGGGTGGTGGGGATTCGGTGCGTGTTCCGCTACGGATCCCAACCACCTGCGAATCTCGGCTGGCTCGATGGCACGAGCTGAGCCTTGCGTAGAGTCCCGGCGCGTGCGATTCGAGAAGTGGCAGGCGTTGGGCAACGACTACGTCATCGTCGAGGAACGTGAGCTGCCGTTCGAGCTGACTCCCGGGCGCGTACGCGCGATCTGCGCGCCGCACACGGGGATCGGCTCGGACGGTGTCCTGCTGATCCGGGGGACCGATGAGCGCGGCTTTGTAGCCGAGATCCGGATCTACAACCCCGACGGCTCGGAGGCCGAGTTGTCGGGTAACGGCGTGCGACAGGCCGTGATGTACCTGCGCCGAAGCGGCTGGACCGAGGACGACTCCTTCTCGGTCCGCACCGCGGCCGGCGAGATCCGCCCTCGTATCAAGGGCGATCTGTGCACGCTCGACATCGGCAACGTGCGGCTGAGAGCAGAGTCGGACTTCCCGAGCGGCCCGGAGGACGGCACCGGCAGCCTCCGCTCCCACGGACGGGAGTTCGACTTCCTGTTCGTGCAGGTGGGCAACCCACAGGTCTCGATCGAGGTCGCCGACGGCCTCGACGAGCTCGACCTTCAGCGCTACGGCCCCGGCATCGAGCGCAACGAGCTGTTCCCGAACCGCACGAACGTGTCCTTCTGGCGCCGCACCGGCGACGCCGAGATCCGCGCGCGCATCTTCGAGCGCGGCGTGGGAGAGACCATGGCGTCCGGCACGGGCGCGACTGGCGCGGCCGTGGCCGCGAGGCTGCGCGGTGTCGACACCCCGGTGACGGTCGTGCTCGACGGTGGTGAGCTCGTGGTCGACGTGGGGGAGGACATGCACGTGGACATGACCGGCTGGGCGCGGCCCGTGTACGCGGGCACGCTGAGCAAGGAATTCCTGAAGGAGCTGCATGCAGCCGAGTAGCCGACTGGACCGCCTGCCCCCGTACCTGTTCGCCGAGCTCGAGCGGAAGATCAGGGAGAAGAGGGCCGCCGGCGTCGACGTGATCAGCCTGGGCATCGGCGATCCCGACACGCCGACGCCGCGGCCGGTCGTCGACGCGCTGGCGAGCGGCGCGAGCGACCCGGGCACGCACCGGTACCCGTCGAACCGCGGCCGCCCCGAGCTGCGTGAGGCATACGCCCGTTTCTACGAGCGCCGCTTCGGGGTGACGCTCGATCCCGAGTCAGAGATCATCCCGGCGCTCGGCGCCAAGGAATGCCTCTTCAACCTGAACCTCGCCTTCCTGGACCCGGAGAGCGTCGCCCTGGCGGCCGACCCTGGCTATCCCGTCTACACGGGCGGCCCTCTGCTCGCGGGGGCCGAGGCCGTGCTGATGCCGCTGCTGCCTGAGCGCGGCTTCGCGCCCGACCTCGCCGCGATGGGCGGCGAGGTCGCCCGGCGGGCGCGGCTCATGTATCTCAACTACCCGAACAACCCCACCGGCGCGATCGTCCCGGACGGGCTGTTCGAGCGGGCGGTCGAGTTCGCGCGCGAGCACGACGTGCTGGTCGTGCACGACGCGTCGTACACCGAGACGACCTTCGACGGCTACGTCGCCCCGAGCTTCCTGGAGACGCCGGGTGCGAAGGAGGTGGGCGTGGAGGTGTTCTCGCTCTCCAAGGGCTGGAACATGACCGGCTGGCGGGCGGCCGCCATCATCGGGAATGCCGAAGCGGTTGCCACCTACTGGAAGCTCAAGACCAACATCGACTCCGGGATGTTCGAGGCCGTGCAGCTCGCCACGGCCGCCGCGCTCGACGCCGGACCGCCCGAGGAGATGCCCGCGATCTACCAGCGCCGCCGCGACCTCGTCTGCGACGCGCTGGCCGAGATCGGCGTGGACGTGACGCCGCCGAAGGGCACGATCTACGTCTGGGCCCCGGTCCCGGGGGGGCACACGTCGGCGTCGTACTGCGAGATGGTGCTGGAGGAGTCGGGCGTCGTTGTCTCGCCGGGCGGCTCCTACGGGACGAACGGCGAGGGCTTCTTCCGCATCTCCCTGACCGTGCCCGACGAGCGCCTCGCCGAGGCCGTGGAACGCCTCCGCGGGAGTCTGGGAGGCTAGGGTCGTGCACTACTGCGGCGTCGTCCCCCTGCAGAGCGAGCTCCAGCTGGCGCTGCTCGAGGAGGTGCGCGACCCCGAGCCGCCGATCCGCCTCACCGCGCTCTTCTACGAGCCGGGGACGGCGGACCAGATCGCAGCCGAGCTGGGCAGGCTGGGGGAGATCGTCGTCGGCCTTGGACCGGGCGCCCACCCCGTGGCCGAGGCGCTCGGCCTGTCGGTCTTCGAACCCGACGATGACGATGGTGCGGTCCCCGAAGGCGCATACCAGGAGACGCCACTGTTCCCCACGGACCCCGACCGGGTGTTCTGGGCGCTCCAGGGCCGTCGCCTACCGGCGAAGCGGCACCCGTATGGGATCCAGCTGCGGATCGCCGAGCTGATCGGCGACCGCATCAACGACGAGGGCGGAGACCTGTGGCACCGGCGCATCGAGGAAATCGATGCTCTCGCATGCGCGCTCTGCGCACACCGCTTTGCGGTCGGACACGCGTCCTGGATGGACGGCGCCGTGCTGCCGGGAACCAGCCTGCCCCAGCAGTTCTCGACCCGCGGCGTGCTGCCGCCGGTCGAGCGGATCAACTTCAGCTGATCGTCTCGCGGAGGCCGGTGTCGAGGTCGCGCGGCTGGTAGCCGAGCTCACGGCGGGCCTTGTCGTCCTTGGCCCAATACGTGACGTTGTGGGCGGCCGAGATCATTTCCCGGAAGTTCGGCGGCAGGCCCATCGGAGGGCCGATCCAACGGCTGACCGGAATCATCGCTTTCAGCAGCACGGGTGGCACCGTCATACGCGGCGGCTTCTGGCCACCTACCGCGGCCGCCTTGTCGATCAGGTCGCCGTGAGTCGTGATCTCGCCGCCGAGCACGTACGACTCGCCGGGCTTCCCCTTGTCGTAGGCGAGCATGATCCCCTCGGCCACGTCGTCGACGTGGCACATTACGAGCCCGGTCTCCGGGAACGCCTTCGCCGGCATCTTGCCCGCGCTTGCCTGCTCGATCATCTGCCCGACGAGCGCGTGGTCGCCCGGGCCGTAGACCGATCCGGGCTGCACGATCACAATCGGCGCGCCCTCGGCCGCGCGCTGCTCCGCCAGTAGGTGGGCGCGGTACTTCGTCTCGTCGTAGGTCGACACGAACCCATCGGCCTCGTCGCGGCGGTAGCTCTCGTCCACGGTCTGCCCGTTCGTGTTGCCGAAGACGTTGATGGTCGAGACGTAGACGATCTTGTCGACACCGGCGTCGGCGGCCGCGTCGAGCACGCGCTCGGTCCCGGCGACGTTCGAGTCGCGCATCGAGTCGCGCTTCGACGGGTCCATTCCGACGCGGTAGTCGGCGGCGATGTGGAAGACGGCCTGGCAGCCCTCCATGCCGCGGCGGATGGCGTCGGCGTCGGTGAGGTCGCCCTCCACGACCTCGGCGTCGAGCCCGGCGGCCTTCTCCGGGCGCCGCGCGAGCACCACCACATCGTCGCCGCGGTCACGCAGCCGTTTAACTACACGCGACCCGATGAAGCCGGTTCCACCGGTCACGAAAGCTCTCATGGCGGGGGATCGTATCCCTAGACTTGAAGCAGTGGATGCAGCTCAAAACGGCGCGACGCGGCGCGCTGCGCAGCGCGCGCTGGCTATCGGTGTCGCGCCCGACCACCTGGACCTTTCGGAGCTTCGCGAGCTCCTGCGCACCGCGGGCGTGGCGGTCACGGGTGAGATGGTGCAGCGCCGCGAGCGCCCCGACCCGGACCGCTACTTCGGTCGCGGCAAGCTCACCGAGCTGAAGCAGGCCGCGAAGGCCGCGGACGCGAACCTGATCGCGGTCGACGACGAGCTCTTGCCGCGCCAGGAGCGGAACCTCGAGGAGGAGCTCGGGATACCGGTGATCGACCGCACGGCGATCATCCTCGACATCTTCGCCGACCACGCTCGCTCCGCCGAGGGCAAGCTCCAAGTGGAGCTCGCGCAGCTGGAGTACAACCTCGCGCGCATGCGCGGCCTGTGGACGCATCTCGAGCGCCTCGGCGCGGGCCGTATAGACGGCGGTATCGGGACGAGGGGCCCGGGCGAGTCGCAGATCGAGACGGACCGCCGGCTCGCGCGCAACCGCATCTCCGCGCTGCGGCGGCGCCTGCGCGAGACGAAGGCCACGCGCGCGACGATGCGCAAGGAGCGCGAGCGTGCCGGGCTGCCGACCGTCGCGCTCGCCGGCTACACGAACGCCGGCAAGTCCACGCTTCTGAACACGCTGACGGGGGCCGACGTCGGCGTGCGCGAGCGGCTCTTCCACACGCTCGACCCCACCACACGCTCGTTCGAGATCTCGGGCCGCCAGTACCTCCTGACCGACACCGTCGGCTTCATCCGCAAGCTGCCCCACCAGCTCGTCGAAGCATTCTCCGCGACGCTCGAGGAGGCGCTGGGCGCCGACCTGATCCTGCATGTGGTCGACGCCTCTGTGCCCGAGGAAGAGATGCACCAGATGATGGCCGCCGTGGACGACGTGCTCGACGAGATCGACGCGGGCGACACTCCGCGGCTGCTCGCGCTCAACAAGATCGACCTGCTCGACGATGAACGGCGTCGCGAGCTCTCCTTCCGCCTCCCTGACGCGGTGCAGGTCTCCGGCGCCACCGGCGACGGGCTCGACGACCTCCGCGAGGCGATCGAGGGACGCTTCCTTCAGACGCTCACGCCGATGGAGCTGCTCGTGCCCTACCGCGAGGGCGGAACGCTGTCCGAGCTCCACGAGCTCGCCGGCGAGTTGGAGCGCGAGGACACAGCCGAGGGCGTCCGCGTCCGGGCTCGTGTGCCGATCTCAGCAGCGCCTCGCTTCGAGCGCTTCTCCGAGAACGGCAGCGGCGCGCGACCGGGCTGAGACGGAATTCGCGCACTTCGCACACGCCAAGCGCTGCACTTGCAGCGCGTGAGAACATCGGGCTGCCCCCAAGTGGAAAGGTCGGCCCATGGTCACTCACGGTTCGGAGAGTTACTACGTAATTGGAGAGGGTCTGCTCGATGAAAGCGTCGGCGGCCGCGAGAACTCCCATAACGGGGCTGGTCCGGCGATGGTGGCCGCCAGAGCGGCCGACGCGGGCGGCGCCCCGCCATTCCGCTTCTCGCGGATGGGTCCCAACGGCGTCGGGAAGCAGCTGGGGGAGGGCGCGCGCAAGAGGCTCGGCGCGGCGATGGCAAGGGCCGGCGGCGGCAGCTCCCAGATACCCGCCGGGTTCACGTACCTCGGCCAGTTCATCGACCACGACCTCACGTTCGACAAGACGGACGTGATGCTGGGCGCGAACGTGACGCCGGCGCAGATGCTGCAGGCGCGCTCGCCGAGCCTCGACCTCGACTCGCTTTACGGCGCCGGGCCGCTCGACCCGGAGTCGGCGAAGTTCTACGCGGCGGACGGGCTGCACCTGAAGATGGGGAAGACCGTTGCGCCGGCGAAGAACGGATTCGACCTGCCGCGCGGCGCCGGCAATACGGCCGCCAAGAAGCGCAAGGCGATCATCCCCGACCCGCGCAACGACGAGAACCTGGCGGTCGCGCAGACGCACCTGGCGATGATCCGCTTCCACAACCGGGTCGTCGACACCCAGCTCGGCGGGGTGCCGGCGGCGCAGAAGTTCGAGAAGGCGCGCGAGATCGTCACGAAGCACTACCAGTGGATGATCCGGACGGATTACCTGACGCGCATCGCGAAGGCCTCCGTCGTCAACAACGTCTTCAACAACGGGCGCAAGGTGTTCGAAGTGAATGCCACGCCCACGGACGTGCCGACGATGCCGATTGAGTTCTCGATCGCAGGCTTCCGCCTGGGGCACGCGATGGTGCGGGCGGCCTACAACTGGAACAGGGACTTCGACAACGGCAGCGGCGCGCTCGAGTACCTCTTCATCTTCTCGGCCACGGGCGGCAACCTGGGCGGCGACACCAAGCTAAACGGCACCTGGATCGCGGACTTTCGCCGCCTGTACGACTTCGGCGAGGCGAACAAGCCGAACCTGACGGTACCGGCGAACAAGTTCAACCGCGCGATGCGAATCGACACGCGCATCGTGGATCCGCTCCAGCACCTGCCCCCGCAGACGGTCGGGCTGCCGAACAACGCCGGCTTCAACGACGTGAGGCGGAACCTCGCGTTCCGCAACCTCACGCGCGCGAGGATGGTGAAGCTCGCCACTGGGCAGCAGATGGCCAACTTCATGAAGAGCAAGGGCGTGAACGTCACGAAGTTGACGAAGGCCCAGATCCGCGATGGGAAGAACGGGGCCGACCTTGGCAAACTGACCCAGGCGCAGCGCGAGGCGGTGCTGAAGAACACGCCGCTCTGGTTCTACGTCCTGCGGGAGGCGGAGCTGAACGGCGGGAAGCTGAGCGGCGTGGGGGCGCGGCTCGTGGCCGAGACGTTCCACCGCGCGATCGAGGGCAGCACGCATTCCATCGTCCGCGACACCAGCTTCAAGCCGTCGCTGGGTCCCAACAACAACACCTTCCGGATGGTGGACCTGCTGCTGTTCGCCTTCGAGGGGAAGAAGTCGCTGCTGGCGCCGCTCGGCTAGCGCGCGTCGCCGCTGCCCTGCAGGACCCCGCGGTCCCTGCGGGACAGCAGCTTCCCCAGGTTCTCCTCGGCAACCTCGTCGAGGTCAAGTCCTGCCTCGGTGGCGAGCTGTGACACGTACCAGAGTACGTCGCCGAGCTCGGCGGCGAGTGCCGCGCGGCGCTCGTCGCTCAGCACCCCGGCGTCGTCCCGGATCGCCTTCTTCACCTTCTCGGCGCACTCGCCCGCCTCGCCGCAGAGGCCGAGCGCAGGATAGGTGAGGTTGTCGCCCGCATCGGGGTAGACGGCGGTGGCGCGTGAGCGATGCTGGTAGTCGGAGAGCTGCACATTCCGACCGTAGCGGCTACGGAGGACAAACGAACGCGTAGACTGCACCACCGCCGTGATGACACCGCTTGCCGTGGAGCGGTCGCGAAGCGATGGCTATCAGCTGCTCGCTGTCGAGGGCGAGATCGACATCGCGACCGCGCCGCGAATGATTGCTGCCCTCAACGAGGCGCTTGCCGAGATCGAGACCCCGCTGGTACTCGACCTCTCGAGCGTCGTCTTCATGGACTCGACCGGCCTGGCGCTGCTCATCAACGCACGCCGCCGCGTGGTCCGCCGCGGGCAGGGCTTCGCGATCATCTGCCCGGTCGGCCCGATCGCGCGGGTGTTCGAGATCGCGGACATGGTCGAGAGCCTGCGCGTGTTCCCGGACGGGGAGAGCGCGCGCCTCGCGGCAACCGAAGCCGCGGAGGCTTGACCTCACCCGGCCGCCTGCCGATACCAGTGGGGAATGGAAGCTCAGGCTGCCTCAGCCAAGCCGTTCCCCGTGCCGGGACTCACCCCGCCCACGGAGCGGAGCGGGGTCACACGGCGTATCGGAGACGTGATCGTCCAGCTCGGCTTCGCCGAGCGCGACGTGGTGGAGCAGGTGGTCGACCGCGGCCGGCGCGAGGGCCGGCCGCTCGGCCAGGCGCTCACGGAGGCCGGGATAGTGAGCTCCGGCCAGCTGGCCCAGGCCCTCGCTGAGCGGAACGGGCTTGACTACGTCGACCTGAACAACTTCGATGTCGACAAGGGCGCCGCCGCGCTGATCGACGGCGAGAAGGCGCGCCGTTACCGGACCGTCCCGATCGCCTTCCTCGCAGAGCGCACGCTGCTGGTGGCCACGGCCGATCCCGCCAACCTCCTCGCACTCGACGACATCACGATGGCCACCGGCTACGACGTGCGCCGCGCGGTCGCCTCGCCGGAGCAGCTCGATGCGCTGGTGGAGCAGCTCAGCACGCTCGAGGCCTCTGTGCAGGAGATCGAGGACGACGTTTTCGAGGCCGAGGTCATCGAGCTGCGCGAGTCGGCCGACGACGCGCCGGTGGTGAAGCTCGTGCACGCGGTGATCGCCGACGCGGTCCGCCGCGGCGCCTCCGACATCCACTTCGAGCCGCGCGGGAGCGACATGCGCGTTCGGTTCCGCGTGGACGGGGTCGTATCCGACTCGACCACGGTCGCGCGCCACCTGATCGCCGGGCTGGTCTCGCGGATCAAGATCATGGCCGAGCTCGACATCGCGACGAAGCGCGTCCCGCAGGACGGGCGCATCGGGCTCTCCGTGGACGGCAACTACGTGGACCTGCGCGTCGCAACGCTGCCGGTGGTGCGGGGCGAGGCTGTGGCCATGCGCATCCTCGACTCGCGTCAGATCGTGATGGATCTCGACGGACTCGGCATGGAGGACGACGACCGGCGCCGCTTCGAGACGGCCATCCGAACCAGCCACGGCGCGATTCTGGTGACCGGCCCGACCGGCTCCGGAAAGACGACCACCCTCTACGCCGCCCTCAGCGAGCTGAACACGCCTGACCGCACGGTGGTGACCGTCGAGGATCCGGTCGAGTACGAGCTCGACGGCATCAAGCAGGTGCAGGTGAACTCGAAGACCGGTCTGACCTTCCCGACCGGGCTGCGCGCGCTGCTGCGAGCCGATCCCGATGTCGTGATGGTCGGCGAGGTCCGCGACCGCGAGACGGCGCAGATCGCAATCGAGTCGGCGCTCACCGGGCACCTCGTGCTCTCCACTCTGCACGCCAATGACGCTCCTCTGGCCGCCGCGCGGCTGATCGAGATGGGCATCGAACCCTTCCTCGTCACCTCGAGCGTGGGATGCGTGGTCGCCCAGCGCCTGGTGCGGAACCTGTGCGAATGCAAGCAGCCGGTGAAGCTAACGAAGGCCACGCTCGCCGAGAACGGCTTCGAGCATCCGCGCGCGATGAACGCGTTCGAGCCCGGCGGCTGCGTGCAGTGCGCCCAGACGGGCTACAAGGGGCGCACGGGCCTCTACGAGGTCATGGCGATGAGCGACGAGGTTAAGCGCCTGATCCTGGACGGCGGGCGCCATGACGAGCTGGTCGCAGCGGCTCGCGCGCAGGGCATGCGCACCCTCCACGAGGCCGGGCTCGCGAAGATCGCGCAGGGGATCACCTCGGTCGCCGAGGTTCTGCGCGTGCTCGGCAGCTCGACCGCGCAGACACGCTAGACGCCCGCGGCGCGGCGTGCGGACGCGTGCGCCGCGTCCTCGAGGGCGTCGTCCGGGAGCGGCTCGAGCGGGGTGCCGAGCGCCAGCTCGATGAGGCGGTCGGCCAGCCAGATGTTCTTCGGCAGCAGCGGGCCGTGCAGGTAGGTCCCGATGACGTTGCGCGAGTGCACACCCTCGAAGCCGTCGCGGCCGTTGTTGCCGTGGCCGCTGATGACCCGTCCGAGCGGCGTCTCGGCGGCGCCCAGGTACGTGCGGCCGCCGTGATTCTCGAAGCCCGCGATCACGCGCGGCCCGGTGCCGAGGTCCGCCTCGATGGCGCAGTTGCCGATCAGTCGCGGGCCCGGCTCGCGGATCGTGCGGAGGTCGACCAGGCCGACCCCCGGCAGCTCCTCGCCGCCAAGCTCGTACGAGTGGCCGAGCAGCTGGTAGCCGCCGCAGACGGCCAGCACGACAGCGCCGCGTCCGGCGGCCTGGTGAAGCGTCTCGCGCTTGGTGCGTTCCATGTCACGGGCGACCGCGACCTGGTCACGGTCCTGACCGCCGCCCATATAGAAGAGATCGTGGGCCTCGGGGTCGAAGGAGTCGCCCAGGCTCGAGGCCGCGTGCTCGAAGCCCAGGCCGCGCCACTCGCAGCGGGCGCGGAGCACGGCGATGTTCCCGCGGTCGGCATAGATGTTCATGAGCTCGGGGTAGAGCGACAGAACCCTCAGCGCCGGCATATGACCACCGTGCTGCCGAAGTGATCGAGGCTCTCCGGGATGTCTCGGCGCCCGATCGGTTCGAGGCCTGCCGAGCGCGCCTCGGCCTCGAACCTGCCGGGGCTGACGTAGTCGAACGCAACCTGCGCGATCGTCTCCTCGATGTCCCCGCTCGGCGACACGGCCTGGCGCCGGCGCTCGACCACCAGGCCGTCGTCGTCCGCCGCCAGGGAAACGGGCTGGCTGGAGAACACCCAGCCGTCGCGTTCGAGAATGTCGGGGAGCGGGGGAGAGGACGTCTCGTCCAGGATGACCTCTCTCAGGTCAGTGAGCGCGGCGGCGAACGTCCCCCCCTCCTCTAAATGCGCGTGCACGCGCTGGAGCATGGCAACACGACCGTCCGGGCCGCCGACTATCTGGGCTAGCTGCATGGGGGCGATCACGAGCGCGAAGGTGCGCTCGAGCTCAAATGAGCGAGCGTCGGCCCGCACGGCCTCGACGGCGGGCGACCGTTCCGCGAGCACCGCAAGCAGCTCGGCATCGAGGTCCAGCGCCACCAGCTCGTGTCCGCGCGCGGCCAGGTCGGCGGCCACGCGGCCTGTGCCGGCTCCGAGGTCGAGCACCGGGCCGTTCGCAGTGTCCGCTAACTGGCGCCAGAGGAAGAGGTCGGCGTCGTAGGAGCCGTTCTCCACCTCGTGCCAGGCGACCGAGGTGCTCATCATTCAGACCACCGCTTGGCGAGGCCGCGCTCGGCGAGCAGGTCGCGCAGCTCCAGCAGCGCCGTGTAGGTGGGGAGAGCGTAGATCCGCTCGCCCTCGGCGTTTGCCACGGCGGCGTCGAGGGAGTCACCGAGCTCGCGGTCCACGGCGAGCTCGCCGTCGATTCCGGCGTACTTCAGGCGGAGCGCCATCTCCTCGGCACGGGTGCCGCTGCAGGTCACGCGCCGGACCCGGCCGGCCAACACCTCGAAGTCGGCGTCCCAGATCCAGGAGATGTCACGGCCGTCGGCGATACCGTCGTTAAGGGCCACCCACAGGTCGAGCTTGCCGTCCTCGAGCGTCAGTGTGCGAAGCACCTCGTTCGCGCCGGCGGGGTTCTTGATCAAGAGGATCGAGACACGGCGGCCATCGACCGGGATCGTCTCCACGCGGCCAAACGCGCCCCCGAAGCCCTCGAGCGCGGCGCCGACGGTGGCGAGCGGGACGCCGAGCTCCAGCGCTGTCGCGGTGGCGGCCACGGCGTTGTAGACGTTGTAGAGGCCGGGGAGCGGGAGCCTGAGCGCCAGCTCCCCGTGGGGCGTGCGCAGCTCCACCTGCGAGCCCTCCATGCCGTCGAGCGTGACCCTCGTGGCGGCCACCTGCGGGTCGGGACGCCTGCGGCCGCAGTTCGGGCAGCGGTAGCGGCCCATGTGGCCGAGATAGACGGCGTCGTACTCGTAGGCATGGCCGCACTTGCGACAGTGCTTCGAGTCGGCGGCGTGCTGCATTCCCGGCAGCGCCTGTGAGTCGTCCTCGACTCCGAAGTAGGTCACCCCGCTCCGCTCGCGGCCGAGGTCCGCGACGAGTGGGTCGTCCGCGTTCAGCACGAACCGCGCGCGGCCGTCGAGCTCGGCGGTGAGCTCGGCCCAGCGGTCCGCCAGCAGCTCGAGCTCGCCGTAGCGGTCGAGCTGATCACGGAACAGGTTCGAGAGCAGCAGCATGCGCGGGGCGGTGTCGCGAGCCACTGAGGGGAGCCACGCCTCGTCCACCTCGAACAGTCCCAGCTGGCCGCGCTCGCGGCCCGCGTCGAGCAGCGCGGTGGCGACGCCCCAGGCCATGTTCGACCCCGCGCGGTTGTGCACGACGGGGCGCCCCGAGCGCTCCAGGGCGGCGGCGATCATTGCGGCCGTGGTGGTCTTGCCGTTGGTGGCGGACACGAGCACCGAGCCGGCGGCGAGCTCACGCGACATCCGCGCGAGCGCGCCGGGCGACACGCGCAGCAGCATTCTGCCAGGCGCGGTCGTGCCGCCGGTCCGTCCGACGCGGCGGCTCGCGGCCCGGGCGACTCGGGCGAGGGCGCGTGCGAGCTGGAACATCAGTGCGGGGCCACGACCCGCAGGGAGCGGCGCTCGACGCGCATGACGGCGGGGGTCGCGCCGATCGGGTCGCCGTCGGCATAGATCACGAACGGGCGGCTCGAGCTCACCTCGATTTCCTCGCCGCGAAGGAACTCGGTGTAGGGCAGGTGCATGTGGGTCCCCCTGTAGACCTTGGGAAGGTCGCGCAGGAAGCGAAGCCGGCCGACCTGCTTGCAGACGATGACGTCCAGCTTGCCGTCGTCGAGCTCGGCCATCGGCAGGATGAGCATGCCGCCCCCGTACGCCTTCGAGTTGCCCACCGCGACGGTGTACCCCGTGTAGTCGTGGCGCGCGCCGTCGACCGCGACGGTGAAGCTCGCCGGCTTCCATGAGGCGAGGGCACGGATGGCGGCGTAGACGTACACCGCGTTCCCTTTGACGCGCTTCGCCTCGTTTGCGATTCGGTTGGCGTCTGAGTCGAAGCCGAAGCTCGCTATCCCCATGTAGGGCGTCCCCTCGACGTTCGCGACGTCGAGCAGGCGCTCCTGGCCCTCGACGGCGACCCGGGCAGCCTCATCGGGCTCGTCGGGAATGCCGAGCACGCGGGCGAGGTCGTTGCCGCGGCCACAGGGGACGATCGCGAGCGCGCTCTCGCTGCCCTTGAGAGCGCCTGCGAGCGGCCGAAGCAGCCCATCGCCGCCGAGAGCGACCACGGTCTCGGTGGCAGCCGCCGCCTTGGTTGCCTCCTGGTAGGCGTGGTCGATGCTGCGGGTGGTGACCGTGCGGTGCTGCGCGCCCAGCGCGTCAAGCGTCGCGTGGACCCTCGGGAGTGCTTCGAGTGCGCGCCCGCCCGCCGCAGCCGGGTTCACGAGGAGCGCGAACCGGCGGCTCACCCGGCAGCCGCGGCGGCCTTCGCGCGCTCCGCCGCGACCTTGCCGCGCTCGGTCCCCCGCAGATGTGGAGTGAGGTCCACCTTCTGGACCCGGGCTCGCTCCAAGAGGTCGTCGCCGAGCAGGCGCTCCGCGTGAGGCTCCTCGAGGTCGTTGGGGTCGAGCGTGAGAAGCACGTCCTGCTGCACGCTGTGCCAGCCCGGCTCGTCGGTAACCCGCTCTGACGCCACCAGGAGCTGCCCCGGCCTCGCCAGCCAGTGGAGTTCGAACAGGCCGAGGCGGTAGGCGAACAGCTTCTCGCCGTCGCTGAAGAGGACGTTGAGGCCGCTGAAGGCGGAGCACTCGACTGCGCGCTTCATCGTCTCGCGCAGGCAAGCCACGGGCTCGCCGTCGTCGAAATCGTGCATCAGGAGGTTGAAGAGATGCTCAGAGTCGGTGTCGCCCTCGGGCTGTCGCATGCCGGGCTCGAGGAGCCGTGGGTAGCGGAGGATCGTCCCGTTGTGCCCGAGCGTGTAGCTCCCAAGGCAGAAGGGGTGCGTGTTCTCAGGCGAGAGCTGACCCATGGTCGCACGCCGCACGTGCACGTTGAAGATGCGGCCGCGGAGGTTTGTGGCGTTCAGGAACTCGTTGTCGGCGTGGGCCGCCTCGGGGAAGCGGACAAGGCGCGGCTCCGCCCCGTCGGCTCGCTCGTAGACGGCCATGCCCCAGCCGGAGTCGTGGTCCTCCGACTGGCGGATCAGGGGGTTGTCCGCCTCCACTAGCTCGTGCCGGATCGAAACCGGCTCCGAAGCGACGCAGCCGAACACGCGGCACATACCCGCCGCATGCTACTGGGGGCGAATCAACGCCGCTGCGCACTTCTGCTCGCATGAGCGTGAGAGAGCAGGAGCCGAAACGGATCTGGTGGGCACGGCCGGGCAAGCTGTGCGGGCTCGAACGGCCGGGAGGAGGGGGGAGGAGCCACCGCCCCGAGCGCCGTGCGGGAGAGATCGCCTACCTCAAGGCGCAGGGTGTGCGCCTGTGCATCTCCACGATGAGCTCACGCCACAACCTGGGCGCGTACGAGGCCGCGGGCCTGCCCTGGCACCACGTGCCCGTGGAGTCGGCGGAGCGTGGGGCTGAGGCGCTCGAGGAGCTGCTCCCGCTGCTGAAGCGCGAGCTGCGCCGGCGCGGAGCGGTGGCGGTGCACGGCGATCGGCACACCGACTTCGTGGCTGCGGTGTGCGCGGCGCATCTGCACGACGTGCGCGGGGTGGAGCTCGCGGAGGCGCTGGCGCAGGCGGCGGGAGCGGGGCTGATGGTGAACGGCGACGCGTGCGCGCTCTTGGGCGTGGAACTGGGGGAGGTGGAGGCGGTGGTGCGTGGCACCGCCCCGGACGAACGACGGCATTGAGGGGCCACGCGTCCTACTTAGGGCCGCAATACGCGGCCTAGGGCAGGACGCTTACCGAATTTCAGGCCAGGATCAGGTCAGCGAGCGTGTCGGTCACCGCAACCGGCTCGGGTTCGACCCCATTCAGTGCCTGTCGTTCCGTGCCCCCTGAGAGCACCAAAGCCGCATCCAGCTTCGCGGCCGCGGCCGCCGCCAGGTCGGTGTCCACTCGGTCGCCCACTACCAGCGTGCGGCGGTTCGCGCCCAGTCGGTCCAGGGCAGTCAGCATCAGCTGGGGCTCGGGCTTTCCCACGGTCTCCGCCTTGCGGCCGCTTGCCACCTCGATCGCGGCGAGAATCGCACCGGTTCCGGGCCAGAGCCCGTCGGGTTGCGGGTAGGTAGGGTCGCGCGCGGTGGCGATGAAGTCGGCGCCGCGGCGCACCGCAAGAGCCGCGTAACGGAGGTCGTCGTAGACGAGCTCCTCGGTGCCCCCCACGACGACGACCTCGGCGCGAGTGGCCAGATCGGTCCCGTTCAGCACGCGCAGTCCGGCGTCGGTCACGTGGCGGCGCAGCGCTTCCGTGCCGACCACGAATGCGGTGCGGCCGGAGCGCGTCTCGGCCAGCACGTGCTGGACCGCGCCGCCCACCGTCACAACGTCGCGCAGCGACGCGCGGATGCCGATCTTCCAGAGCCGGGCCACGTAGTCCTCGCTCGCGCTGCGGGGGTCGTTGGTCGCAAAGACGACGTCGCGGCCGGCCTCGCGAATGGTGTCGATCGCCTCTACCGCGCGCGGCGTCGGCTCGTCGCCGATCCAGACGCAGCCGTCCAGGTCGAGGATGAACTGGTCGTAGCGCTGGGCGATGGGGCTGAGGGGCACGTAGCTAGCCTACGCCGCCGTGCTCAGGCGGATCTCAGCGCTGCTGTGCGCGTTCGCGGTCGTGCTGGCCGGATGCGGCGATGATGACGATCAGTCCGCACAGAAGAAGGACTCGACGGCCGCGCCCGCGGCCACGCAGCAGGCGGGCAAGTGCAAGGACGTCGAGCAGCCGGCGCCGCGCGACGGCCGCGGGCAGAAGAAGCCGGGCAAGCCGCTCGACGCGTCCAAGACCTACGAGGTGGAGCTCCGGACAAGCTGCGGCTCGTTCACGATCCGGCTCGACCAGAAGGCCTCGCCCAATGCCGCAGCCTCGTTCGCGTCGCTTGCGCACAACGGTTTCTTCGACGACACGATCTTCCACCGCATCGTGCCCGGCTTCGTCATCCAGGGAGGCGACCCGACCGCGAGCGGCACCGGCGGGCCCGGATACTCGACCAGGGATCCAGTTCCGGCGAACGCGGCCTATAAGCCTGGTGTGGTGGCGATGGCAAAGGCCGGAAACGAGCCCGCCGGCACGGCGGGCAGCCAGTTCTTCGTCGTGACCGCCGCCGGCGCCGGGCTCACGCCCGACTACGCGCTGCTCGGCAAGGTCACGAAGGGCATGGACGTTGTGAGATCGATCGGAGAGCTGGGCGACCCGGACAGTGGCGGCACCGGCACGCCTCTACAGTCAGTGGTGATCGAAAAGGCAACCGTAGGTGAGCACTGACACCCAGCACAGCCCCACCATCTTCGACGTCGGCGAGGCGGACTTCGAGCCGCGCGTGCTCGAGCGCTCGCGCGAGCTGCCCGTGGTCGTGGACTTCTGGGCCGACTGGTGTGGCCCGTGCAAGCAGTTGACGCCGGTGCTCGAGCGGGCCGCGACGGCTCGCGCGGGCAAGGTGGAGCTGGCCAAGGTGGACGTGGAGCGCAATCGTGGGCTCCAGGCAGCCTTCCGGATCCAGGGCATCCCGGCGGTGAAGGCGTTCAAGGACGGCCGCGTGGCCGCGGAGTTCACCGGCGCACAGCCGCCCGCGCACGTCGAGCGCTTCTTCGACACGCTGGTGCCGTCCGAGGCGGACGAGCTGGCTGAGAGTGGGGAGGAGGCGGACCTGCGCCGGGCGCTCGAGCTCGACCCCTCGCAGGCGACAGCGCGCCGCTCGCTCGGAAAACTGCTCCTCCGGCGCGGCGAGACGGAACAGGCGATGGAGCTGCTCGAGGACACGTCGGGCGACTTCGTCGCGGCCGGCCTGCTCGCGCGCATCGAGCTACCTGCCGATCCGCAGCTCGACGCGGCGTTCGAAGCCTGGGACCGCGGCGATCACGCCGGCGCGCTCGAGCGCCTCCAATCCGCGCTGGTTGACGAGGCCGACTCCGATCGCAAGGACCTCATCCGGCGCGTGATGGTCGCGATCTTCACCGAGCTCGGGCCGGACGACCCACTCGCGCGCGAGTATCGGCGCCGGCTGTCCGCCGCGCTGAACTGAGCCGGCGCCCGCCCGGGAGCTACCCGCCGCCCGCGCGGGTCGCGGCGGCTCTGGATTGTCTGCGCCTGCCCAGCAGCACGAGCACGCCGAGCACGACCACCACCAGCAGGAAGCCGAAGAAGACCGAGCTGCCCAAGCCGATCCCTCCGAAGATCAGACCGATCGCCTGGACGATGCCGGTGCCGATCGCGAGGAGGGCGATCACGATCAGGACGATCAGGACGATCCCCCGGATGCGCGCGAGGATGCCCGCGCTCGAGGGCGGCACGAGCAAGCCCATCATCCGGAGCATGAACATCTGGCGACCGGATGGCGCCTCCTGGCCGAGCTTCTCCATGGCGTCGCGGAGCTCGTCCGGACGGCGCTCGGCGAGAGCGAGCGAGGCTTTCATCATCTGCCGGAGCGCGGGCCGCTCCTGCGGGTGCGCGCCGGCGAGCGCCTCGTTGAAGTAGGCGCGGGCCGCCTTGGCGTCGTAGCGCTCCGCGGCCCGGGCGCCGAGGATCGCCTTCGCGGCCACGCGGTGCTTCGACTCGCCCTGGAGCTGCTCGTCGGTGCGCGACTCGAGTTGCGGGATCGCCGCGAGCGCGCCCATCTGCACCTGCATCTTGATCTGCTTCTGCTTCTGCTTGGCCACGGTCGAGAGAGTCTAGGCGGTTTGACGCGAGCGCCATGACGGGTACCCGGGCGCCATGACCATCGCCATCCTCGTCGCTGTCTGCATCGTTCTGCTCGTGCTCGCCTTCCTCCTGCCGCGTCTCTCGATCTGGCCGCAGCGGGGAGTGGACCGGACACTCGGTGCGGGCCAGCGCGCCGGCGGCAAGGGGCCCGGACCGATCGGCAAGCTCTTCTCGAAGTCGTTCGGCACCTCGCGGAAGGCGACCAACAAGAGCGCGTCGACGGGTCGCCGGGCCCGCTCCAAGCTGCCGCTCTAGCGGGTTTCCTCGTTCTCTTCGGTCGCGTCTTCGGCGACGTCGTCGCTCGCGCCGCCGGGTAGGACGTCGAGCTCGACCTCGTTCGTGGGCGGGCCGTTCTCCTCGGGACGGGCGAGCGTCTCGTCCGTTTCTTGGTCGCTGATCATCTCCGGCATGGCGACGCGCTCGAGCGCCTCCTCGGCCGTGTTCAGCACGTCCTCGGCAAGTTGCCGGATGTCTTCGATCAGGCGCTGGCGCTCGTCCCAGAGCAGCCGCGTGTCGACGACGACCTTCTCCGTGTAGGCGTCAGCCTGCTGGCGAACGAGGTCCGCCTCGCGCTCGGCGCGCTGGATGCGGCCCTCGGCCTGAGCCCGGGACCGCGCCGCGATCTCGTCGGCGGTCTCGTGGGCGCGCTGGAGAATGCCGCTGGTCTCCTCGCCGACCTCGGCGAGCGCTCGCTGGACGACCGCCTCCTGCGACTGGCGGCTCTCCAGGTCGGCGATCAGCTCGCGGACTTCCTCCACGAAGGCGTCGACCGCCGCGCGGTCATAACCGCGCATGACGATCGGGAAGCTCCGCTCGCCGAGGTCCTCGGCGCGGCTGCGCGCGAAGCGCGCGGCCCTGAACTCGCTTGTGTCGAAGTCGGCCATGGGCGTTATCCCCTCTTAGTACGGCACGCACCAGGGCCTCAGTATGCCGATCGCAGCGGAAATTGAACCAATCCTCGATAACGACGGTTATGTCAACTTGGGACGAACTACAGCGGTGAAGGCACTTGGGTTGGCGTTTTCGGTTCGATTTCGCAACGAAAAACGCCCACCCGCCGCGGGCGCGCGCTCGCTGCCTCAGAATGCCGGCTTGTGGACGACCCGCTGACCCTGTTCCAGAGCTGGCTCGACGACGCGCGTGCCGCCGAGGGCCCGGGCGCCGAGGCGTTTGCCGTGGCGACCGCGACGGCGGGCGGCGAGCCCTCCGTGCGCATGGTTCTGATGAAGGGCCTCGACGAGCACGGGCTCGTCTTCTTCACGAACTACTCGAGCCGGAAGGGGCGCGAGCTCGGGGAGAACCCCTGCGCAGCACTTCTGTTCCACTGGCCGTCACTCGGCCGCCAGGTGCGCGTCGATGGGCCCGTCACGCGCGTCGACCGCGCCGACAGCGAGGCGTACGCCCGCAGCCGACCGCGCCAGAGCCAGCTGAGCGCGCTCGCGTCGCCGCAGAGTGAGGTCGTGCCTGACCGCGAGTGGCTCGAGCGCCGTGTCGAGGAGCTCGACCGCGAGCACGCCGGCGCGGAGCTGCCCGTTCGCGAGGACTGGGGCGGCTACCGCGTCGAGCCGGAGGTCTGGGAGTTCTGGCAGCACCGCGACAACCGTCTCCACGACCGCCACCGCTACGAGCGGACCGCCGACGGCTGGCGTGTCGAGCGCCTGGCGCCCTGACGCCCGTCTAGAGCGCGGCCTCCAGCTCCACCATCGTCTTCAGCCGCGCCAGCTGAGAGCCGATCCGCCGCTGGATGCTCCTCCGGACCAGCGGGCGGGCGCCGACGAACAGGACGCGCGCCAGCGTGTCCTCGGGGCCCGCGTCGACCATGTGCCGCACGCGGGTGCCGCCCACATCCTCTGACAGCTCGAGCGTCCCCTCGAAGGGAAAGCGCCCCGACACGGCTCGCACGACCTGACGGCGCGGCGGATCGCTCTCGGTGATCTCGTAGTGGTCGGTCGAGACCTCGGCCAGGTCCTCCTCCCACCGGTGCCAGTGCTGGGGGTCCGACGCCCACTTCCAGACCGCTTCCATCGGCCGCTCGATCACGATCTCGGCGGACGCCCTCATCCGTCCGTGTAGGGCTTGATCTCGATCCCGTGGTCGCGCTCGCGCATTCCGAGCTCGTAGGCCGCGCCGTGGGGCACAACCAGCTGGGCGCTCCCTCGCCCCTTCCGGCTCACCTGCAAGCGCATCTCCGCGATCGAGCAGTTCACCGCGTGGTGCTCCGAGCCGTCCGGATCGGCGTAGACCCAGCCGACGAAACGCTCGCGCGGGGCCTCGACGCTTCCGCGCACCTCCACCCCACTCCCGGACAGCGTGAACGTGCAGTTGGTCGGATAGTCGGTGACCCGCACACGCCGCAGCACGTGCCGGTCGCCCGCGACGCTCAGCGCCCCGTTGGCCACCCACGGCGTGGTGAGCGGGCCGACCTTCACGCGTCCGATCGCAGCGTCGAGCCAGTCGCCGTCCGCGGTGAGCCCGTGAAGCCAGATCCAGCGCTCGGCGTGCTGCGTGCCCCAGTTGTGCCCCACCATGCCGCGCCAGCCGTCGACCTCGATCTCGCGGCCGTCCACGCGGAGCGTCCCGGAGAAGCGGGCGGCCGGCGCCGGTGACAGGAGCTTCGTGCGCGGTAGCGGAGCGCGGTACAGCCACGCCGCCGGCAAGTGGAATAGCGGCTCTTCAGCCTCGACCAGGACAAGCTCCCACGCGACCTCCTCCCCAATCGACCCGCGAGCGCCGTCCGCGCCGATCCGGACCTCTCCCACGCGCAGCCAGTCGGCCCCGCCGCTCGACGGGCCCGGCAGCGTCAGCTTCGCCGCCCGCGGCCCGCTCGCCTCGAACAGCGTGAACCAGAGCGAGCCAGTCGGTGCCGCGCCAGGGCGCTTGTGCACCGTGTACCGGATCCAGGTGCCGAGTGGCTCGGAGGGATGGCACAGCTTCAGATAGAAGCTCTCGTAATGCCCGGCGTTCGCGGGAACCGCCCGGAAGCGAGCAGCGGTTGGGTCGACGGGCGCCACGGGCGAGCAGCGTAACCTCACGCGCCATGAACGAAGACCAAGCCAGCGCCGCGGGCACGGCCCGCGGCTCGGGGAAGGGCGAACCAGTCCTAGTGATCACGGGCGCCAGCACGGGCATCGGCGCCGCCACGGCCCACCGAGCGGTCGAGTTCGGCCAGCGCGTCGTGCTCGCCGCCCGCTCGGAGGACAAGCTCACCGCGCTCGCCGAGGAGCTCGGTGGCGAGGAGAAGGCGCTCGCCGTACGCTGCGACGTCACGAGCTGGGACGACCAGCAGGCGCTCATCCGGACGGCGCTCGATCGCTACGGGCGGATGGACGCCTACTTCGCCAACGCCGGCTTCGGCGCGAAGCGCGGCTTCCTCGAGGAGTCCGTCGAGCACTGGAAGTCGATGATCGACACCAACGTGCTCGGCACAGCGCTCTCGATCCGCGCCTCACTCGGCCACTTCAAGGAGCAGAACAGCGGCCACCTGATTCTCACGAGCTCGATCGCCGGCCGCCGCGCGCTCCCCGGGTCGCTCTACTCGGCGACAAAGCACGCCGTCACGGCAATGGGAGAGGCGCTCCGCCAGGAGATCGCCGACACCAACATCAAGATGACGCTGATCGAGCCCGGCATGGTGGACACGCCGTTCTTCGACAACCCTGTGAGCGGCGCGCTGGACCCCGACGACATAGCTCGCGGCGTCCTGTTCGCGCTCACGCAGCCGCCTCACGTGGACGTCAACGAGATGCTGATCCGTCCCATCCACCAGCCCACGTAACCTCGTCGGCGTGAGAGTCGCTCACGTCGACATGGATGCCTTCTATGTGAGCGTCGAGCTTCAGCGCAGGCCCGAGCTCGTGGGGCTTCCCGTCGTCGTAGCCGGCAGCGGCCCACGCGCCGTGGTCACGACCGCGAGCTACGAGGCGCGGAAGTTCGGGATCTTCTCGGCCACACCCGCCGAGCGGGCGCGCAGGCTGTGCCCGGACGCCACGTTCGTCCCGCCCGACTTCGAGGCCTACCGGGCACGATCCAAGGAAGTCATGGCCGTGCTGAGGCGCCACGTCGAGCGCGTGGAGGTCGTGGGGCTTGACGAGGCCTATCTCGACCTGACCGGCCTGGACCGCCACCGCTCCGCCGCCAGGCGCGTGAAGGAGGCGGTGAAGGCCGAGACCGGGCTCACGTGCAGCGTCGGCATCGGGCCCAACAAGCTGGTCGCGAAGGTGGCCTCGGACGCCGAGAAGCCCGACGGCTTCCTCGAGCTGACCGCCGATGGCGCCCGCATCCGCTTCGCGGAGGCCTCGCCCGGGCTCGTGCCGGGTATCGGACCGAAGACCGTCGCCCGGCTCGAGCAGCTCGGCATCGCCACGCTCGGCCGCCTTGGCGCCACGCCGGACGAGCAGCTCACGCAGTGGTTCGGGTCGCGCCTCGGCCCTCATCTCGCGGCGCTCGCCCGCTTCGAGGACGACCGCATGATCGAGACCGTCCGGATCGCGAAGTCGGAGTCGCGCGAGACCACCTTCGACTGCGACCTGCACGGCCTCCCGCAGCTCGAGCCCGTGCTCGAGCGGCTCAGCGGCGAGCTCTGCGAGACGCTTGTCCGTGGGGAGCGGCGCGGCCGCACCATCGGCATAAAGGTCCGCTTCGACGATTTCAGCACTGTCACGCGTGCTCGCAGCCTCGACACCGCGGTGAACGACCGGGCCACCGTCGGGACGGTGGCCCTCGAGCTCCTCCGCCGCCTCGATCCGCGCCGGCCGGTGCGCCTCCTGGGCGTCCGTGTGGCGGGGCTCGACGAGGGCGCGGCGCTCGCGATCTCGGACGATCAGCTCAGCCTGTCCCTCTGACGTAGTCTTCGGGCATGTCCTCGGATCGCCTCACGGGGCTGGACGCCTCCTTCCTCCATCTGGAGGACGCCGCCTCCCACATGCACGTGGCCGGCGTGATGATCTTCGAAGGCTCCCCGCCGCCGTATGAGGAGCTGCTCGAGGCCATCGAGCGCCGCCTCGGCCTCGTGCCGCGCTACCGCCAGCGCGTGGCCTTCGTGCCGTTTGGCCAGGGCCGGCCGAAGTGGGTGGACGACCCGCACCTGAACCTGCGCTACCACGTCCGCTCGACCGCCCTGCCCGCGCCGGGCTCCGAGCAACAGCTGAGGGAGCTCGCCGGCCGCGTGTTCGCGCAGCAGCTCGACCGCGACAAGCCGCTATGGGAGATCTGGCTCGTCGACGGGCTCGAGGGCGACCGCTTCGCGATGCTGTCGAAGACCCACCATGCGCTCGTGGACGGCATCTCCGGCGTGGACATCATGTCGGTGCTGTTCGACACCTCGCCCGAGCCGGCCGCGCCTGCCGACACCGGCGACCGCTGGCTCCCGAGCCCCCTCCCCTCCTCTGCTCAATTGCTCGGCGAGGCGCTCGTCGAGCGGGCCACGGTGCCCGCCGAAATTGCGCGGTCGGTCCGCGCGGTCCTGCGCGGACCGCGCCGAGTTGCGGTGGGGATGCGCGACGCCGCCGTGGGCGTGGGCGCCATGGCATGGGCCGGCCTGAACCCCGCTCCCCCCACCCCCTACAACAAGTCGATCGGCCCGCACCGCCGCTTCACCTGGGTTCGGGTGAACCTCGCCGACATCAAGGCGATCAAGAACGAGCTCGGCGGCACGGTGAACGACGTCGTTCTCGCCACGATCGCGGGCGCGCTCGGTAAGCACCTGCGCCGCCGCGGCCAGAACACAGACGGCGTGGAGCTGAAGGCGATGGTTCCGGTGAGCGTGCGCGCCGACGTCGAGCGCGGCGCGCTCGGGAACCGCGTCGCCGCGATGATGGCGCCGCTGCCGGTGTGGTGCCAGGACCCGGTCGCGCGGCTCGACATCGTGCGCGAGGAGCTGAAGGGCCTCAAGTCCGGCGGCCAGGCGGTCGGGGCCCAGGTGCTGACCCAGCTCTCCGGCTTCGCGCCGGCCACCGTCATGGGCCAGGCCTCCCGGCTGATGGCGCGCCAGCGCTTCTTCAACATCGTCGTGACCAACGTGCCGGGTCCGCAGATTCCGCTCTACCTCGCCGGCAAGCGCATGGTCGACACCTTCCCGATGGTCCCGCTGGCAAAGAACCAGGCGCTCGGCGTGGCCCTGCTCTCGTACGCGGGCCGCATCAACTTCGGCATCGTGGGCGACTTCGATCTGATGTGGGACCTCGACGACTTCACCGAGGACGTCCGCGACTCACTTGCCGAGCTGGCGGCTGAGGCGCATGTCGAGCTCACGGCGGAGACGGAGCCCTCCGGCCAGGCGGTGCGTGCGTGAGGGATAGGCTCGCGGAGTGCGCCCGCGACCTTGGGATCGAGGTGCAGGTGCAGCGTCTCGAAGCCTCTACGCGCACGGTCGCGGACGCCGCGACCGCCGTGGGCTGCGAGGAGGCTGAGATCGCGAAGTCGATCGTGTTCGTCGCCGACGGCGAGCCCGTGGTCTGCGTCGCCTCAGGCCAGCACCGCGTGGACACCGAGAAGGTCGCCGACGCGCTCGACGTGGCTGAGGTGCGCCAGGCTCAGGCCGACGAGGTCCGGGCCGCCACCGGCTTCGCTGTCGGCGGTGTGCCGCCCTTCGGGCACGACCTCCCGGTCCTCTTCGACGAGGCGCTCCTCGATCACAAACGCGTATGGGCGGCCGCAGGTGACCCGCACAGCCTCTTCTGCGTGAACCCGCGCGAGCTGGCGCACTGCACGCGCGCTCGCGTCGTCAAGCTCGGCGAGTAGTTCGCCCCAGGTACAAACCGGCCCCGCCGAATCCTGTACGCCGGGCGCATGACGGATTCGGCCGCCTTCCGGACCATTTAGGGTCATGGAACCCACTCTCAAGGACGCCATCCCGGCGATCGAGACCACCTGGGTCGTCGTCGCGGCTGTGCTCGTCATGTTCATGCAGGTCGGCTTTCTCTTTCTCGAGGTCGGCTTCTCGCGGATGAAAAACGCCGGCACGGTCGTGCCGAAGATCCTCGCGAACTTCTCGATAGCGGCGGTCTGCTACTGGGCCGCAGGCTTCGCGCTCGCCTTCGGCGGCGCCGGCTGGTTCGCCGGGACCGAGGGCACCTTCCTCGGGACGACCGACCCGTCGGCATTCCCGGCGATGGAGTTCTCACAGGCGGCGGTTCCAGCCAAGTTCTTCTTCCAGTTCGTGTTCTGCGCGGTGTCCCTCGCGATCGTCTGGGGGACCACGATCGAGCGCATCAAGTTCGGCGCCTACCTCATCTACGCGGTGGTGTTCAGCGCGCTGATCTACCCCGTCATCAGCCACTGGATCTTCGGCGGCGGCTGGCTCCAGGCAAACCTTGGGATGCAGGACTTCGCAGGCTCGACGGTGGTCCACCTCACTGGCGCGACCGGCGCCCTGGCGGCACTGCTGCTGCTCGGCCCGCGCCTCGGCAAGTACAGCGACGACGGCAAGCCGAACGCGATTCCAGGCCACAACATGCCGTTGGTGGGGCTTGCCGTCCTGGTGCTCTGGTTCGGCTGGTTCGGCTTCAACGCCGGCTCCACGCTGGGCGCGATCGGCATGCGCTTCGCCGACGTGGTCGTGGTCACCCAGCTCGGCGCGGCGGCGGGCGTGCTTGGCGCGATGCTCGTCAGCTACCTGATCACTCGCAAGTTCGACATGGGCATGACAGCCAACGGCGCGATCGCCGCGCTGGTCGCGATCACGGCGCCGTCGGGCTACGTCGAGTACTGGGCCGCACCGATCATCGGCTTCGTTGCTGGCGTGATCGTGGTGGGCGCGATCATCTGGATCGACCACAGGCTCGACGACCCGGTGGGCGCTCTCTCGGCCCACGGCGTCGCCGGCATCTGGGGGACGCTCGCGTGCGGGCTGTTCACGAGCCCGCGGCTGGCTGAGCTCAACGCGATCGGCGACGGAGGGCTGTTCTACACGGGCTCGTTCCACCAGCTGGGCGCGCAGGCGATCGGCGTGGCGGCGGCCTTCGCCTCGGTGTTCACCGTGAGCTTCCTGGTCTTCTACGCGATCAAGAAGGTCTACGGCCTGCGCGTGCGGCCCGAGGAGGAGCGCTATGGACTCGACATCGTCGAGCACGGCATGTGGGGCTACCCGGAGGCGTTCATGCCGGTGCCCGGGTCGGAGTACCGTCCCCCGGCGATGCCGCAGGGCTGGCCGCCGAGGCAGCCGGCCCCGGTCACACAGTCGCGAATGGCGACCCAGCTCCAGGAGGGCTAGAGCGTGATGAAGAAGATCGAGGCGATCATCCGCCACGAGCGGCTCCAGGAGGTGCAGGACGCGCTAGACCAGCTCGGAGTGTCGGGCCTCACCGTCAGCGAGGTCGTGGGCTGCGGCCGCCAGAAGGGCTACACCGAGCAGTACCGCGGCGTGCGGGCGAACATCTCGCTGCTGCCGAAGATCAAGGTGGAGTCCGTGGTGCCGTCGGAGGTGGTCGACGAGGCGGTCGAGGCGATCGTCGCCGCGGCGCGCACAGGAGCGATCGGAGACGGCCGCGTCTTCGTCTACGACGTCGACCAGTCGATCCGGATACGCACAGGCGAGGACGGCGAGGACAGCGTGCGCCACGAGGAGCCGGTCGGCTGGGGCCACTGACCGGACTAGAACCGTACGGAAGCACGGGCCGCCGGTGGCGGCCCGTGCTTTTCTCGTCAGCAGAACGTGTCCGGCTCCAGCGGCCGTCGGTGGTTCGTCTTGGTGGAATCGGGCCGTCAGGAGCCGCGCCGATGCCCAGCAAGCGGTAGCGACTCACGCGGATCGGCGCACGGAGCTACGGCTGGTCGTGGTGGAAATTGCTCCGGGTCGTCGGCTTCGTTACCGAGCCGCCTTCACGCTCGGGGGTGCAGTGGGTGCGAGGCAACGCGGCTGCGTGCGGGCCTTGACGCTCGTCACGGATCAGCGGTGTTACTGCTCGGCTGCGTTCTCTGTTCGCCCGGCGCGAGCCTGTGCTCAGCGGCACCCAGGACCACGGCGGCGAAGCGCTCGCTGAAGCCGGCGAGGAAGGCGAAGAAGCCGTAGTAGTACGGCTTCTGCGCGTCGTCGACCTGGATGTCGAGAAGTCCGCTGGCGAGGAGGAAGAACAGCGCCACGCCGATGGCGCCACCCAGGAATGGCCGGTAGACGCCCAGCCTCCGCAGAAGCGGGCGCCCCAGCTCGAAGTCGATGTTGAAGCGGCCGTGCTCGGCCCTGCTCATCCGCGACAAGGCACTGACCAGGGCGCCGATCGCTCCAGCGCCGTAGCAAATCAGGATGGTCAGGCGGTCGTCGCCTACGCCCGCCGCCCACAACAGGAAGCCGACCACCACGCCGAAAAGAGCAGCGAGCCAGACGCCGATGAGCATCCCCGAGACGTAGACGATTCGCCCCGCCTTGCTGGCGGCGCGGTGATAGTACGCCTCGCAGTCGGCAAGCTTGTGCCTCTGGACGCCGACGAGCTCCGCCTCGGCCTTCTCGTCGGGGGTGCCGTCGCGCTCGAGGAACCCCAGGAGGTGCATCTCGATTCCGAGGATCCAGCGAAGCGCGATCTGCTCGGTCGTCCCGCGCAGGACCTGCGAGACCCTCATGGCGAGGAGGTCGCATTCGTGCAGCAGGTCGGCGATGCGTGGAGCGCCGCGCGTGGCCCAATCGGTCACTCGGTGGAGCCGGACGACATCGTCTTCGTCTCGCAGCCCAAGGCCGTTCAGGCGCGCCGGCTTCCCGGGCTGGACGGTCATCGCCACCGCCGAGGCATCGCGGGTGGACCAGTAGACCTGCTCCAGCCGACCCTCCTTCCGCTGGAACTTCCTCAGCTTCTGCCGGTACGCCTGCTCCAGCACCGGATCGGCGGAACCATCTGAGTGAAACTTCCGCTCCCACTGGTAGTGCGCCCAGACGAGCTGAGGGAAGAGCGCTGCGCCCGTCTCATCGATCGCCTCCCCGGCGCCGTCCGACGGTGTCTCGCCTCGCGACAGCTCCTCACCGAGGGCCTGGGGGACGGCCTCGCCAGGACCGGGCTCGCGATGCTCGATCACGCCCACTTCGATCAGCGTACGGTCATGTGACACTTGCGACAACGTTCGGTGCCCGTCTTGCACGAATTGCGGCGGCTAACCCGTGCCAACCGTGCGTTTCGCCGTAAGACGCTGCGGCTTGCAGCGAAGTGGACCTGACCCCATAAGGGGCGTAGGGTGGGGACACCCGGCCCGAGGAGGCCACATGGACTCGCCCGTTCGGTTCACCCGCCCACTGCTCGCTTTCGCGATCGGGGTGCCACTCGCATGGGCGGTGCTGTTGTGGTTTCACCCGGACGTCGACCCCAACCACGTCTACGCCGATCTGCGCGAGGACGTGGTCGCCTACCAGGTGGTCCACGCAGGTACGCTCGTCTTCATCGGGCTGATGGGCCTGGCTCTCTACCTGCTGGTGCGCGACTGGCCGGGTAAAGCGGCGAGGATCAGCCGCCTCGCCATCGGGCCCTTCGTGCTCTTCTACGCCGCCTATGAGAGCGTGATCGGGCTCGCGATCGGGGCGCTCGTCCAGCACGGCAACGACGCGCCCGCGAGGCAACGCCCCGCCGTGGCGGACACGATCCAGAGCTTGGGCGACAACGTGATCGTCGGCGATCCGGGCATCGTGGCCATGGTGGGATCGCTCGCGTGGGTCGTGGGTGTAGTAGCGGCCGCAATCGCATACCGCCATGTTGGCGCGCCACTCCTCGCCACCATCTTGCTGGCGCTGTCCTTCATGGTGGTCTCGCACCCCCCGCCGATCGGACCCATCGGGCTCGTGTGCTTCGCCAGCGCCGTCGCTCTTCTGGGCCGCGCCCAACACGTCGCCTCGCGACTGGAAACGGCAGCACCGGCCCCCATACCCACGTAGGCGCGGAGCCTTGCGCTAGACAGCTTGCGCGAGACGGCGGCTGCTCTGGGCTCGCGCCCTCGTCCGAGAACGGCGCGCTCAGGCTCCCCAGCCAACGGCGTCCCCGGTGTCGAGCCTGCGCCAGAACCTCACGCTCGGCTCCGACGTCACGCCGGCCGGTACGCAGCCCCGTGCTATGCAGTGAGCGTGCCAGTCAGGGCTGTTGTGTTCGACGTCGGGGGAGTCTTGGAGGTCAATCCGGCCACCGGGTGGGTAGAGCGCTGGGCGGTCAAGCTGGGACTCGCAGCAGACGAACTCGCCCAGCGCATAGACCGGCTGTGGAGTGGTGGCGACATCGGGGCGGTGACGCTCGGGGAGATCGAACACCGAACGGCGGAGGCGCTGGATCTCGATGATGGAGCTCTCCTTGAGCTGATGAACGATGCGTGGGCGGAATATCTCGGCTCGCTGAACCGCCCACTCGCCGAGTACTTTCGGAGCCTGCGTCCTCGCTTCAGGACTGGGATGCTCAGCAACAGCTTCGTCGGCGCGCGGGAACGCGAGCAGGACGCGTACGGCTTCCAGGACATGTGCGACACGATCGTCTACTCGCACGAGGTCGGACACCTGAAGCCGGAGCCGGCGGCCTACGGCATCGTCTGCGAGCGCCTTGGCGTCGCCCCAGGAGAGGTGCTGTTCCTTGACGACGTGCAAGCCAACGTCGACGGAGCCCGCGCTGTGGGGATGCGAGCTATCACCTTCTCGGGCACCGGGCAGGCGATCTCCAACCTAGAAGCGCAGCTCAGGCGGGCACACAGGGTTTGAGGACCGGGCAGCTGCACTCAGCGCGGGCGATGCGACAAGACGTTGACCGTCATCCCGCTCGGCTCGCGGAGCATGAAGCGCCGAACCCCCCACTCCTCGTCGCGCAGGGGGTAGGAGATCTCGAGACCCTGCTCCACGGCCTTGGCGTGAACGGCATCGACGTCATCCACCTCGACCGATATCCCCGGCGCCGCCGGGTCGTCGTTGCCGATGATGGTCACCTGGGCCGCGGGGTTGGTGGGTGAGGCCAGGGTCACCACCCAGTCCATGTCCATCGCCACCTCGAAGCCCAGCAAGTCCACGAGGAAATCCCGGGTCTCGGCAGGCCGGTCTGACTTGATGTTCGGCACTGCTCTGTTGATTGCCACGCTTGGGGGTTCTAACGAAACGCTGCCGATGAGGCATTGCAGGCGCCGAGGCAGCGAGCGGCCGACTCGTTCAATGCTGCCGCTCAAGCCTCACGAGACGAGGTCACTCGTTACAGGCTCGAGCGAAGAAGGCGTCGAAGTAGACAGCACCTTCGTGGAGCACTATTCAGCGGCCTTCAGCGACCACTGAGGCAGCCGGCTTCGGTTGTCCGTCTGCACCCATTCCTCGGCGAGTCGTCCTTCCTCGTCGTATCGGAAGATGTTGATGAGCTCGAAAACGACCCGGCAGCCATTGGGAGGAAGGAGGCCGACGGCGAGTGCGAACTCCACGCACGAAGGTTCCTGTGATCGTGGTCTGACAGGCGACATACTCGCCCTCGATGACCATGATCCCGCGGCTGATGGTCAGGTCGTCGAACGCTGCTCGCAAGGATGCGAAGTAGCCCTTGAGGCCTTCGTAGTCCAGCTGGGCGCCGTCCGGGCCTTGGAAGACGAAGTCTGGGGCGAAGTACCCATCGAGTTGTGCTTCGTCCTCGCCGGTCAGCTCCTGCTCGCCCACGCGGATCAGACCCCTGACGACTTCCTCGGAACGGGGATGTCGGGCCATCACTTGTCCTTCCGATCTCGCGTCACGAAAGCGCCGAGCGTGCTCAGGTGTGATGACTTCAGCTGAGCGGCCAGCGGTCCGGCTCCTTCCATGCGGCTCCCACCCAAGTGCCATTCTCCCCCAGCTCGTAGCTGGCGCGGCGGTGATCCTCCGCCACACCGACCGATCGTAGCCCCGTCCGTCTCCTATCGAAGCGGGCGTCTCGGGTCCCGCACCGACGACTCTCGCGTCGGACAACGGCGAGCGCGAATACACGAGCGTCCGCTCGCTATCGCTAAGCGCGACTTGCACCACCGATGGGTGGCGGACGCCCGAAAGCTAGGCCGAGGCGCGGCGGCCGCGGCCCGGCAACCGCAGCCGGCGGCGCCGCCCGCCGTCGCCGATCACTGAGACGACGGTCTGCGCGAGGTGGGGGCAGCCGGTCGAGGGGAACGCATCCCGCCGGTGCCGGTGGAGAACGAGGAAGAGGTCTCCGGGCGGCGCGTCCCGGTACAGGCGGCCGAGGCGCAGGCGGTCTATCGCCTCGAGCGTCGGCGTGTAGATGGCGTCGTACCAGTTCGCCGCGATCTCCGCGTTCTCAACTACGCGCCCGCGTGCCCGCATCATGTGGTAGCCGTGCACCTGGATGTTCTCGAGCATTTCGAGGTAGTGCGCGGGTCGGCTGACCGAGACGCGGACGCCGGGGCGCGCCTCGGCAAGCCCGCTGTCCTCGAGGAAGATCCGCTCGAGCTGCCGGAGAACGACCTCGATCATGTCCGCCCCGGCCGGGAGAGGGACGCGCGCGATGAGCTCGGTCACGTCGGCGTCGATCATCGCCGCGCCTGCGCGCCGCGCGAGGGCGGTGCGGTGGTGACCGTCGATAACGAAGTACGTCTCACCGAACTTGACCGTGACGATCGGCGGGAAGGCGCCGCCCGCGAACGCACCCTCGAGCGAGCGCAGCCGGTCGCGACTGAAAGCGTGAAGCGGGCGGAAGTCGCGGGTGAAGGCGCTGGCGCGGCCGTCTGTGCCGACGAGCGCGTCCAGCGGGATCTCGCGGACGCCCAGGTACCGGCGCCCGAACGGCTGCAGCCGCCGCTCGACCTCGTCGAGCTCGAGCAGGCGATCGCGGGAGCGGGCCCTCAGTCCCTTCATCTCGAGGTCAAGCGTACAACCGGCGGGCGCCGGGGATCAGGCCGTGACGAGGCCTGCCGCACAGAGCTCTTGCCTCTGGCCCAGCGAGCATCTCGCCCGCACTGATCAAGCTGACCGCTTCCCCGCACCCGGGTCTGCCAGGTGGCCTCGTATGGGATGTCGCGACTGGTTCTGTCGGCCAGATGCCGTGCGCCACGACCGCCCGAAGCTGATTATGCGCCGGTCTCGCTGATATTCGTGGGTCGCCGAGCTGCGTCCATCACCCATGTTCACCAAACGGGACATCGATCGGCTTCGCTGCCAGCTGGAGGCACTCACGCCCGCAGTGTTCGAGAGCTCGCTGCCCGCTCGGGCGCTTCATGGCGAACGCCTCGATGTCGAATCTGCTGCGCACCGAGATCGCGGCCACCAAGGCGACGCCCGAGGCGATCGCCAGTGCGTCTGAACCTGGGCCGATACCGTGCTTGGGTTCGCGTGTCTGTGGGATACGCCACAGGTCCGCGGAACACCGTCACACCCGCGTCAACCACTCCAGCGGGAAGGGCGGCTGCGCCAACGGCCGGACGGCTAGGCGCATGAGCATCAGTGGGTTGTCGTCACCGGCAATGCGGTTCACGTGCACGGTCGAGCACGCGGTGCAGCGGTGCACGAGCGCCCACTCGCCGTCGTCCCGGACAGATATGCCGATCGGCTCCATCGAGCCGGAGCAGCCGGCCGCCCGGTCGCCGGGTACGTCGTCGTCCAGGTGCCGGCTCCAGAGGCAGTTCGGACAGTGGTTGCGATGCCGGGTGCCGGGCGCGGCCATCGGTACGTCAAGGCGGCAGTTGCGGCAGCGGAAGCTGTCCGAGCCGCGTTGCCGGGCATGGGTACGGCGATCGGTTGGCGTGCGCTCGTGGCGCGACAAACAAAACCTCCGGTGAACTTCGAGCGGGCGGGGGCGGTGGCGCCCCGCGAGGGCCGAGGGTCAGCCCTGGCGGTGGTGAGTCGTGCGGTGTCCCGTGGCGGCAATCGTCATGAATCGCTCACCTGCCCTTCCGGATCCCGGAGGTCAGTTGGCGCGAGGATACGCCCCGGCGAGGACCAGGGCAAGTGCAGCCCGCGCCGGTGAACCGCGCCTGAGGCATACTGCGACGAACATGCCGCCTCCTCGGATTCGGGCGGCCCAGGATCGCGGAGCGGTACAGACGAGGGCCTCGCCTCGGCTACCCGCTGTTCGTCTGTCGATTGCCCGCGGCGCCCTGGCCCTTGATGTTCTCGAGCAATCCGGCTGCCTGGCTGTCGGCGAACTGGGTGACCAGCTGCTGAGCAATGCCGAAGATCACGGCCCAGCCGAGGATCTGGGCGGAGCTGTCGAGCGCGCTGAGCCCGGGGACGAAGTCGGCGCGCCGACGACGGCGGTTACCGCGCCGGTGGGGAGTTTGAACAGAGCGAGCGTCACGGGCACGGCATAGGGCGTCGAGTTACTGCCGAGGTTGCGCAGTGCGGCGGCTCCTGCCAGTGCGGCCCCGAGGGCTCCGAGCAGCTCCACCAGCCAGACGTCGCCGCGGGTTGCTGTTCGGGCAATGGCGGGATCTGGATCGAGGTCACTGCCGCGGCTCACCGGACCGAGAGGAGTCTCCGCCCGCGGGCAGACCACCGTGACCCTGCCCTCGGCCTCGGGGGTGAAGCAGAGCGGGATGGTGGTGGGTGAGATCGAGCCGAGCACCCCGAGCCCGACGGCTATCAGAGTGAAGACGAGAATCCCGCCCAATAGGAGGTTGCGGAAGGTGCGCAGCCGGATGAGATCCCGCCGGCGCTGCGAGTTGGCGGCGTGCTGGGCGTTGAGCACTACCTCGCGCTGTTCGTGCCCCAGCCCGTTCCGCCGGTGCACCGCGAGATGTGGCTTCGGATTGTGCAGTATCCGCTCCGCCTGCTGTTCCGCTATGCGGTCGACGGCCTGCCGTCGTGGGTCGAATTTGGAGAGATAGCGGTTCACGTGGGCCCGCACGCTCGGCAGCGCAGCGATCAGCACCGACGGCGGGCGAGGCGAAGCAGATGCACCTCGGCGGCGTCGAGGTTGCCGAGCGTGCGCTCGAACGACGCGCCGGTCAAGCCACGCCACAGCCTCACGAACCGGCCCTTGCCGCTCTCGGCAGCCGTGCCCCCGACGACTTTCAGATGCTCGCCGATGGCGTCGAGCATGTCCTTCGAGTGCTTGCCATTGCCATTGGCGGCGATCCAAGACTTGAGCCCCTCGAGCTCGCCGGCGCGCGTGAGCATGTCCTCGCGCCAAGCAGAGGACACCGGTCCTCCGATTGGAAGCGGCGCAGCTTCGGCGGGCGCATCGCCCGGCACGCGACCAAAGTACTCTCGCCAGGCGAAGCGATCAACGAGCCGCAACTTCCCTTTCAATCTCCGGCCGTCAAAGCTCCGAGGAATCGCATCCCGGCGCGGAGCACATAGGCTGCGGCCATCAGGCCCGGAGCGCCCCGCGTCGGAATTCAGCTTCCCGAGGTCGAGCGGCCTGCGCCGTGGACCGAACACCTCGCTATGGCCCAAGCAGCCGAGGCCGCCGGCTTCGATTCGATCTGGCTAGGCGACCACCTCCTCTACCGGGACGACGGCGAAGCCGAGCGCGGTCCCTGGGAGGCGTGGACGATGTTGGCGGCGCTCGCCGCGGCCACCGACCGCGTCGAGCTCGGGCCACTCGTGGCCTGCACCGCCTTTCACCCGCCGGGCTTGATCGCGAAGATGGCCGCCACGCTCGCCGAGATCTCCGGCGGCCGCTTCGTGGTCGGGCTCGGCGCCGGCTGGAACGAGGAGGAGTTCCGCGCGTTCGGGCTCCCGTTCGACCGCCGCGTGTCGCGTTTCGAGGAAGCCTTCGCGATCATTCGCGGGCTCCTCGCCGGCGAGCGCGTGACCCTCCGCGGCCGCTACTTCCAGGCCGAGGAAGCGGTTCTCTTGCCGCCCCCGACCAGGCGTCCGCGCCTGATGATCGGCAGCAACGGGCCCCGGATGCTCGCCGCCACTCTCCCGCACGTGGATGCCTGGAACACGTGGTACGAGGACTACGGCAACTCGCCGGATGGGTTCGCGGAGCTGAACGAGCGCATCAGCACCGCCTCGCGTGACGCAGGGCGTGACCCAGGCGACCTCGAGCGGAGCGCCTGCGTCCTCGTGGCCCCGGGAACCGCGAGCGGCGAGCGCGCGCCTACGCCGGACGCGCCGCCGGTGACCGGATCCGCCGGTGAGATCGCGACGACTCTGCGCGAGTTGGCCGAGGCGGGAGCGGACGAGATCATCCTCGTCGTAGACCCGATCACCGAGCGGTCGATCCGTGAGCTCGGCGACGTCGTCGGCCTGCTTCCGTCCTAGGCGTCCGAGCGCACCAGCTTTGTGCGCCGAGCCCGCCGCAGGGCCCGCGGTCGGGTGAGCGCCACGCCGGAGTCGGCGGTCTCGCGGCGGAGGTTCCTGGCTCCGCTCGCGCTCGCGCAGTTCATCTGCAGCTTCGCCGGCTCGAACATGAACGTGATGATCAACGACATCACCGACGACCTGGACACGACCGTCCAGGGCGTGCAGGCCACGATCACGCTGTTCCTCGGGCTCGCCGCTTCGCTTCGCCTCCCGAGCGATCCGGCACCGGCCGCGACTCCCGCGGTCGCGGAGGGAGGCTAGGCCCGCGACGCCAGCGCGTCCACGAACGCCGAGATCTCGGCGAGGGTCGCCGGATCGCCCTCTAGGTGGGGCACGTGCGCGACTCCGTCGAGGAACTTGAGCTGGGCGCCCGGGATGAGCGCGGCCGCCTGCTCGTCGATCACCTGAATGTCCTCGACATCGAGCCGGCCCACCAGCACGAGTGTCGGTGCCGTGATCTCGCCGAGACGGGGCCACGCCGCTGGGAGCTCCGCGCCCTCGCCGGTTTCGTCCGCACGCAGCGCGCGACCGTTCATCTCCAGGAAGAGCTCGCGCGCGGGCCCGTCCACGCGTCCCTCCTCCGCACCGGGGCCGTCGAGCCACATCCAGGCGTCGAGCCGGCCGACCTCCTCGATGTCGCCCGCGGCGTCCGCCGCCTCCATCCTCCGCTCGAGCTCGGCCGTGGGGCCCTCCTGGACCTCGGGGTACGGCGCGCCCCGCACGGCTGAGCCGATCAGCACCAGCCCCGCGACGCGCTCGGGGTGGGCCAGGGTGAGATCGACGGCGGCCTGGCCGCCCACGGAGCAGCCGATGACCACCGCCCGTTCGACACCGGCGGCGTCGAGAACCGCCACGGCGTCCCCGACTGCCGACCAGCCGTCCTCCGGCTTATAGGTGGTTTCGCCATATCCGCGCGCGTCGAACGCCACGCAGCGGTGACGCTCCGCCAGGCGCTCGATGACGTGCCTCCAACTGCGCCGGTCGTTGACGCCGGCGTGGATCAGCAGGACATCGGCACCGCCCTCGACGCCCGTCGTCTCGTAGGCCAGAAGGGCCCGGCCCGAGGTCGCGAACATCAGTCTCCTCGCGTCGAGACGATCGCGATCAGGACCAGGGCGATGAGGACGGCGACAACGCCGGCCAGGCCGGTGAACACCGCGGCGACAACGAACAGCGGGATTGAGATGGCCATCGAGCCGAGGATCATGTCCTTCTGGTGATCGCGCTTCCGCTTCAGTGCGCGCTCGCGCCGATCATCACGATCCGCGAGTCGGCGCTCGATCCGCTCCACGAAAGCATCGATCACGGCGGGTTCCATCTCCTCGCCGAGCTCCTGGCGCGCTTCGATCGCCGTGCCTAGCTCATCCCTCAGAGGCGCGTCGTCAGTCACGCGCTGATTGTGGCATCGCCGCGCTCACGATTGGGACTCGCCCGTCGCGCGCTCGACCAGGGCCGCGAGCGCTTTCGGGATCGAGCGTTCGAGCCGAGCCCCGACCGTGTGTCGCATAAGCGGCGTCGCGAGGCCTGTCATGTGCACGCGCTGCGTCAGGCGGAGCTGACCGCCGTCCGCCTCGCCGAGCTCGTGCTCGAAGCGCAGGCGCATGAATCGCTCGGAGGCCTCGGTCACGAAGCTCCGGTCGGGCACGACCTCGAGCACCCTCAGCGCCGACGTCGGGCCGCCGGCAGCACGTATCGTGCCGGTCGCACCCTCGGCCATCGGCCCGTCCAGCTCGGCGCGAGCCACTCCCGGGTTCCAGCTCGGCCAACCCGGGATGTCTGTCCACAGAGCCCAGACCCGCTCACGCGAGGCATGCACCTCCACTGAGTGCTCGAAGTCCCACATTACGAGTCCTCGTCCGCGCGGGAGTCTCTCACGCGTCGGGCGGCTCGGCGAACGCGATCGCGTTCCCATCCGGATCCGGAATGTTCACATGGCGGACGCCGTTCGAATAGGTCTCTATCGGTTCGTGCTCGATGCGCTCGGCGGCGAGGCGCTCGAGCAGCTCGTCGAGCCCAGCAACGGCGAAGGTGATCCGGCCCGCGCCCGCGTTCACGGAGTTCGGCGCGATGAAGAGCCACGCGGGATCGTCGATCTCCCAGAGAACTTCGTCCCCGACGCGACGGTCTGGCGCTCGCCCGAAGAACCGCGTGTACCAATCGATGCTGACATCGAGATCGGATACCGGAACGCCGGCGAAGAGGTGCGTGATCGCGCTCATCTCGAGGCGGTGAGATTGCAGGAAGGATCTCGCGCAGTCGTGTCCCTATGACTGTCGCGCCGCGCGAAACTCATCGCTTGACGAGTCGGGGTCGGTGCCGCGCCGCCGCTGTGGATCACTCGGACACCGCTGAGTGCTTCCCCAGCGGCGGGCGGACTACGCCGACCGGTCGCCATCCGCTATGAAGCGCGAAGGTCCGCTTCCCATTCCGAGATAGGGAAGGCGGCCGACCATGCCGCGTTCCATCGTCACCGGGCCAACTATGCCCACCGGTACATCCGGATTCCCGGCTAAGTCCAAACCACCTCGCTACCGCTCGCGGGCTAGGGGTGGTCGCCGAGCAGGTTGCCGTGGGCTCGGGCTGGCCGCGGTAGTGCCTTGATGGCGATCGCGATCGCTGAGCCGAGCATCACCCATGCGGGCCAGAAGTAGCTCGAGCCCGACGCCAGCCAGACGCCCACGATGAACAGGTTCAGGATCACGAGTACGCCTATGAGGTGGCGGAGGCGGCGGCTCTTTGTCAGGCGGCGGAAAGCCGCGTCGCGGTCGTGGGCGCCGGCCAGGTCGGATTCGCGGAGTGGTGGCGTCGAGCCGACGTGCCATGCATCGAGGCCGGCGATCAGGCCGAGGCCGAGCAGCGGCCAGACGATCCAGGGCAGGCCGGGATCGGTGAGTGCCCAGATCGCAACCAGCACCCCAGCCACGATGCCGAGCGACAGGCTTCGCCACACCAGGTGCTGCCTGCGATTCGCCTGGACCCCGTCCGCCTGGACGTCCTGCAAGACACGCGGGCCCCCGTGCAGGATGAGCCCCTCCTCGGTCGCCGCTTCGGTCAGCGGGATCGCGGCCACGACACGCGTGCCCTCGCCGGGCGGGCTCTCCACGGAAAGCGTGCCACTCAGCGCTCCCACGCGGTCGGCGAGTCCCTGCATGCCCGAGCCGTTCTCGAGCGACGCTCCTCCGACACCGTCGTCGGCAACCACCACCTGCAGGAGACCGCTGTCCGCGGTCACGGACACGGTCGCGGAGGTGGCCTCCGCGTGCTTCCCGATGTTGGCCAGGCACTCCGAGACGACGAAGTAGGCGGCCGCCTCCACGGCGTCCGGAAGACGCTCGCCGGGAGCGGCGGTGACCTCAACGGGAACGGTGGCACGGGACGCGAGGTCCTCGAGTGCGGCGGACAGGCCGCGGTTGGTGAGGATCGCCGGGTGAATCCCGCGCGCGAGGTCGCGCAGCTCCTTGAGAGCCAGGTTCGCCTCCTCCCCCGCCTGCCGCACGAGCTCGGCGGCTTCGGGGTCCCCGCTGGCTGCCCGCTGCTCCGCCATGCGCAGGTTGAGCGCGAGCGCCACAAGTCGCTGCTGGGCGCCGTCGTGCAGGTCACGCTCGATCTTCCGGCGCTCTGCGTCGGCCGCGGCGATGATCCGCGAGCGGGCGTCCTGGAGCTCCGTGACCTGGGCGGTCAGCGCCGGGTCGGCGTTCGAGCCGAGCAACTGCGCCGCGAGCCAGCCGTAGAGGCGACCGAGCGCGCTCAGGCCTGGAATGCCGAGCAGGAGGATGACGGCGCCGAGTGGCACGACTGCCAGCGTGTCGCCGAGCGTGTCGACGTGAGTCGCGGCCACCCATTCGCCGTCGCCGGGCGCCCAGTAATACGCGGGCACGAACAGCAGCCCCAGCCCGGCCCCGATCACCGTCACGGCGACCGTGAAGGAAACGATGCCCGGCGGCAGTTGGAGGAGCAGAAACGCGAGGTCCTTCCACGTGGCGGGGTCGGCCAGGCGCGCCGCGACCCGCCTCCACCAGCGCTCACCGGTCGGGTCAGGCCGGTAGGGCGTAGGGATCTCGACCCCGATCAGGCGCCCGATCAGCCGTCGCTCGAGCTCGGCGAGCCAGCGCCAGGCCCACACCGTGGCGATCAGGACGGGGATGCCGATGAGGGTCACGGCCGTTCCGAACCCGAACGCGATCGCCGTGACCAGAAAGCTGAACTCAGCAACCCCGAGCGGCAGCGCGAGCAGCATGTAGAGGATCCGCCCGTAGCTGCGGGCTTCGAATATCGGTCGGATCAGTCGTTCGATGGGCTCACGCTACGGCCACTCTGTTGCGTCGTCCATACGGGCACCCGTACCATCCCGCAGGTGGGTGAGCGCACCCTGGCCACAATGGCTGCCCTGGCGGCGCTCGCCCTGCCGGCCGCTGCCGAAGCCGCGCCCGGCACGCTCGACCTCCGACAGTCCTTCGCTCACTCGCCGCGCTATGTCGAGGGAGCGGTCTCGTTCGTCCGCGTCCGCGACGCGGCCGGCGCCACGGTGGCGCGCAGGCGCGTCGACAGGGCGCGCTTCAGGATGATCCGGCGGCTGCGCCCGGGCCGCTACAGGGTTGTGAGCTATCAGCGGCCCTGCGACGGTAACTGCTCGCTGCTCGACCCGCCCACCGACCGCTGCGCACGCCGCGCCCGGATCCTGGCCGGAGGCCTCACCCAGGTGAGGGTGCGGGTGCGGCCCGGGCGAGGCTGCAGGATGACGCGCCGGGTGTTGCCCGCCCGCTTCCCCCCGCGTGACCGGATTCGCGCGGCCCGGGGCTACCTCGAAAGGCGCGGCGGCATGAACTCGTGGGCGCTGATCGACAACTGGGGACGTATGCACGGCTTCGCCCCGTACCGCGTGTACGTCAGCGCGAGCCTCGTGAAGGCGATGCTGCTCGTGGCATACCTGCGCGCGATCGGGAACCGCCGGCCCGATGCCGGCGAGCGCGGCTCGCTCGGCCCGATGATCAGCTCATCCTCGAACGACGCGGCCGACACGATCTACTACCGCGTAGGCGACGCCGCGCTCTACGCACTCGCGAAGCGCGCGCATATGACGCGCTTCTCGGTTGCGGGCTACTGGGCGAACGCGCACTTCAGCGCCGAGGACCAGGCTCGCTTCTTCAACAGGATCGACAGGCTCGTGCCGAAGGCATCGCGCGCCTACGCCCGTAGCCTCCTGTCCTCGATCGTCGCCTACCAGCGCTGGGGCTTCTCCCGCTACGCCGCGCGGGCGGGCTTCAGGACGTTCTTCAAGGGCGGCTGGCGCGGCACGGGCGCCGGCCAGCTCGTCCACGAGGCGGCGCTGTTCGAGCGCGGTGACACGCGCGTGTCGATGGCAGTGCTGACCGACGGCAACCCGTCGCACGAGTACGGCACCGAGACGCTCCGTGGCGTCGCGCAGAGGCTGTTCCATCCTCGCGGACGCGCGACGGCGTCGGACCGCGACGAGGCCGGCACGCCGGCCACGCGCCGCGCCGGACTCGTCGACGTTCACCGCTATGCGCCCGGTATCCGGGTCGAGCTGGACTACCTCGGCAGCGACAACCTCACCGGCCGCCGGCTGCCCGGGTACTGCGAGAACTGGGCCCTTCTGCACGAACGCGCGGCTTTCAGCCTGGGCCAGATCCAGCGCTACCTGCGCCGCAACGGCTTGGGCCTCCTGATCATGGACGCCTATCGCCCGCTCCGTGCCACGCGCGCCCTTGTGCGCTGGGCGCGGAGGCGCGGCCGCGGCGGGCTCGTGGGCACCTACATCGCGAGCCGTAGTCGCCACAACACCGGTAGCGCGGTGGACCTGACGCTCGTCCGCCGGCGCGACGGCAAGCGGCTGCGCATGGGTGGGTACGACTCCCTCGGCCCCCGCGCGAACACCTACAACGCCTCCGGGCGCATGCTCCGCAACCGGCTGACGCTGAAGAACGTCATGGAGCGCTTCGGATTCGCGAGCTACTGGCGCGAGTGGTGGCATTTCGAGCACCGCATCCGGCCGAACCGCTTCCTGGACCTGACGCTCGGATGCGGCCGCCATAATTGAGGCATGGAGGAGCGCTCTGACCTGCTGCGCGTGGCTCTCGCGCAGATCAACCCGACGGTCGGCGACATCGGCGGCAACGCCCGCAAGATCTCCGACCAGATCGCGCGCGCCCGTGACGAGGGCGCCGCGCTCGTCGTGTTCCCCGAGCTCACGCTGAGCGGCTATCCGCCGGAGGACCTCCTGCTGAAGACCAGTTTCCTCGACGCCGCCCGCGCCGCGCTGCGCGAGCTGGCGGCCGAGACGCGCGACATCGTCGCGATGGTGGGCTATCCCGAGCAGGCCGAGGACGTCTACAACACGGCCGCTGTGCTCGCCGACGGCGACGTGGTGGCCACCTACCGCAAGATGTACCTGCCGAACTACGGGGTGTTCGACGAGCAGCGTTACTTCCAGTCCGGCGCCGAGGCCGCGATCGTCGAGGTGAACGGTGTGCCGATCGGTCTCAGCATCTGCGAGGACATCTGGGAGCCCGGCCCGCCCGCGATGAGCGAGGCGCTCGCCGGGGCGCAGGTGATCGTGAACCTTTCCGCCTCGCCGTACCGCGCCGGGTACGGCGCTCGCCGCGAGCGGATGCTCGTGCAGCGGGCCGTCGACTACCTGGCCGCCGTCGTCTTTGTGAACACGATCGGCGGCCAGGACGAGCTGGTCTTCGACGGTCACAGCCTCGCGATCGACCAGGACGGCCAGGTGCTCGCCCGCGCCCCCCAGTTCGAGGAGTCGCTCACGTTCTGCACCATCGACCCGCGCGCGATCGCTGCAGCGCGACTGCGCGACACCCGCCACCGGGTGAATGTCCGCCGCCAGCGCCGCGCCGTCCCGATTGCCGAGCCGGCCGTGTTCACGCTGGCGAGCGTGAGCACCGAGCCCGTGAGCGACACCCAGGTCGTGTCGGGCGAGCTGGCCGGCACACTCAGTCCGGACGCCGAAATATACGCCGCGCTGCGCACCGGGCTGCGCGACTACGTGGAGAAGAACGGCTTCGAGCACGTGGTGATCGCGCTGTCGGGCGGCATCGACTCGGCGCTCGCCGCACTGCTGGCGGCCGATGCGCTCGGGCCGGAGCGGGTCACGTGCGTCTCGATGCCGTCCCCCTACTCGAGCGAGGGCACACGCGCGGACGCGCGCGCGGTCGCGGAGAACCTGGGCGTCGATTTCCGCGAGATCGCGATCGAGGATGCGATGGGCGCATATGACGAACTGCTCCGCGAGGCGTTCGAGGGCCGCGAGCCCGACGTGGCCGAGGAGAACATCCAGGCGCGCATTCGCGGCAACGTCGTCATGGCGCTGTCGAACAAGTTCGGCTGGCTTGTGCTGGCGACCGGGAACAAGTCCGAGCTGTCCGTCGGCTACGCGACGCTGTACGGCGACATGGCTGGCGGGTTCGCGGTGCTGAGGGACGTCTACAAGGGGCAGGTCTACCGCCTGGTGCGGTGGCGGAACGAGCAGGCGGGCCGTGAGCTCGTACCGGGCTCGGTGCTCGAGCGTCCGCCGTCCGCCGAGCTCCGTTACGAGCAGCGCGACGACGAGTCGCTCCCACCCTACGAGCTGCTCGACCAGATCCTCGAGGGCTACATCGAGGAGGACCTCGACGCGGCGGAGCTGGTGCACCGCGGCCTCTCGGCGGCCGACGTCGAGCGCGTGATCCGCATGGTCGATCGGGCGGAGTACAAGCGCCGCCAGGCGCCTCCGGGAATCAAGATCTCGACGAAGGCGTTCGGGCGCGACCGGCGGCTGCCGATCACGAACCGTTACGAGTCGACCGCCGAGCCGGCCGAGCGCCGCCTGCGGGCACTGAAGTAGGTGCGTTCCCCGGTCTGGGGAGTCGCGCTGTCGCTGCCGCTCGCCGGCCTGCTCCTGATCCTCGCCGCGCCGAGCGCCGATGTCCACTGGGAGCACCACCCGTCGCATTTCTGGCTGGTGCTCGTCACCGCGGCTATCAGCACCACGCTCGCGTTCGCCACGAGCGGCATCGCACTGCGGCGAGCGGACGCCCGCCTGTTCCTGGTCTCGCTGTCCTTCCTCTCCGCAGCGGGATTCCTAGCCCTCCACGCCCTCGCCACGCCCGGTGTGCTCCTGGACGGACCGAACGAAGGTTTCACGATCGCGACTCCCGTGGGGCTTTTGTTGTCGGCCGCATTCGCTGGATGGTCGGCGCTGCCGCTGCCGCCGCAGCGCGCGCAGGCGGTGGTGCGGCACGCCCAGCTGCTTCGCGGCGCACTGATCGCCGTGATGGTGGCCTGGGCCGTCGTCTCGCTCGGCGACGTGCCTCCGCTCGATGACCCCACCCCGGTCGAGCGCGCGAGCGGAGGGCTCATATCGCTCGCGGTGCTCGCCGTCATCCCATATGCCTTCGCGGCGTGGCGGTACGCCACCATGGCGTTTCGCACCGGCGCGCCGCTGCTCCTCGCCGTCGCCAGCGCGTTCACGCTGCTCGCCGAGGCGATGATCGCCGTGGCCCTCGCACGCAGCTGGCACGCCAGCTGGTGGGAGTGGCACGTGCTGATGCTGATCGGGTTCGGTGCGATCGCCTACAGCGCCCAGCGCGAGGACGGCGAGGAGCGCTTCAGCGACCTCTACCTCGACCAGACCGCCGCCGGCAAGCGCGAGGTGAGCGTGATGTTCGCCGACCTTGAGGGTTTCACGTCATTCGCCGAGGGGCGCGATCCGCGCGAGGTGCAAGCGATGCTGAACAGCTACCTCCGCGTGGCGATCCCGCCGATCGTGCAGCAGCATGGCGGCGAGATCGACCGCCTGATCGGCGACGCGATCATGGCCACCTGGGGCACGCGCGGCGACCAGCCGGACCATGCGCGCCGCGCGGTCGATGCGGCCCTCGCGGTCCAGCGGGAGACTGGCCGCATCGCCACCGAGCATCCCGGGTGGCCCCGCTTCCGAGCGGCAGTGAACACCGGTGAGGCGCTGGTCGGCGTGCTCGGCGCGGAGAGCGGCCGGAGCTACACGGTGATCGGGGACACGGTCAACCTCGCCGCGCGGCTCGAGGCGCAGGCGCCGGCCGGGCGGGTCGTGATCGGCGCGGCCACGCTGCGGGCCCTGCCGGGCGTGCGGGTCGAGGCCCTCGAAGGACTGCACGTGAAGGGCCGCCGCGAAAGCGTCGACGCCTACCTCGTGGGCGGCGAACGGGGTCAGGCTTAAGCAGCAGCGAACGGGGTCAGGCTGAAGCCTGACCCCGTTCTGCTTAAGCCTGACCCCGTTCCGGCCTGATCGCGATCGTCACCCGCGAGGCCGCGCACAGCCGCTCCTCGTCGTCGGTGAAGCGGATGTCCCAGACCCACGAGGTCCTGCCGCGGTGGATCGGCGTCCCCTCTGCATGCACCGACCCTTCCGTGACAGGGCGGAAGAAGTGGTTGTCGTTCGCCTGCCCGACGGCGATGTTGCCGTCGCCGGAGACGGCGTTGAACGTCGCCAGCGAGGCCGCCGACTCCGCGAGCGCCATGTACGCGCCGCCGTGTACGAGCCCGAACGGCTGCTGCACGCGCTTCTCGGCGGCGAAGCGCGCCTTGATCCGCTCGGCGCTCGCCTCGAGCAGCTCGAACCCGAGCACGTCGTCCAGCGTGCCCGGTGCCGGGTACTGGTCAACCGGGGAATCCACCAGGGCGGGCACACTACAGTTCGCCCCGAATGGCCACGTTCGACCAGCTTTCGCCTGAGCAGAGGGCGATCGTCGAGCTCGTGCTCCGCCAGGGGAAGACGTACAACGAGCTCGCGGACATGCTGAACCTGCCCGAGGCGCGCGTGCGCGAGCTGGCGCGCGACGCACTGGTCGAGCTAGCCCCGGTCAGCGTGCGCGGCGTCGAGGAGGACTGGCGCGGCCAGCTTGCGGACTACGTGCTGGGCCAGCAGTCAGGCCCGGAGGCGACCGCGACGAAGGGCCACCTGAGGCGCTCGGAGGCCGCCCGGAGCTGGGCGCGCTCGCTGCTCGACTCGCTGGACCAGTTCTACTCGAACGGCTCAGTGCCGGCGATCCCGGAGGGCGAGCGGAGACCGAGGCGCGCGGCGCCCACCGATCGCGAGCCCTCCTCGCGGGCCGGCCTCGCCCCGGTGGGCGATCCAGTCATGCGGCGCAGGGTGCTGGCGGCGGCCGGGGCTCTCCTCGTGCTCCTTTTGATCGTGCTCGTATGGCCGGTCGGCTTGCTCACCGGCGATGACAACTCGAGCAGCGCAGACCAGTCAGGCGCCGCGAGCACCAGCGGCCAGAGCCGCCAGACATCCACAAACGGGGCACCGGCCGGCATCGCCATCGTCGTCCAGCGAAACGGCAAGAAGCAACTGCTCGTGCAGGCGGCGAACCTCTCGCCGAGCGGGCAGAGCGAGGGCTACTACGTCTGGCTCTACAACAGCCCGGACGACGCCAAGTCGCTCGGGGGACAGGTGACCGACCAGCAGGGCAACTACCAGGCGCTGGGCGGCTTCCCCGCCGACTACCAGAACTACAAGTACATCGACATCTCGCGCCAGCAGATCGGAAAGGACCCGAACGTCAAGCACTCGGGCGACTCGGTCCTGCGCGGCCCGATGCCGAAGCTTCGGACGTCGACCTCGAACAAGGCGGCAGCGATCGGCCAGACGGTGCTGAAGCCGCCGGCGTAGTTCCCCTCCTTGTCTCCTCGCCTCGGGGCGAAGGACCGCATTGAGGGAGAGCCCGTCCTCCGTATGGCCGCTACCTGCGGCAGACGGCAGCCAAGCGTCCTACCTAATGGTTGGATAGCAACCGCTATCCAGCACACTTCGGCCGCACGGCCGACCCGGAATCCCAGACCCCTCACCGGTCAGGTGGTTGGTATACGGTGCGTTTTCCGCCCCGTATCCCAACCACCTCAACGTGAAGGACCCGGCCGCGCGGCCGGCGGGGCGCGCGCGAGACTTACGGCCGCGCGCCCGCCGGAGGAACGAGCCGTGAGGGATGCTGCTCCGTGCCTACGGCAGCAGCTTTCCGGGGTTCATGATCCCGGCTGGGTCGAGCCGCTCCTTGGCTGCGCGCAGCACTTCGATACCGAGCTCTCCGGTCTCGGCCGTTATCCACTGTCGGTGGTCGCGTCCGATCGCGTGATGGTGGGTGATCGTGCCGCCGTTCGACACGATCGCCTCGGAAGCTGCGGTCTTCGCCGCACGCCACTGGGCAAGCGCGTCCTCCTCCTGGCGCGCCATGAACGTGAAGTAGAGCGACGCGCCGGCCGCATAGAGGTGCGAGACGTGGCACATCACGAGCGGGGGCGTGCCGCGGCCTGACAGCGCGGACCGGAGCGCCTCGCGCACCGCCTCGTGGACGGTCAGGAGGTTCACCCAGTTGGTCGCCGTCTCGAGCGTGTCGACCAGCACTCCCCGGTCGAGCAGCTCGTCGCGCAGGTAGGGGGCGGCGTAGCGGCTGCGGTACCACGCGTCGCCGGGCCGGTGCCCGAGGGCGACGCCTCCCCCGGCCCGAAGCAGGCCCGCCGTGCGACGGCGGCGGTCCTCCACCTCTTCCTCCTCGCCCTCGAAGCCGAGGATGGCGAGGCAGCCGCCCTCGTGCCCGCGCATACGCAGATAGCGGCGCCCCAGCTTTTCGGCGGTGCCGCCCGAGGCCCCGATCGCCAGCGCCAGGCGAGTCTCGTCCTCGTCCGAGAGCCTGTTCACGTCGGCTGCCGCGCCGGCCTGCTCCATCACGCGGAACGCGTCACAACCCTCGGCGAAGCTCACGAATGACCAGCCCTCGTAGCGGCGCGCCTCGGGTGCCGGGCGTACGCAGGCAGTCACCTCGGAGATGACGCCGAGCACGCCCTCCGAGCCCACCAGCAGCTCGCGCAGGCTCGGCCCGGCCGCCGATGCTGGCGCCGGCTTGGTCCCGAGCTCACCGGCGGGCGTCACGCAGCGCACGGCCTCGACGAGCTCGTCGATGCGCCCGTAGCCCGTCGACGCCTGGCCGGCGGAGCGCGTGGCCACCCATCCGCCCACAGTCGAGTACTCGAACGACTGCGGGAAGTGTCCCAGCGTCACGCCCTGCTCCCTGAGCCGCCGCTCCGCCTCGGGGCCGAGCAGCCCCGCGTCGAGGCGCGCCGTGAGCGAGGTGCGGTCCACCTCGACGGTGGACGACAACCGCGTCAGATCGAGGGAAATCGCCGCGGCGAAGCCGTCGCGCACGGGCTCCACCCCGCCCACCACGCTCGTGCCGCCGCCGAACGGGACGACGGCGACGCTGTGCTCGGCGCAGGCGCCCAGGACGGCCGCAATCTCCTCGGCCGAACCAGGCTGCACCACGGCGTCCGGCGCACTCGAAGCGTCGCCCGCGCGAATGCGCACCAGGTCCGGATACGAGCGCCCGACTGCGTGCGCGACGCGCGTCTCGCGGTCGTCGCGCACGTGCTCGGCCCCCACGGCGCTGACCAGCCGCTCCCGCGCCGCCTCCGCAAGCTTCGGGTCGAGGACCGACACATGCTCGAACGGCACCGGCTGCTTGTGGACGCTCGGATCGGCGCCCAGCTCGTCGCGCAGCAGCGCCTCCGCCGCAGCCGGCAGGGGGACGGAATGCCCGTCCTCGCCCCAGCCCCACCAGCGCATCAGGATTCCCCCCCGAGCAGCTCGGCCAGCCCCTCGAGGGCTCCGTCGGCCTGCCGGCGCGCCGCGGCGCGCAGCTGGAAGGGGCTGAAGCGGGCCCAGCCGCGCGGGCGCTGGTCGAGCGTCAGGCGCACGACCGTGCCGCCCTCCGCGCGCGCGGCGAGCGCGATCTCCGTGGTCGATTCGGACAACAGGCGCTCGAAGGGCGACTCGTCGACCTCGTGCCGCCACAGAACGCGCTCGGGCTCCTCCGCCTCGACGAGGCTGTAGTCCGCCCGGACGGACTTGCCGGCGGGTGAAACGAGCACGGTCGTCCACGCCTCGCCGCTCGCCTCCTCCACGCGCTTCACGCCCGGCCACCATGACGCGAGCCGCGTCGGGTCGCTCACCACGCGCCACACCTCGGCGGGCGGCGCCGCGACCACGCGTTCGCGCCGGATCACCATCACTCGTCGTCGACTACTACGAGCGAGCGCACCTCGAAGTCCCCGAGGCGCTCGCGACCGTTCAGGAAAGCCAACTCGATCACGAACGCGCATCCTGCCACGACGCCGCCCGCCTGCATTACGAGCTCGCAGAGCGCACGGGCGGTGCCTCCGGTCGCGAGCAGGTCGTCGTGCACCAGGACGCGCGCTCCGCCCGTGATCGCGTCCGAGTGAACCTCGAGCGCATCGACCCCGTACTCGAGCGCGTACTCCACCGACGAGACCTCGCGCGGCAGCCTCCCGGGCTTGCGCGCGAGGATGAAGCCGGCGTTCGCCGCCACCGCAACCGCAGCGCCGAGCACGAACCCGCGCGCCTCGGCGGACACCACGTAATCCACCTCCCACTCGTGCGCCCATCCCGCGATCTGATCGACCGTGTACGAGAGCGCCTCCGCGTCGAGGAACAGCGGCGTGATGTCCTTGAAGACGATTCCCCGCTTGGGGAAATCGGGGATGTCGTGGATGTAGTCCGCGAGGCGCACGGAGCCGCGTCAGCGCGCGAGCTTCCGAAGGTCCCGGATCAAGAGCAGGTGCTTGAGATGGGACGCCACGGCGGCGAGGTTCTCGAGTGCCTCGACCGCCTCCTTGCGCCGCTCCGGGTTCCGCGAGCGGAGCGCCGGCGCGAGGATCTGCTCGAGGAGCGCCGCCTCGCGGTCGGCCGACGTGCGGAACACGCGCAGGTTGCGGCCGCCCACGCCGAAACGCTTCAGCTCGCCCACGGCGCGGATGATCTCGCGCTCGGTGTCGTCGTAGAAGGTCTCGCCGTCGCGACGCTCGCCCTTGATCACCCCGTAGTCCTCGAGCTCCTTCACGAGCGCCTGGTCGGCACCGGTCTCGTCGAGCACCTCCGAGATGCGATAGAGCGAGCCGGGGCCCCTGAGTGCGAAGCTGCGCCGCTTGGCGCCGCGGGTCTCGGAGGGCGACTCCGGCGTCGTGAGCTCGCTGTCAACTCGGCCGGCCGCGAGCTCTTGCCGGATCACGCGGAGGGGCAGGAACTCGTCGCGCTGAAGCCGGAGGATCGTGCGCAGGCGGTCCACGTCAGCGGGCGCGTACAGCCGGTAGCCGCCCGGAGTCCGGCGCGGCGTGAGCAGCTTCTGGTCCTCCAGGTAGCGGATCTTGGAGATCGAGATGTCGGGGAATTCGCGCTCGAGCTGCTTCGAGACGGCACCGATCGTGAGAGCCTTCTCCTTGCGCGGTGGCGGTTCGGTCCTGACCTCAGTGCTCACCGCTCCTCCAGGTAGGTCAGCTTGTACTTGCCGACCTGAAGCTCGTCGCCGTCCTGGAGACGGTGCGACTCGATCCGGCGGCGGTTCACATACGTCCCGTTCAGGGAGCCGAGGTCGTCGATGTAGAGCCCGTCACGGCGCCTCACGAGCAGCGCGTGGTTGCGCGACACCGTCACGTCGTCCAGGAACACCTCCGCGTCCGGGCTGCGCCCGATCGTGTTGCGCTCGCCGGTTAGGTTGAACGCCTCGCCCGAGCGGCCGCCCCCCGAGCGGATTACGAGGGCGGCCCCCTCGTGCGTCATCTCGTCGAGGTCGACGGGACGGAGCTCGCCGGTCTCGTCCACCTGGTAGACCTCGGTGGTGTCGCCGCTCTTCGTCTCGGTCTGGTCGCCTAGGAAGGCCCCGCACTTCTGGCAGTAGTTCGCGCCCTCGGCGTTGGCGAAGCCGCACTCCGGGCAGTGCATCGCTACTCGATATCCGCGTCGGCCGGGATTCCCTTCCCAGACAGGATGTCGGTGAGCTGCTGCACGTCGGCGCCGCTGATCACGGCCTCGCCCTCTTCGTGCTTCTTGCGCAGCCGGTTCACCAGCTCGGCGCGCAGGATGTCGATCTTGCCGTGGAGGATCCGGCGCTTGTAGGAAACCTCCTGCTCCTCCTCGGTGAGCTGCTGGATCAGGTCCTTCAGCTCGCCGTCCGAGAGCGCGCCCAGGTCGGGAAACGTGTCCAATGCGGTCCTTTCCAAAAAAGACGAGGAAGAGTGAATATAGCGCTTCCTCAAGTAGAGGTTGAGGCTTTGCGCAGCGCCCGCACGCCATCTTGCACGTACCCGACCGTTGCCGCAAGCGTCATTGCGAGACCGACGTAGAGCAAGACGTCCAGGACCCAACCGTCGACCAGCAGGGCGAGCGCGAGTGCGCCCATCACGGGCCACACCGCCCACCGTCCGAGCATCGAGACGTTCAGGTCGATGCTGCGGCGCAGCGCCATCTGCGTGAGCACGAGCATCAGGAGCTCGCGCGCGGCCAGGACCGCCAGCGCCCAGCGCGGCAGCGTCTCGTAGTGCCAGGCCACGACGGCGCCGCTGACAACGAGCAGTCGATCGGTGAGCGGGTCGAGCAACGCCCCGAGCCGGCTGTACTGCCCGGTGATCCGGGCCGCCATCCCGTCGAAGTAGTCGCTCCAGGCGATGAAGGCGAACAGCGCGAAGGCGAGCCCGGAGCGCCCGTCACCCGAGCTGAGGCCCACCACCACGAAGATCGGGACGAGCGCCAGCCGGGCGAAGCCGATCGCGTTCGGAATGGTCCACGGGTGGAGCGGCTGGCCGCGCCGGGTCTCGGGAGGCGGCCCGCCGGAGCGGTCCAGGCCGACGAGCCGGCGGAACGTCAGGGGAGGGTCCGCCACAGCTCCGCCGCCGCCTCCGCGGCGCCCTCGAGCGGCAGCGATCCCTTCTCCTGGCCGCGCCGGACCTGGAACTCGATCTCACGCGCCTCGACGCTCCTCTTGCCGATGGTCACTCGCAGCGGGCAGCCGAGCAACTCGGCGTCCGCGAATTTCTGGCCGGGGCTTGCGTCGTCGCGGTCGTCGTAGAGCACGTCCAGGCCGAGCTCACGCAGCTGGTCGTAGAGCTGGTCCGACAGCGAGCGCGCCTCCTCGCCCGGCTTGCCGAGCGTCACGAGCTCGACGTCGAAGGGCGCCACGGCGCGCGGCCAGGAGATGCCCTGCGCGTCCGCGAACTGCTCGATCGCTGCTGCCACCGTGCGGGCCGGACCGATGCCGTACGAGCACATCCACATCAGCTGCTCCTGGCCCTCCTCGTCGAGGTAGCGGGCACCGAGCGGCTCGGTGTAGCGCGTGCCGAGCTTGAAGATGTTGCCCACCTCGATGGCGGGCTCGATCCGGATCGGGCTGCCCGTGGGATCGAGATCGCCGGGCTCGACGCGCCGGACGTCGACCCATTCGGGCTCGAAGTCGCGGCCCGGCTCGACCCCCGTGAGGTGCACGTCCGGCTTGTTGGCGCCCGCCACGAGCCCGGAGAGGCCGCGCAGCGCCTGGTCGGCGAGCACCGGAACCGGCGCCGTTACCGGCCCGATGAAGCCCGGCTCCGCGCCGAACTCCTTGCGCACCTCCTCGGGCTCCGCCGGCCGGAACGTCTCACCGAGCGCGTTCTGCAGCTTGACCTCGTTCAACCGGTGGTCGCCCCGGATCACCACGAGCAGCGGCCCGCGCGACTCGGCGTAGATCGGGAAGGCCTTGATCAGCGTGCCCGGCGGCACGCCGAGCAGCTCGCAGACCGCCTCGATCGTCGTCGCGCCGGGCGTCTCGACCTCGTTGGGCTCGGACGAGGGGGCGGGCGCGCCCTCGACCGGTTGCGGATCGGCGCTCGCGATCTCCACATTCGCTGCGTAGCCCGCGTCCGACAGAGCGACGTCGTTCTCCCCCGCCGCGCACGGCGCCATGTACTCGTGCGCGCCGAAACCGCCCATCATCCCTACGTCGCTCTCGACCCGGTACCACTCGAGCCCTGTGCGGTCGAAGATGCGGTCGTAGGCCTCGATGTGGAGCGCGTAGGACGACTCGAGGCCCTCCAGGTCGCGGTCGAACGAGTAGGCGTCCTTCATGATGAACTCGCGCGTGCGCAGAAGGCCGGCGCGCGGCCGCGGCTCGTCGCGCTCCTTGGTCTGGAAGTGGTACAGGAGCTTCGGCAGGTCGCGGTAGGAGCGCACCTCGCGCGCGATGTGCCAGGTGAGGATCTCCTCGTGGGTCATCGCGAGCACAAGGTCGGCGCCCCTCCGGTCCTTCAGCTTGAACATCTCCTCGATGTCGTACCGGCCGGTCTTGCGCCAGGGCTCGGCCGGCAGCAGAACCGGCATCAGCATCTCGGCGCAGCCGATGGCGTCCAGCTCCTCGCGGATGATCTGCTCGACCTTCCGGTGCGCGCGCCAGCCGGCGGGCAGAAAGGACCACAGCCCGGCCGCAACCTGGCGCGCGAGCCCCGCCCGGACCACCAGCTGATGCGAAATCGCCTCCGCATCCGCCGGCACCTCCTTCACGGTCGGCAGGAAATACCTGGAAAGCCGGGTCACGGCGGGCGAGTCTATTCCTGGCCCTTCAGTTCTGCCCTCGCAAAGCCGATTGACACCGGGAACCACGCCGGTTTCACAGAAAGAGTCAATTGGACGTCTCACCCAGGCTGAGAGCAGGGCTGGTCGCCCTCGGGGCGCTGACCGGCCTTGGCGTGCTCGCGTACACCGCGCACGTGGCGCTGGGGCTGGCGTCGCCCGACCTCGACGACTTCTTCCAGGACTGGGTCTTCTGCGGCGTGAGCGTCTGCGCGGGGCTGATGTGCTTCGTCCGCGGCATTGCGGTCCGCAGGGAGCGGATGGCGTGGCTTGTGATGGGCGTCGGCCTGTTCGCCTGGGCGGGCGGCGACATCACCTGGACCGTTCTGCTCGCGGATGACCCCAGTCCGCCGTATCCGTCCGTCTCCGACTTTCTCTACCTCGTCTTCTATCCCGCGAGCTACGCGGCGCTCCTGCTGGTTGCGCGCTCGCGCACCGACTCCTTCCGCAGCAGCCTCTGGCTCGACGGCGCGATAGCCGGCCTCACGGTCGCCGCCGTGATCGCGACGCTCTTCTTCCAGCCGATCGTCGACGCCACGAGCGGCAGCCCCACCGAGATCGCGGTGAACCTCGCCTATCCCGTGGGCGACCTCCTGCTGATGGGGCTCGTTGTGACCCTCTTCGGCCTGAACGGCTGGCGGCTCGACCCGGTCTGGCTCCTGCTGGGAGGCGGCCTGGCGCTGAGCGCAATCGCGGATGGCATCTACCTGTTTCAGACGGCCAAGGACACCTATGTGGAGGGCACGTTGCTCGACGCCGCGTGGCCGGCATCAGTGTTCTTGGTCGCCCTGGCCGCGTGGCAGTCGCCCAAGCAGAGGATCGCGATTCCGGACTGGGTGATCATGGCGGTGCCGGTCGGAGGCGGCCTGGTGGCCGTCCAGCTGCTCGTCTACGACCACTTCGCGCGCGTGAACGCTGCCACCGTCAGCCTGGCCGCGTGGGCGCTGCTGCTCGCGCTGGCGCGAATGGCGCTCGCCTTCCTGGAAAACCAGCGCATCCTCACCCAGGTCCATACCGAGGCGCGCACGGACTCGCTCACCGGCCTTCGAAACCGGCGCAGCCTGATCGCCGACCTCGAGGTGCAGCTCGGCCTCGCGACGTTTGCGTCGCCGCGGGCGCTCGTGCTCTTCGACCTCGACGGCTTCAAGGAGTACAACGATGCGTTCGGGCACCCGGCCGGCGACGGGCTGCTCGTCCGGCTCGCGGCGCGACTGGCCGATGCCGTCGGATACGACGGCGAGGCCTACCGCCTCGGCGGCGACGAGTTTTGCGTGCTGGTCTCCCCCGGCCGCAACGGCGTCGATCCGACGCTGGCGGCCTGCTCGGCAGCGCTCAACGAACGCGGCGAGGGCTTCGATGTCACCACGTCCTTCGGAGTCGTTGTTCTCCCCGAGGAGGCGGACACGCCGACCCTGGCCCTGCAGCTTGCGGACCGGCGCATGTACGCGCGCAAGGGTGGACGCCGGATGTCGGCGGCTCACCAGTCGCGCGACGTCCTGCTGCGGACGCTGTCCGAGCGGCGCCCCGACCTGCAGCTGCGGCTGCGCGACATCGGTGAGCTCGCACTCGAGGTGGGCCGCGAGCTGCACATGGGCCCGGAAGGCCTTGATGAGGTGGCCCGCGCCGCGGAGCTCCACGACGTGGGCAAGATCGCCGTCCCGGACGCGATCCTCGACAAGCCCGGGCCGCTCGACCCGGTCGAGTGGAGCTTCATGCGCCGCCACCCGCTGATCGGAGAACGGATCCTGTTGGCGGCGCCGGCCCTGCGGCCCGTGGCCCGGCTCGTGCGCTCGAGTCACGAGCGCTTTGACGGGAGCGGCTATCCGGACGGGCTGCGAGGGGACGAGATCCCGCTTGGAGCCCGGGTTGTAACGGTTTGCGACGCTTTCGATGCCATGACAAGCGAGCGCCCATACCGCGAAGCGGTCACCGAGGGTGCCGCCATTGAGGAACTCCGCCGCTGTGCGGGGACTCAGTTCGACGCGATGGTGGTAGGTGCGTTTTGCAGGGTGATCGCGAGGGAACGTCCGGTCCATGGAGAAGTATTGCGGTAGGCCATGAGCGAGCCGACCCGCCTCATCTGCAACGTCTGCCACCAGCCGCTCGGGGCGTGCGACCAGTACCTGGTGCGGTTTGATGCCCGGCAGGGCGCGACCGTCGTCCACCGGAGCCTCTGCTTCCCGCCCGCCCGGGCTGCGCAGCCGAAGCCCGGGCGGCGCGCGGCTGCCTAGCTAGGCGCGAGTGAAGCGGCGCCCCGCCGTCGGCGAGGCGTCCTCGTCAAGCGTGACGCGCTTCGCCTTGGCGGCGCCGGCCATCGGCAGCGCCTGATCGTTGCCGTCACCGAGAGCGTCCTCCGTCGCGGCGGCCGCCTCAAGCGCGGCGATCCGCTCGGGCGTCATCTCCCCCGCGTTCTCCTCCTCGATCTTCTCGAGCCACTCGGCGCCCTCTGCGGCCTTGCGCTCATCGACCAGAACGGTGCCGCGGTCGATCGACTTGTCGATCTCGGCGAAGAGCTCGTCCACCAGCCGGTCCTGTGGCACCTTCCTGAGCGGCTTGCCGTGGGCGAAGATCAGGCCCTCGTTCTTGGCGCCGGTGATGCCGAAGTCGGCGTGTGAGGCCTCGCCGATGCCGTTCACCGCGCAACCGAGCACGGCAACCTCGATCGGGTCGTCGTACTGACGCAGGCGCTCCTCGATCTCGGCGACCACCGTGTCCATGTCGAACTGGAGTCGGCCGCAGGTCGGGCATGCGATCAGGACGGGCCCGCGCTCGCGCAGCTTCAGCGCCTTCAGGATCTCCCAGGCGACCTTGACCTCCTCCTCGGCGTGAAAGGTCGAGAGCGAGATGCGGATCGTGTCGCCGATCCCGTCCGCGAGCAGGGTGCCCAGGCCGACGGCGGACTTGAGCGAGCCTGACCACTTGGTGCCGGCCTCGGTGATGCCGAGGTGAAGCGGGTTGTCGATCTTCTGCGCCAAGAGGCGGTTCGACGCGATCGTGTTCGGCACGTTCGTGGACTTGATCGAGACCTTGAAGTCGTCGAAGTTGAGGCGCTCCATTAGCTCCACGTGCTCGACCGCCGCGGCCACGAGCGCCTCCACGGCGCTCTCGCGCTCGAGCTCGTGCAGGTGCTTCGGCAGCGAGCCCGAGTTGACGCCGATCCGCATGGGCACGCCGGCCTCGCGCGCCCTGTCGACGACCTGGCCCACCTTGTCGTGACCCCCGATGTTGCCGGGGTTGATGCGGATGCAGTGGGCGCCGGCATCGATGGCCTTGAGCGCCAGCGTGTAGTTGAAGTGGATGTCGGCGATCACCGGGATCGGCGACTCTCGGACGATCCGCTCGAGCGCGCGCACGTCCTCGTCCCGAGGCACCGCGCAGCGCACGAGATCCCCGCCCGCCTCGGCGATGGCGTGGATCTGCTTCATGGTGGCGTCGAAGTCCGCGGTCTCCGTCTTGGTCATCGACTGCACCGCGACCGGAGCCCCGCCGCCGATCTTCACCCCACCTACGTCGATCTGCTTCTTGGAGGCCATCGAACCGGCCTCGAAGCCTAGCTAGGGGACGCGTGCCACGCCGCGGCGAACGATGGGGAACCTGACGCTTGTTGGGCTACCTGACGCCGGGGAGCAAGAGTCCTGTCGCTTGTTGGGCTACCTGACGCCGGGGAGCAAGAGTCCTGTCTAGGGCCCCATATAGGGGCCCCAGGCAGGATCCTTCGTGCGTCCACGGTGATGTCCTCGCGCGCGGGACCACGCGCACCTCGATCTCAGCCGCCGTAGAGCTCCTCGATCTCCTTCGAGTACTTCTGGTGGATCGGCTTGCGCTTCAGCTTCATAGTGGGCGTTAGCTCGTCGCCGCCTGGCTGCCATTCGTCGTCGAGCAGCTTGAACTTCTTGATCTGCTCGACGCGGGCGAGCTGCTCGTTGGCCGTCTCCACCCCACGTTCGACCTCGGCGAGCAGGGCGTCGTGCCCGTGGTGCTGCTCGAAGGGCGGCGCGACGTCTGGATCCAGGGTGATTAGGGCCACGTTGTAGGGCTTGCCGTCCCCGATGGCGATGGCCTGCCCGATCACTGGACTTGCGGCCTTCACCTTCGCCTCGATGTTCGCCGGCGACATGTTCTTGCCGCCTGCGCTGATGATCAGCTCCTTCTTGCGGTCGACCAGCTTGAGGTATCCGTCCTCGTCGAACTCGCCGATGTCGCCGGTATGCAGCCAGCCCTCGTCGTCGAGCGCCTCGTGCGTCTTCTCGGGCTGGTTGCGGTAGCCGGTCATGGTGAAGGGCCCGCGGATCAGCACCTCGCCGTCGTCGGCCAGCTTGATCTCGGCGCCCGGCGACGGCGGCCCGACGGTGCCGATCTTGATCCGCTCGGGCGGGTTGCAGGTGCCGTAGCCGGTCGTCTCGGACATCCCCCACAGCTCCGCCAGCGGGATGCCGATCGCGTGGAAGAACTCGATCACCTCGCGCGGCGTTGGCGCGGCGCCGACGTTCACGGACTCGACCGCATCCAGTCCCAGCCGAGCGCGGATCTTCGACAGCACCAGCTCATCCGCCTTCGCGTGCTCGCCCGCGAGCTGCTCGTCGATCGGCTCGCCGGCCTGCTCGGCGCGCACCTTCTTGAGCCCAACATCGAGCGCCCACTGGGTGGCCTGCTTCTTGGCCGTGTCCTGCTCGGCCTCGATGCCGGCCTCGATCGCGGCCTTGAGCTTCTCCCAGATCCGCGGCACCGCGAAGAACCAGCTTGGCTGGACCTCGGGCAGGTAGAAGACCACCTGGCGCGGGTCGGGGCAGCAGGTGGTGGTGAAGCCCACAAACATCGGCAGATAGTGGGAGCACGCGCGCTCGGCGATGTGGGCCATCGGCAGCCAGGACACGACACGGCCGTCGTCCGGGAAGCTGATCACCTGGTCGAAGCCGTTGATCCCGGCCACGAGGTTCGCGTGCGTGAGCTGCACGCCCTTGGGCGGGCCGGTGGTGCCTGACGTGTAGATCAGCGTGAGCAGGTCGTCGGGCGTGACCGCGCGCCAGGCGGCCTCGAAGTCGAAGCCGTCGGGCGCATGCTGCTCAACCCCGCCGCCGTCCTCGTCGTCGACGACGATCAGGTGCTCGACGCCGCTGAGGGCCGCCGCGCGGTCGGCGAACGCCTCTTCCGTCACGAAGATGCGCGCCCCCGCGTCGTTCACCTGGTACTGGATCTGCTCCGGCGTGTACGTGTTGTAGAGCGAGAACGGCGTGGCACCGAGGTGCAGCGCGGCCGAGTCGAACCAATGGAACTCGGGTCGGTTGGTGAGCATGATCCCCATCGTGTCGCCGCGCTCCAGCCCCAGCCCGGCGAGCCCGGCGGCGATCGCCGTCACCTTGTCGGCGTACTCGCGCCACGTGAGCGAGAACTCATCGCCCTTGGTGCGGAGCGCGCGGCGATCCGGATAGGCCTGCGCGGTGGCCTGGAAGGCCTCGGCGACGGTGGCAGCCTGAAGCGCAGGCGGCCGGCCGGCGCGCGGCTCGGTCGTAACAGCCATGGCGCGCAATGTAACGGCGGTGGCGCTTCGGGGCCACCGACAGCATTGCGGAATGGCTCCCGGCCGCCTCACATGCCCGGGTGGTTGGGATTCGGTGCGGAAAACGCTACGAATCCCAACCACCCGGTGCACGGGCCCCGGATGCAGGGGTGGCAGAGATCCGTAGCGCAATGCGCGACCCTTTTCTGCCACCTCGGCGCGCGGGCCTCCCTCAATGCCCGTCGTTCGCCCGCGTCGTCGGGCGGGTGAGGGCTAGCGCACCTGGAAGCCTTCGCCGCTCAGCCTGCCGATGTCGTTTGACAGGCCGATCAGGAAGATCAGGATCACCAGCATGAAGCCCACCACGCCGGCTCGCTCCATCACGGCGAGCGACACGGGCTTCCCGCGCACCTTCTCCACGATCGCCCAGAAGATGTGGCCGCCGTCCAGCGGGAGGAACGGGAACAGGTTCACGATCGCCAGCGACAGCGAGATGACCGCCAGGATCCAGACCACCTGCTCGATGTCGACGAGGATGATCTGGCGGGTCGTCTCGTAGGAGCCGACTACGCCGGAGATCTCCTTGCGCTGCTCCGGATTTATCAACCGGGCGGGCAGCTCGACCGTCATCTTCGTGAACTCCCAGAAGTTCACGCCGGTCCAGTGGAATGCGTCGTCGAGCGGATACGGGTCGCGCGGACCGGGCGCGTAGGCGAACCCCACCCGCATGCGGCCTTTTTCGCCTGTCTCCGGGTCGGTGGCCGTCGGGTCGTACTTCGGCGTGAGCGTGAACGTGCGCGTCTTGCCGTCCCGGACGACGGTCAGCTTCACCGGCTCGGCTGCCTGGCAGCCTGCGGTCCAGGCCCGCTTCGGCCCGGGGCAGCCGTTGGAGTTGATCAGCTTCGAGAGCCGTGCGGGCGTACCCCGCTCACCGTTTACCGCGGCCAGCCGGTCGCCCGGATGCAGAACGCCGGCCGCCGGATAGCCCTTCTCGATCGTGTCCACCGTGCGGGTGCCGGTTTCCGGCCCGATCGCCGCGAAGAACACGAACAGCAGCACGAAAGCCAGCACGAGGTTCACCGCCGGCCCCGCCGCGATCACGACGATCCGCTTCCAGACGGGCTGCGCGTGGTAGGCGCGGTCGCGGACCTCGGCGGGGAGGTCCTCGTCCGGGTTCATCCCGCTGATCTTCACGTAGCCACCCGCGGGGATCACGCCGATCGCGTACTCAGTCTCCCCCACCTTGCGGCTGAACAGCGTCGGCGGGAAGAAGAGCGAGAACTTCTCAACCCGCATCCCGACTGCCTTGGCGGCCGTGAAGTGGCCCAGCTCGTGGAGGATGACGAGCATCGCGAAGCCGATGAATGCGAGCACGAAGCTGAGGAAGGTCACGCGGCCACCCCCCGCGCCACGTCGCGCGCGTGAGTGTCGGCCGCGTACAGGTCGGAGAAGTGCCGGACTGGCTGGGCGGTCAGCTCCGACAGTGTCGAGTCGATCACGCGCGGGATCCCTGTAAAGGAGAGATCGCCCGCGAGGAAGGCGTGCACGGCCACCTCGTTCGCCGCGTTCAGCACGCAGGGCGCGGTGCCGCCCGCCTCGGCGGCCTCGCGCGCCAGCCGAAGGCAGGGGAATGAGTCGAGGTCGGGCGCCTCGAATGTGAGCGCGCCCAGCTCGACGAGGTCGAGTGCCGGGACCGGCACGTCCAAGCGCTCGGGCTGGTTGAGCGCGTACGAGATCGGCACGCGCATGTCCGGATAGCCGAGGTGGGCAAGCGAGGCGCCGTCGTTCAGGTGCACCATGGCGTGGATGATCGACTGCGGGTGCACCACCACGTCGATGCGCTCGTAGGGCACACCGAAGAGGTGATGCGCCTCGATCAGCTCGAGGCCCTTGTTCATCAGCGTGGCCGAGTCGATGGTGATCTTCCCGCCCATGTCCCAGGTGGGATGCGCGAGCGCCTCCTCGCGCGTCACCGAGTCGAGGTCCGTGCGGCCCCGGAAGGGCCCGCCGCTCGCCGTGAGCACAAGCCGGTCAACCGTTCCGGGCCGCTCGCCCTCGATCAGCTGGAAGAGCGCCGAATGCTCGGAGTCCACCGGCAAGAGCTGCGCGCCGGTGGCCTCGGCGAGCGCCGTCACCAGCTCCCCGCCCACCACCAGGCTCTCCTTGTTCGCCAGCGCGAGGTCGATGCCCTCTCCGAGCGCGGCCACCGTGGGGCCGAGGCCGGCCGATCCCACGAGCGCGTTCAGCACCAGGTCGCAGTCCGTGTCGGTGATCAGCTCGACGAGCCCCTCCGGCCCCGCCAGCACCTCCAGGTCCGCCGCTTGCTCCGACGCTCGCGCGGCCGCATCGGGGTCCGCGAGCGCCACCCGCCGCACGTCATGCGCCGTCGCCTGCTCGAGGAGCAGCTCCCAGCGCGAGGCGGCCGCCAGGCCCACCACCTCGAGCTCAGAATTGCGCCCCACGACGTCAAGGGCCTGCGTCCCGATCGACCCGGTCGACCCGACTATGAGAATCCGGCGCACCCGGGTGAGTCTAGGGAGGCGCACTTAGGCGTAGCCGAGCCCGACGGCGGCGAAATAGGCCACCGGGATCGTGAACAGGACGGCGTCCAGCCGGTCCAGCACACCCCCGTGGGCGCCGAACAGCCTGCCCGTGTCCTTCACCTCGAGGTCGCGCTTGATCATCGACTCGAATAGGTCGCCCACCGGCGCAGCGAGCGCGACGACGGCGCCCATCAGCAGCGCGTCCGGGCCCGTGAGCCAGTCCTGGTAGAGCCCGGCCGCCCAGAACGCGAGCGTGCCACCCAGCACTCCCGCGATGAGTCCCTCGAGCGTCTTGTTCGGCGAGATCAGCGGCGCGAGCGGCGTGCGTCCGTACCAGCGGCCGCCGAAGTAGGCGCAGCTGTCGCCGACGAAGGTCGCCACGAGCACGTCGATAACGAGCCCGTCGCCGTGGAGCGGCGGGTTCTCGCGCAGCCAGACGGCATACACCATCGGCAGCCCGATCCAGATCACGCCCAGGTAGACCACGGCGATCGCCCACGACACGTGCTCGCGCCGTGGGCGCAGGGTCGCCAGGAAGAACGTCACGGGAAACGAGGCCGCCAGCACCATGATCACGTGGCGGGGCTCGCCATACAACGCCGCGGCGAGCATTGCCGCGAGCGTCAGGAAGCCTGCCAGCGCCGGTGGCCGCACACGGCCCATCAGCGTGTACAGCTCCCCCAGTGCGACCACCCCGAGGGCGAAGATCCCGACCCCGAACACCAGCCCGCCCCGGTTCACGATGAAGAGCGCGAAGACGATCGCCGGGATGGCGACCAACACGCGCGGCGCGAGGTCGGACCGCGCGCGCCGCTCCCCGCGCGCCGCCACCGCTAGCGGCCCCCGAAGCGGCGCCGGCGGGCCGCGTACTCGTCGAGCGACGCCTCGAACGCGGCGCGCGAGAAGTCAGGCCAGAGCTCGTCGCGGAAGATGAACTCGGCGTAGGCGAGCTGCCACAGCAGGTAGTTCGAGATGCGAAGTTCACCGCTCGTGCGGATCAAGAGGTCGGGGTCGTGCATGTCGGGTGCGTAGAGGTGGCGCCGGAACTCCTCCTCGGTCTCACCTGTGAAGCTTCGCGCTGCATCGACGATTTCCGCCCTCCCGCCGTAGTTGAACGCGACGAACAGGGTGATGCGCTCGTTGCCGGCCGTGAGCTCCTCGGCCCAGTCCATGCGCCCTGTCAGCTCCGTGTCGAGGCCCTCGCGGCGCCCGACGAAGCGCATCCGCACCCCCTCGTCGTGGAGCTCGGGCGTCTCGCGGTCGATGCGCGCCGCGAACATCTTCATCAGGCCGTCCACCTCGGCCCTCGGGCGCCCCCAGTTCTCGGTGGAGAACGAGTAAACCGTCAGCTCGCGGACCCCGAGCTCGACGGCGTCGCGGAGCCGCGCCTTGACGGTGTCCGCCCCGGCCTCGTGCCCCTGAAGCACCGGGAGCCCGCGCTTCTGCGCCCAGCGCCCATTCCCGTCGGTGATGATGGCGACGTAGCGCGCCCGCGCCGCGGCGTCGCTCACACTTCGAGGATCTCTTGTTCCTTGCCCGCGAGGGCGGAGTCGATCTCGCCCACGTGCGAGTCGGTCAGCTTCTGCAGCTCGGACTCGGCGCGGTGCTCCTGGTCCGAGCCCACCTCGCCCTCGCTCTTCAGCTCGCGCAGCTCATGCATCACGTCGCGGCGCACGTTGCGCACCGAAACGCGGCCCTGCTCGGCGATGCCGTGGACGATCTTCACGAGCTCCTTGCGGCGCTCCTCGGTCAGCTCGGGGATCGACAGCCTGATCACCTGGCCGTCGTTCGACGGGGTGAGCCCCACGTCCGACTCCAGGATCGACTTCTCGATCGACTTGATCGAGTTCTTGTCGTAGGGCGTGATCGTGAGCAGGCGCGCCTCGGTGGCGGAGATCTGGGCCAGCTGCCTCAGCGGCGTCGTGGCGCCGTAGTAGTCGACCTCGATGCGGTCGAGCAGGTGCGGGGATGCGCGCCCCGTTCGCACCGTGGCGAACTCGTTCTTCGTGGCGTCGACGGATTTCTGCATGCGGCTCTTGGCCTCATCGAGGAAGTCCTTCAGGACGTCGTCGCTCATCAGCTCCTCACCACTGTGCCCACGCGCTCGCCGGACACTATCCGAGAGATATTGCGCTCGTCGTCCATGTTGAAGACGTGGATCGGCAGGCCGTTGTCCATGCACAGCGCCAGGGCGGTTGCGTCCATCACCGCCAGCCGCTGCTCGATCGCCTGCTGGTGGGTGAGCTCCTCGATGAAGCGCGCGTCCGGCTGCTCGCGAGGATCGGCGGTGTAGACGCCCTCCACGTTGTTCTTGGCCATCAGGATCGCCTCGGCGTGGATCTCCAGCGCGCGCAGGGCCGCGGCGGTGTCCGTGGTGAAGAACGGGTTCCCCGTTCCTGCCGCGAAGATCACGATCCTGCCCCGCTCCAGGTGGCGCATCGCGCGGCGCCGGATGTAGGGCTCAGCCACCTCGGAGATCGTGATGGCGGACTGCACCCGCGTCACCGCGCCGATCTTCTCGAGCGCGTCCTGCAGCGCGAGCGCGTTGAGGACGGTAGCCAGCATCCCCATGTAGTCGCCCGTCGCGCGGTCCATGCCGGCAGCCGCGCCCTTGAGCCCACGGTAGATGTTCCCGCCGCCGACCACGATTGCGATCTCAACGCCCCGGTCGGCCACGGCCTTCACCTGGTTCGCGATGTCGGCGATCCGCTCTGGGTCCGCTCCGTAGGGGAGGTCACCCATGAGCGCCTCCCCCGAGAGCTTAAGCAGGACGCGCCGAAAGGCCGGTTCGGTCACTCCTCCCCGACCTGGAAGCGGGCGAACCTGCGGATGACGATGTTCTCGCCGGTGTTGGCGGCCAGCTGCGTGCGAAGCTCGCCGATCGTCTTGCTCTCGTGCTTGTCCTCGTTCACGTGCTTCTGGTCGAGCAGCACGATCTCCTCGAGCCACTTGTTCAAGCGTCCCTCGACGATCTTCTCCTGGACGTTCTCCGGCTTGCCCTCGGCGGCGGCCTGCTCGCGGAGCACGCGCAGCTCGGCCTCGCGGGCCGCCTCGTCCACGTCCTCCTTCGACACGTAGCGCGGGTTCGAGGCGGCCACGTGCACGGCGACCTCGCGGGCGAATGCCTGGAACTCGTCCGTGCGCGCCACGAAGTCGGTCTCGCAGTCGACCTCCACCAGCGCACCGATCTTTCCCCCGGCGTGGATGTAGCTTGCGATGGCGCCCTCGGTGGCCACGCGCTCGCCGCGCTTGGCGGCCGAGGACTGGCCCTTCACGCGCAGGATCTCGATCGCCTTGTCGACGTCGCCGCCCGACTCCTGGAGGGCCGCCTTGGCGTCCATGATCCCGGCGCCGGTGCGCTCGCGCAGGCTTTTCACGTCTTGGGCGGAGATGGTGATGCTCATCAGGACTCCTCGTCAGGGTCGAACGTACGGCGCTCGCGCGGGGCGCCCGCGCCGGCGGCCGCCTCCGGGCGCGTGCCGCTCGGGGTTGCCGGCTCGTCTGGGGAGAAGCCCGCCTCCTCCGCCTCGCGGCGGGCGCGCTCCTCGGCCTCGCGGCGCTGCTGCTCCTCGGCCTCGCGCAGCGCGCGCTCCTCGGCTTCGCGGCGCTCCTGCTCCTCGCGCTCGCGGCGGGCGGCCTCCTCCTGAGCGCGGAAGCGCTGGGCGTTGTCACGCGCCACGTCGGCGATGCCGTCGATGATGACCTTGCAGGAGCGGATCGCGTCGTCGTTGCCCGGGATCACGTAGTCGATCGGATCCGGATCGCAGTTCGTGTCGACGAGGCCGATGATCGGGATGCGCAGGCGGTTCGCCTCGCGCACGCCGATCGCCTCGGTTTTGAGGTCGACGACGAAGACCGCGTCGGGCGGCCGCTGCATGTCGGCCACCCCGCCGAGGTTCGTCTCGAGCTTGTCGCGCTCCGACATGGCCGCGATCCGCTCGCGTACGGGCAGCAGCTCCATCGTGCCCGACTCGGTCCAGTCGCGCAGGTCGTGGAGACGCCGGATGCGCTTGGAGATGGTCTGGAAGTTCGTCAACAGCCCGCCCAGCCAGCGCTGGTCGATGTAGGGCATGCCGCAGCTGTCGGCGGCTTCCTTGATCGCGTCACGCGCCTGCTTCTTGGTGCCCACGAACAGGATCGTCCCGCCGCGACCCGTGAGGTCCGCGGCGAACTCCTGCGCGTCGTGCAGCAGGCGCTCGGTCTTCTGTAGGTCGATGATGTGGATCCCGCCGCGCTCGCCGAATATGAAGCGGCGCATCTTGGGGTTCCAGCGGCGCGTCTGGTGGCCGAAGTGGACTCCGGCCTCCAGCAGCTCCCTGATGCCAATCTCGGTGGCCAAAGAGTTGCTCCCTTAGGTGGTATGGACGTCTGCCCGCTGGCCGGCTCGCGAACCCGAGATGCGTCTCGGGCAGGGCCACGGCCGCTGTGCTCCAGCGGGGTAGCTTTCTTTACGGGCGTCAAGGATAGCCATGGGCGGCCGCCGAGGGCGGGTTTGGGTTGCCGCGAGCGGGTATCGCGGCCGTGCCGAAGCAGCAGCTTGGCCCTCACGTCCCATCAAGGAGGAGCAGATGCGAGCCCTTGCACGCGCCGCAGTCGCCATCGTGGCGCTGATCGCGGCCATGCCTGCCACCGCAGCCGCCGCGACCTGCCCGGACGGCAGGGAAGGGGCCGGCTGGACCCTGTCCACCACCACCTTCGACAACCACTTCACGCGGCACGCGTACGTGGGCAACGGGTACCTCTCGCAACGGGTGCCGCCGGCCGGCACCGGCTACATGGCGACCGGCGAGACGACCGGCTGGCCGCTCTTCACGCCGCGCTACGACGGCGCCTTCGTCGGCGCCTCTACGGCCTCGACCCGTCGATCGTCGACGCAGACGGGCGGGCGCGCACCATCGATGCCGCCATCCCCACGTGGTCCACCCTGAACGTGACGGTCGGGTCGGAGACATATTCCGCCACGACGCCCGCCGGCCGCATCTCGAACTTCCGCCAAGAGCTGTTCTTGGGCTGCGGGCTACTTCGCACCTCGCTCACCTGGACGACGGGCCAGGGGCGTGCGACCGACCTCGTTTACGAAGTGCTGGCGGACCGTGCCCAGCGGAACGTGGGCGCCGTCCGGCTCACGATGACGCCACGCTGGAACGGGCGGGCGAGCGTGACCGACATGATCGACGGCGCGGGCGCAAGGCGGCTCGTACCGACCGGCAGCGGGCCTGTCTCCGGCACATCCGACGCGGTCGCCGTGGGCTTCGCCACTCAGGTGATCGGGACACAGGGCACGATCGCATCGACGCTCGTCGAGCCCAGCGGAGCGACCAATCTGAGTCGCTCGCTCAGCAAGCCCGCACAGAGCCTGAGCGCCACCGACGAGCTGAGCTTCAACGTCCGCAGCGGCGAGTCGTACGAGCTTGCGAAGTACGTCGGCGTCGACACGGCGCTCACGAAGGCTGACCATCGCACGTCGGCGATCGGAGCGTCGCAGGAGGCCGCGCGGGATGGCTGGTCCGCTCTGTACGCCGCGCACGTCAAGGCCTGGGGCAACCTGTGGCAGAGCGACATCGCCGTCGGCGGCCAGCCGGAGCTGCAGGACTGGATCCGCTCGAACCTCTACGCGTTGTGGTCGAGCATCCGGGCCGGGACGGATACGAGCATTGCGCCCGCAGGGCTCAGCAGCGACAACTACGCCGGGCTGATCTTCTGGGACGCCGAGACGTGGATGTACCCCAGCCTCCTCCTGATGCACCCGGAGATCGCGGACTCGGTGATCGCGCTGCGCAGCAAGACGCTCGCCGAGGCGCGCCAGAACGCGACCGAGCTCGGCTACGCGGGCTCGCTCTTCCCCTGGAACGGGGCAGGCACGGGTGACCTCGCCACGGAGTGCCACACGTCAACCCGCCGCACTGCGAGACCCAGATCCGTCTCCAGGGCGACATCGCGCTGGCGGTCTGGCAGTACTACCTGGCGACCGGTGACACCGCTTGGCTCAAGTCGCACTGGCCGATCCTGCAAGGCGTGGCGGAGTTCTGGGCCAGCCGGGCTACCGACAACCACGACGGAACATGGTCGATCAATTACGTTGCGGGGCCGGACGAGTACTCGAACGGCGTGAACGACGGCGTGTTCACGAACGGAGGCGCGTCGCTGGCCCTCCGCAACGCCACGGAGGCGGCCGGCGTCCTCGGCGAACCCGCCCCCGACCAGTGGCTCACGATCGCCGAGAATCTGCGCATGCCGTTCGACGAGGCGAAGCAGATCTTCTCTCAGTACGACGGCTACGACGGCAGACAGCAGATCAAGCAGGCCGACACCGTGCTGCTCATCTATCCGCTGGAGTGGCCGATGTCGAACCAGGTCGCCGCCAACACGCTCGACTATTACGCCGAGCGAAGCGACCCCGACGGGCCGGCGATGACCGACGCAATGCACGCGGTCGACTCGGCGCTGATCGGCGAGCCGGGCTGCGCGACGAACACGTACCTGAACCGCTCGATCAAGCCCTTCGTACGCGACCCGTACGCCCAGTACGTGGAGGCGCGCGGCGACAAGGCGGGGGCGCATGACCCGCTCTCCGGCTCACCCGCGCTCAACTTCACGACCGGCTCGGGCGGTTTCGCGCAGGTCTTCCTGTACGGCCTGAGCGGCTTCCGCTGGCGTGCGGACCACGTGCAGCTCGACCCGATGCTGCCGCCGCAGCTGTCTGGCGGCGTCACGCTGAGAGGGCTTCAGTGGCGCGGGCGGACCTTCGACGTCCGGATCGGCGCGAAGACCACCACGGTGACGCTGCGCTCGGGGGCGGCCATGTCGGTCCGCGCCCGCGGCGTCGACTACTCGGTCGGCAGTGGCGGCTCGCTCAGCCTCCCGACCCGGAGGCCCGATCTCGCGCCGACAGACAACCTCGCGCGCTGCCGCGCGGCCACCGCCACGTCCGAGGACCCCGGGATGTACGCCGAGGCCGCGGTCGATGGGAGCGAGGCAACGGTCTGGGCGCCCGAAGAGGGCGCGACGGGGAGTGCGACGGTCGACCTCGGCCGCCGTATGAAGGTGGGGGCGATCACGGTCCACTGGACCGACAAGCTGCCGGCGTCGTCGAGCGTCGAGACCTCGGTTGACGGGAGCAGCTGGACGCCGGTATCCGCGGATGCCTCGGGCACCCTGACGAAGGCGACGAACGCTCGCTATGTGCGCGTGACCGTCACCCGGGCGGGCGCGGACGTGAACGGCGTGCGCGAGCTCGTCGTGACCGGGTAGGCGGCCCTCCGCCGGCCGAAACCAGTCCAAGAACGAGACGAGGCGATCCGGAGATCGCCTCGCTCGTATGTCTCAGCCCCCGTCTGGCCCTCCGGAGACTGGCTCCCGTCGAGCGGTGTCAAGTGCATGACTGAGCTCAACGGGTGGTTTGGACTCGCATCGCACCCATTCCCTGGTGAACGGATGCCTAAACATCAACGATGCAGCATGAAGAAATTGTCTGCTCAGGCCGACTCTCCTGCCGCTCGAAATACCTCCATACTGCGGGTCGCCCACGACCGGGTGGCCTATCGCGGCCAGGTGGGCCCGGATCTGATGCGTACGGCCGGTCTCGAGCCGCACGCGGAGCAGCGCGGAGCGCGGCAGGCGCTCCACGACCTCGAAGTGGGTCACCGCCTCCCGGGCGCGATCGGTGCGAGTCGACATGACGGTCCGGTTGCCGCGGTCGCGGCCGATCGGGGCGTCGATCGTGCCGCTCTCAGCGTCGGGATGGCCCTCCACGAGCGCCGTGTACTCGCGGGTGATCTCGCGGGCCTTCATCATTGCCTGGAGGGCGTCGCGGGCCTCGTCCGAGCGCGCCACGATCAACAGCCCGGAGGTGTCCTTGTCGAGCCGGTGCACGATCCGCGCGCCCGCGGGCAGCACCTCCGCGAGCGTCAGCCCGTGATGGCCGGGCGCGGGATGCGTGACGACGCCCGCCGGCTTGTCGACGACGAGCAGGTGTTCGTCCTCGTGAACGACCCCGAAGCTCACGCTGTCGGCATCCTGGCGGGGTTCCGCCTGACCCCGGGCTTGGACGACCACCCTCGCTCCCTCATCGATGCGGTGGTTCTTCGAGCGCGCCTCCCCGTCAACCGTCACCTCGCCCCGCTCGATCAGCCGCTGGGCGGCCGCGCGCGACGATGCCGCGCCGCTGGCGGCGAGGAACGCGTCGAGCCGAAGCCCGGCGTCGTCGGGCCCTGCGGTCAGGTCGTGCGCGGCCGTCTGGGCCCCCTCTCCGCCACCCACAGGAGCAGGAATACGCCGATCACGATGCACGCATCGGCGATGTTGAACGCCGGCCAGGCAACCGGGTCGATCCAGTCGATCACCGCGCCCTCGCGGGCACGGTCGGCCAGGTTCCCGACCGCGCCGCCGAGAAGCAGCCCGACGGGCAGCCACAGCAGCGGCATGTCGTGGTTCACCAGGAAATAGCCGAGCAGGAGCGCCAGCGAGAGCCCGATCAGGATCGCCACCACCAGCCCGGCGCCCTCGAGCGCGCCGAAGGCCACCCCTGTATTGCGCGTATTGGTGAAGTCGAGCCCGAAGAAGACGTTCACGTGGTCGCCGCGCTCGATGTTCGAGTCGGCCAGCTGTTTCGTCACCTGGTCGACCGCCACTACCAGCCCGGCGGTCGCGATCGCCAGCGCCGGGCCCTGCCGGCTCACCCCCGGATCGCGCCGACGACGATCCCGCTCACCAGGATCAGCACGATCGTCGCCACGATCGGGCTCAGGTCGAGCGCTCCCGAGCCCATCCGGACCATCGGGATGAAGCGCCGGAACAGGTTCAGATACGGGTCCGTGACGTCGCTCACGAACTGCAGCACCGCGGCGAGGTAGCGGTTGTAAGGCATCCGCGGGATCCAGCTCGTGAGAATCCTGATGAAGATCAGGACGAGGTAGATGACGGAAAGCGTCGAGACGTAGTCCGCCACGTCGGCGCGGGTGATTGCCAGGTAGAGCGTCACTTGGTGGCCTCCACGACGGCGTCCACGGCCGCCCTCGTGACGTCGCGGAGCCCGCGCTCCTCGAGGGCGATCAGGCCACGCTCCGTGGTGCCGCCGGGTGTGGCCACGCGCGTCCGTAGCGCCGGGCCGTCGTAGTCGTGGCGGGCGAGGTAGTCGGCCGTGCCGCCCATGGTCTCGACCACCATGCGCATCGCATCGGCGGGGTCGAGGCCGTGCGCGCTGCCCGCCTCCGCGAAGCTCTCGGCCACGAGCGCCATGAAGCCCGGCCCGCAGGCCATCAGCGCCATGGCGGGCTCGATCAGGGGCTCGTCGTCCAGCCGGATGACGGTGCCGGTGCGGCCCATCAGCTCGAGGATCTCGTCCTCGGGCCCCTCGGCGGCGCCGGGCCCGGGCACGTAGCAGAGCACCGCCCGGCGCACCTCCGCGGGGATGTTCGGGATGAAGCGGTAGACCGACGCGCCCGGGTACGCCGCACTGATCTGCTCCGTGCTGGTCGCCGCGAGGATCGAGACGACCACGCCGGGGCGCGCGGGCGCGGCCTCGGATGCCACCTCCTCGAGCTGCTTGGGCTTGTGGCAGAGCACGACGACGTCGGCCCGCTCGGCGAGCTCCGCGTTGGACCCCACGGCCTCCCCGCCGAGGTCCTCGGCGAGCGCCCTCGCCTTCGCGTCGTCGATGTCGGAGACGAGCACCGGCTCACCGATGCCGCGAGCGAGCGCCGACGCCATATTCCCCGCTCCGATGAGGCCCAGCTTCATTGCGCCGGAAGCCTATCCGGCAGGGTCGGAAATCATGGCTGCGCACCGGGCACTGCCCGGTGCTTGCCGGACGTCACGACTGGTTGAAGAAGCCCTTCTCGATCAGCCGGGCGCGCTCCTCCGCCGAGACCTCGACGTTGCGCGGTGTGAGCAGGAAGACCTTGTCGGCGATCCGCTGCATGCCCCCGTCCAGCGCGTAGGTCAGGCCTGAGGCGAAGTCGATCAGCCGCTTGGAGAGATCCGTGTCCGTGCTCTGGAGGTTCAGGATCACCGGGACCGCGTCCTTGAACTGGTCGGCGATCTGTTGTGCGTCGTTGAAGCTCTTGGGGATCACCAGGTGGACCTGGATTTCCCCACCGCGCGCGGAGCCGCCGTTGCCGCCCACGGGCCGCAGCACGCGGGTCTCACGGCCGCGCGGCTCGTCGGCGAAGATGTCGTCGAACTCGTCCCGGCGCCGGCGCTGGAGCCGGCGCACGTTGGGGCGGTCCCGATAGCGATCCTCGAGCTCGGCCTCCGGCTCCGGCTCCGAAATCGCCTCGTAGCGCGGATCTTCCTCCTCAGCGAGGCCGAAGTAGACAAGCGTGCGATGCCATGTGTCGCGAAGCGCCATACGACTGGGAAGTTCGAGCGTAAGGAGGAAACTCCTTGTCACGCGGAAGCGTAGCGCCCGGTCCGTTTTCCGATGCCGGACGACCTAGCCAGCGCTCGCGGGCGGCGCGATACTGGACGCCGTATGTCGCAGGAGAACGTGGACGTCGTGCGCGCGACCTTCGACGCATTCCAGAGGCGCGACCTTGACGCTTTCCTGAGCTGTATGGACCCCGAGGTCGAGTACAGGTCGCTGATCCTCGAGGTGGAGGGCGTCTACCACGGGCACGAGGGCATGCGTTCGTGGTGGGACAGCGTGCTGACGGTCTTTCCACGGTGGAACCCCGAAATCCAGGACGTACGCGACCTCGGGGACCAGGTGCTGTCGCGCGTGCGAGCCGAGGGGCGCGGCACGGGGAGCGGGATCGCCCTGGAGCGGGACATCTGGCACCTCGCGGAGATCCGCGACGGCCGCATGACCTCGTCGGCGTTCTTCCGAACCGAGCGGGAAGCCCTGGAAGCTGTGGGGCTTCGCGACTAGGCGCTGTCAGAGTTAGGGCCGTGGAGGCCACAGAGTTCCAAGTGCTGCGCCAGTTGCCGGGCGCCGACAGCTTGACGCTGAAGGGCGAAGCGCTGGGCGAGGGGCCGCCGGTGCTGCTCCTCCATGGGCTGTCGGCTACTCGCCGCAACGTCGTGCAGGGCTCTCGGGCGCTCGTGAAGCGCGGCTATCGGCTGATCTCGTACGACGCCAGGGGCCACGGCGCCTCGCAGCCGGCGCCGAGCTATGAGTATTCGGATCTCGTGGACGACCTCGAGGCCGTGCTGGAGGAGCTCGAGCTCGACCGGGTCGCCCTGGTGGGCAGCTCAATGGGTGCGGCCACGGCGATGGCGTTCACCCTCGAGCACCCGGAGCGCGTGCCCGCGCTCGTGCAGATCACGCCCGCGTACACGGGCTATTCGCGCACGGGCGATGTGGATGGCCAGTCCTGGGAGAAGCTCGCTACAGCGCTGGACAGCGGCATCGACGAGTTCCTCGAGGTGGCCCAGCCCGGCGAGCTCCCCGAGCGCTGGCGGAAGGTGGCGAGGGAGGCCACCCGCCAGCGGATGGAGCGCCACGGCGACCTCCGCGCCGTCGCTCAGGCGCTCCGCGAGGTTCCCAGCTCGATCGCGTGGAAGGGCCTCGGCGCCCTCGCGGACCTCGACGTCCCGGTTCTGGTGATCGGCTCTCAGGACGACTCGGACTGGCTCCACCCGCTCGGAGTGGCGGAGGAGTATTGCCGGAAGCTCCCCAACGGCGAGCTCGTCGTGGAGGACAAGGGGGAGTCACCGCTGGCATGGCAGGGCGCGCGGCTGTCGCATGTGATCGCGGACTTCTTCGAGCGCGTGGGTTACCCGCCGGCGGCCGTTCGCACCTAGAGTCCCTGTACCTCGGGCGGATCCGGACGGGTGGGCGTTGCCCTCTCAGTGCTCGTCGTACAGGACTGAGCCCAGGCGCACGATCGTGGCCCCCTCTTCCGCCGCCGCCATGTAGTCCTGGGTCGTTCCCATCGAGAGGCGGGCGAGTCCGTGCTCGCCCGCCAGCTCGGCCAGGCGCGCGAAGTGGCGCCGGTTGTCCTCGGCGCGCTCTACGAAGGGTGGCATCGTCATCAGGCCGGTAACCGGGACGGGGACGCGCGCTATGAACGCGCCCAGCTCCTCCGGCGCGACGCCCGCCTTGCCCTCCTCGCCGGCGACGTTCACCTGGATCAGGACCTCCTTGGCGGGATGCTCCTCGAGCCTTCGCAGCGCCGAGTCGGACGCGAGCGAGTGAATCAGCCGCACGTTCGGCGCGACGTCCTTCACCTTGCGGCTCTGGAGCTGGCCGATGAAGTCCCAGGTGAACAGGTCGCCGTGAGCCTCCTGCTTCGCCAGCAGATCCTGGGCTCGGTTCTCCCCCACTAGCTCGATCCCGGCCTCCGCCAGCGCCGGCAGGTCCTCGGCGTCTACGTACTTGGTCGCGGCGAGGATCTCGATGTCAGGGCCGATCTGCTCGCGCACCTGCTCGAGGTTGCGCCGCACGCGCTCAGCGTCCATCGCGCACGATGAAGCCGGCCTGGCGGCCCGTCACGCCGTTGTCGCGGCGATGCGAGAAGTAGAGCGCGGGCTCGCAGCTGGTGCAGTGGTCGACGTGCTGGACGTCCGTGACGCCCGCTGCCGCGAGCTTCGCGCTGATCACGGTGCGTAGGTCGAGCATCCGTCCCGAAGCCGCGCCCTCGATAGCTGCGAACGACTCCAGGACCTCGTGCCCCACCTCGTAGCAGCAGCCCCCGATGCCCGGGCCGACCGCGGCGGCGGGCGTCGAGGGGAAGCTGGCCAGCGCCTTCTCGAGGATCCCGCCCGCAAGCGGGCGCCAGCCGCAATGGAGCATCGCCGCCTGCCCACCGTCGGAGAGGGCGACCGGGTAGCAGTCGGCGACCATCACGAGCAGGGCGATCCCGCTGTCGCGGGTGAGATGTCCGTCGAGCTTCGGCAGGTCCCTTCCTCCGGGATCGGCGTAGCCAGGGTCCGGCGGACGGCCGGTCCAATCGCGGATGTCCGTGCCGTGCACCTGCCAGCCCATGGTCACCTGCTGCGGCTCAAGCCCGATCATCGCGCTGGCGATGCGCCGGTTCTGCCGGACGCGGTCGCGATCGTCGTCGGTCAGGATCCCGAGGTTGAGGGACTCGTACGGCCCCTCGCTCACCCCACCCTGGCGTGTCGTGAAGGTCACGGTCGCGTTCGGCAGCCTCACTGTGCGTGCTCCCGGGCCAGCTGCAGCGCGGTCTCGAGCTCCTCGTCGCGCCCGGAGACGAGGCCGTCGAGCTTGCGGCGGAGCGTCTCCTCGAGTGCGCGGCCTACCGCCGGCCCCTCCGGCACCCCTGCGGCAAGCAGGTCGCTCCCGGAGATCTCGAGCGACACGCCGCGGAGATCGGTGGTCCAGCGCAGGATGGGATCGGAGGGAGCGCGCAGCGCCAGTGCGAGCGCCAGCGCCTCGAGCGGCTCGCGGCCGAGCAGCTCGCGCAGCTGCGAAGGCGAGTGGTCGCGCTCCCGTAGCGTCATCGCGATGCGCGGCGCCACGCGCGCTGCCCGCGCGGCCGCGTCGCGCTGGCCCGCCTGCAGGTGAAGGTCGGCGAGCCAGAGGTCGAGCTCCTCAGGCGCACTCTCCACGAGCGCGGCAAGCGACGCGACGCCGCGGTCGGCGCCGATGGCGGCCGCCCCCAGCGCCGCCGAGGCGACCAGCTCGGGATCCGGGTCGAGCTCCGCATGAAGAGCGCTGTGGATCTCGAGCTCACGCATGCGCTCGATCCCCGACGACGCGTCGGTCTCCCGCAGCAGGTCCATGAGCTCGTCACGGATGCGTGCGCCGGACACGGTCGAGAGCGCGTCGGCGGCAACGGCCTCGCGCGCCAGCCGCTCGCTCTCCGGGTCGAGGTCGAAGCCGAGCCGCGCTGCGTAGCGCACCGCTCGCAGCAGGCGGGTGGGATCGTCCAGGAAGCTGCGCTCGTGGAGCACCCGGATGACCCCGTGGTCCATGTCGTCGACACCGCCGCAGGGGTCGTAGAGGTGGCCGAGATCGTCGCCCGTGAGGCCGAGCGCCATGGCATTGATCGAGAAGTCGCGCCGCCGGAGGTCCTCGTCGAGCGACGCCGGCGAGACGCGCGGCAGCTCGCCGGGCGCGTCGTACGTCTCTGCGCGCGTGCCGGCGAAGTTGTAGGTGTCCTGCGGGGTCTCGACGGTCGCGGTGCCGAAGCGCTCGTACTCCCGCGCGTCGCTGCCGAGCCGGTCCGCCACCGCCCGGGCAGCCGAGCGGGCGTCGCCCTCGACGGCGATGTCCACGTCGTGTGGGTCCACGCCGCGGAGCAGGTCGCGCACGGCCCCGCCCACGAGGTACGCGGGCGGCAGCCCCTCGAGCGCCGGCAATAGACGCTCCATGCCGGGCACGCGCCGGACGCGCTCGCGCAGATCGGTTTGAGCGCTCACGGTGTTAGTCCTAGCAAGATGGCGCTCGCTAGAGGCGGACCGGGATTCCGGCCGCGCGCATCCGCTCCTTCGCCTCGCGGACGCTGTGGTGGCCGTAGTGGAAGATCGAGGCGCACAGGACTGCATCGGCGGCGCCCTGCTCGATGGCGTCCACCAGATGGTCGAGCGTGCCGGCGCCCCCCGACGCGATCACGGGAACGTCCACGGCATCGGACACCGCACGCGTGAGCTCGAGCTCGTAGCCGTCCTCCGTGCCGTCGCGGTCCATGCTCGTGAGCAGGATCTCCCCCGCCCCGCGCTCCGCGCCGTCGCGCGCCCATTCGACAGCGTCGCGCCCAACCGGCGTGCGCCCGCCGTTCACGTACACCCCGTAGGTTCCGTTTGACTCCCGCCGCGCGTCGATGGCGAGCACCGCGCACTGCGCGCCGAAGACCTCGGCAAGCTCAGACAGCAGCTCGGGCCGTGCCACCGCGGCGGAGTTCACCGACACCTTGTCGGCGCCGGCGTCGAGCACCGCCTGCGCGTCGCCCACCGTCCGCACGCCGCCGCCGATCGTGAACGGGATGAAGACGTCGTCGGCGCACCGCCGCGCCAGTTCCGCCACGGTCTCACGCCGCTCGTGGGAGGCGGTGATGTCGAGGAAGACGATCTCGTCCGCGCCCTCGTCCTGGTAGCGCACGGCGAGCTCGACCGGGTCGCCGGCATCGCGCAGGTCCACGAATTCCACGCCCTTGACCACGCGGCCCTTGTCCACGTCCAGGCACGGGATCACGCGGCGGAGCAGCATCAGAACTCGCCCGCGCGCGTGCGGCGGCCGCCGGCCAGCGCCTCCTGCCCGTCGCGGACCGCGAAGCGGCCCTCGTACAGCGCTTTGCCTGAGATCACGCCGCCCAGGTTCAGCAGCCGCAGCGACCGCAGCGCGCGCAGGTCTTCAATCGAGGCGACCCCGCCGGAGTAGAGGAAGCGGCCGCGCACCGCCTCGGACACGCGTTTGACCTCGTCGAGGTCGGGCCCCTCCAGCATCCCGTCGCGGTCCACGTTCGTGTAGACGAAGCGCGTGGCGCCGCGCTGCTGCATGCGCCGAATCGCATCCTCCCCGCGCACCTGCGTCTCGCGTGTCCAGCCCGCAACCGACACCATCCCGCCGCGCACGTCGACTCCCACCAGGATCCGCGACGTGAAGGCGCTGAGGGCCTCGTCCAGCAGGTCGGGGTCGGTGAACGCCGCCGTGCCGAGCACCACGCGGCTTGCGCCCGCGCCGAGCGCTCGCCGGATCGACGCGATCGAGCGCAGACCGCCCCCCACCTCGACCGGCACCTCGAGCTCCGTGGTGATTCGCCGCACGTGCTCGAGGTTCACCGGCTCGCCCTCGCGCGCCCCGTCCAGGTCGACGACGTGCAGGAAGCGCGCCCCCGCCTCCACGAATGAGCGGGCGGCCTCGAGCGGGTCGTCCGCGTAGACCGTCTCCTCGTCGAAGTGGCCCTGGCGCAGTCGCACCGCCTTCCCGTCGCGGATGTCCACCGCCGGGAGCAGGATCATCGCGCGAGGGTTACGAAGTTCTTCAGGAGCCGCAGGCCGTCGGGGCCGGACTTCTCGGGGTGGGACTGAAGCCCGTAGACCGGCGCCCGCTCAACCACGCTCACGAACTCGGAGCCGTACTCCGCAGTGCCCAGCACCGCCGCGTCGTCCGCGGGCCGGGGAGCGTACGAGTTCGCGTGATAGAAGGCGCACGGCTCCGGGAGGCCCTCGTTCAGCGCATTCTCGCGCCGCCAGCTCACCGGGTTCCAGCCGATCTGCGGCACCTTCAGGCCCGGCGCGTCGAGTGCCTCCACCGGCCCTCGCAACAGCCCGATCCCCTCCGCGCCGCCCAGTTCCGTGGTCGAGTCGAACAGCAGCTGCATCCCCATGCAGAGCCCGATCACGGACACGGCCGCCTCGACGCGCTCGCGCAGCAGCCGGTCGAGCGCCAGCTCGCGGACGCGCTCCATCGCCTTGGGCATCGCGCCGACGCCGGGGAGCACGATCGCGCCGGCCTCGCGCACACGCTCGTGGTCGCTGGTGAGAAATGGCTCGGCGCCCACGTGCTCGAGCGCCTTCCCGACCGAGCGCAGGTTGCCCATTCCGTAGTCCAAAATCGCGACGCGCGTCAAAGCACGCCCTTGGTCGAGGGCACGCCCTCGACGCGCTCGTCGGCCTCCACCGCCATGCGTAAGGCGCGCGCGAACGCCTTGAACGACGCCTCGACGATGTGGTGGGCGTTGGTGCCCGCCTCGATGCGCACGTGCAGCGTGAGTTTCGCAGCGCTGGCGACTGCCCGGAAGAACTCCTCGGTGAGCTCGGTGTCGAAGTCGCCCACCCGCTCAGCCGGGAACTCGCCGTCGAACGAGGTGAACGGGCGGCCCGAGATGTCGATGGCCGCCGAGGCGCGCGCCTCGTCCATCGGCACGACGGCGTGCCCGAAGCGGCGGATCCCGGCGCGATCGCCCAGCACCTCGTCGAGCGCCTGGCCGAGCGCGATGCCGGTGTCCTCGACGGTGTGGTGCGGCCCGGTCTCGAGATCGCCGTCGACGCGCACGTCGAGGTCGAGCCCACCGTGACGGGCCACCGAGTCGAGCAGGTGGTCGAAGAAGCCGACTCCGGTCTTGCGCTCGCCCGAGCCGGTGCCGTCCAGGCCGAGCGAGAGCCGGACATCGGTCTCGCCCGTTGTCCGGTGGATCTCCGAGGTGCGGCTCACGCGCGGCGCTCCATGGATTCTGCGTGCAGGGGAAAGCCCTCGGCACGCGCAAGCGCGGCGCCCGCGGGCGCGAGGCGGGCAGCGGCCTCGTTGGGAAAGGATACGCGAGCCATCCGGCGCCGGAACGTGGCCGGCGACAGTGCCGACTGGAACCGAGCGGCGCCCCCGGTGGGCAGGACGTGGTTCGAGCCGGCGACGTAGTCGCCGAAGGCGGTGGCGGCCGCCCGGCCCACAAACAGACAGCCGGCGTTCCGCACCTTGTGGGCGAGCCCCTCGGCCTCCTCACCCATTAGCTGAAGGTGCTCCGGCGCGATCTCCTCGGCCAGCCGTAGTGCCACGGCCAGGTCATCGGTGTCGACCAGCTGCAGCTCCGCGTTCGGAGCGTCGCCGCGAACTTCGATCACGGCGGCCACGGCGTCCAACATGGGTCGAGCCGGCGAGAGGCACCACACCGGGCTGTCTCCACCGTGCTCGGCCTGCGCCATCAAGTCGAGGGCGATCAGCTGGGGATCCGCGTCCGCGCTCGCGATCACCGCAAGCTCACTCGGTCCCGCGATGCCGTCAATCCCGACCTGTCCGACGACCTGCCGCTTGGCCTCCTGTACGTACGGGTTGCCGGGGCCGACGATCACGTCAACGGCCTGCACCGATTCTGTGCCGAACGCCAGCGCGGCGATCGCCTGGGCGCCGCCCATTCGATACACCTCGCTGACCTCGCACAGGACGCAGGCGGCCAGGATCAGCGGATGGGCCCTAGCGCGGGGCCCTGGAGGCGCGCACACCACGATCTCAGCGACTCCGGCGGCTCGTGCGGTGACCGCGCCCATCACGACCGTTGAGGGATACGGCGCACGGCCGCCGGGCACATACACCGCCGCGCGCCGGACCGGGCGCCCCATGATCTCGACACTTTGACCTTCCGGTAGCTCGACAATCGCCGGCTCGTCACGGATCTGCGCCCGCGCGACGGCCCTGACGTTGGCAATCGCGGTGCGGAGGCCTGCCAGCACGTCGCGTTCGATCACCCCCACGGACGCCTCCAGCTCATTCGGGTCGACACGGAGCTGGTCCGGCCCGAGCTCGGCGTGGTCGAAGCGCTCGATCAGGCTCAGAACAGCGTCATCGCCGCCTGCTCGCACCTCGTCGAGGATCGCCGCGACGTCGGCCGCGACGTCCGACTGCGAGCTGGGACGCGTGTAGGCGTTGCGGCTGCGCCTGATCCTCATACGCGGACCTTCTCGACGATCGCGTCGATCTCGGCCGCCTTCAGCTTGTGGGCCACCGGGTTGGCGATCAACCGTGCCGTACAGCTGGCGATTCGCTCCACGACGCGGAGGTTGTTCTCCTCGAGCGTGTTGCCGGTGGCCGTGAGATCGACGATGCCGTCGACCAGGCCGGTCAGGGGCGCCAGCTCGACCGAGCCCTTCACCTCCACGATCTCGGCCTGCCGGCCTGTTTCGTTGAAGTGCTCTGCAGCCACGCGCGGGTACTTCGTCGCGATACGGACACGCCCGAGTCGCCGCAGGGCATCGCCGATCGGATCGCCGCGGTCCGGCGCTGCAACGACCATCTCGCATTGGCCGTAGCCGAGGTCGATCAGCTCATAGACCTTGCGCTGTGACTGCTCGAGCAGCACGTCCTTCCCGGTGATGCCGATGTCGGCGGAGCCGTGCTCCACATAGGTCGGGACGTCGCTTGGGCGCATCGTCACGATGCCGGCGTCCTCGAACAGCAGGCGGCGGTCGTTCGAGCGCACCTCCGCGGTGTCGATACCGAGCCCGTCCAGCAGGTCGAGCGCGCCGTCGAACAGGGCGCCGCGCGGCACTGCGATCGTGAGGCGGTCGCTCACGAGAGCGCCTCCTCCGCGGCCTGTGCGAGATGCACGCGCTGCACGTCGAGGGCGAGCCCGCAGGCGGGGAGCTCGCGGCCGAAGCGGCCGATCAGCTCGTCATAGCGCCCGCCGCCGCCGAGCGTGAAGCCCACCGCTGGGTCGTAGACCTCGAACACGGAGCCCGTGTAATAGCCGAGCTCGCGTACAAGACCGAGGTCGAAGATCACGCGGTCGCCGACGCCCCTCTGCTCCAATCCCTTGTACAGGTCCTGAAGCGCTCCCACACGAGGGGCATCGCCCAGGATGTCCGCGCCTCCCCGGAGCTGCGGCAACCGCACGAGGAGATCGCGGTCGGGCTTGCTCAGACCAAGCGCGTCGACCTGGCGCTCAAGGCCAACGAGATCGCGTCGCGACAGGGCCTGCAGCATCGGCAGGTGCGCCTCGTCGGGCACGCCGAACGACGTCAAGAGGCTCCGGTACAGCGCGCCGTCCCCCACGCCTACGCGGTGGCGTCGCAGGCCGGCCGCGTTCAGCGCCTCGATCGTCAGAGCCACCACCTCGGCCTCGCCGTCGGCGCCGGGCACGCCGATCAGCTCGATACCGGCCTGCAGGAACTCGCGCGGCTCCCCCACGCCTCGCTCCGTGGCGCGCCAGGCGCGCGCCACATACGAGAAACGGAGCGGCGGATCGACATCGGCGTAGCGCGTGGCCACCACTCTTGCGATCGGGATCGTCATGTCGGAGCGGAGCGCGAGCACCGCGCCTTGCTCGTCAAAGGTGCGGTAGCGGGCGCCGGCCGCGCGCTCGTCACCGCGCAGCAGCACCTCCTCGTACTCGAGCGCCGGCGTATGCACCTCGCCGTAGCCGGCGTCCTCGAAGGCCGCCCGCATCCGGTCGCCGATCGCGCGCAGCTCGCGCATCTCCTCGGGCAGCACGTCCCTAGTGCCTGGGGGAATCGCCGTGCGCGAGGTCGCGGGCGAGCCCGCGACGGAGCGATCCTTTCCAGTCATCGGCGACTCCCGTGGCTAGGCAGGCACGCGCTCCGTGGCGACGCGCTCGATGCGCGCGCCGAGCAGCCGCAGCCGATCGTCGATCCGCTCGTAGCCGCGGTCGATCTGCCGGATGTTGCCGATCTCCGACTCGCCCTCAGCGCACAGGGCCGCGATGAGGATCGCCATGCCGGCTCGGATGTCCGGGCTCTCCATACGCTCGCCGTGAAGCCGGCTCGGGCCGCTTACGACCGCGCGGTGCGGGTCGCAGACGATCACCCGAGCGCCCATAGTGACGAGCTTGTCGACGAAGTAGAGGCGGTTCTCGAACATCTTCTCGTGGATCAGGATCAGGCCCTCGGCCTGCGTGGCCATCGCCACGGCGATGCTCGTGAGGTCGGCCGGGAAGGCGGGCCACGGGCCGTCCTCGATCTTCGAGATGGCGTCCCCCTCGTCCGACTTGATCCGGAGCCGCTGGCCGCCCGGCACGATCACGTCGGTCCCCTCGTACTCGATCCGGCAGCCGAGCCGCTCGAACGCGAGCCGCGTCATGCGGAGGTCGTCCGGGATCGTGTCCGTGATGCGCAGCTCACCGCCGGTGCACGCCGCGAGCGCGATGAAGCTGCCCACCTCGATGTAGTCGGGGCCGATCGTGTAGTCGGCGCCGCCGAGCTCCTCCTGCCCGTGGATGATCATGAGGTTCGAGCCGATGCCCTCGATGCGGGCGCCCATCGCCATGAGGAGGCGGGCGAGGTCCTGGACGTGCGGCTCCGCCGCGGCGTTGTGGATCACCGTGGAGCCCGGGGTGAGGGCGGCGGCCATCACCGCGTTCTCGGTCGCCATCACCGACGGCTCGTCCATGAAGAAGTCGCATGCGTGAAGGCCCTCGGGCGAGGCAAGGCGGTACCAGTTGCGGTCCACGTTCACGTCGGCGCCGAGCGCGCGGAACGCGTCGAGGTGCGGGTCGAGCCGGCGGCGGCCGATCACGTCGCCGCCGGGAGGCGGCATGTCCGCGCGGCCCCGGCGGGCGAGCAGGGGCCCAGCCAGCAGGAACGAGGCGCGGATGCGCTCGGCCCAGCCGCGATCCACGTCCGAGTGGCTGAGCTCGTCGGCCTGGAGAGCCACGACGTTGTCGTCGCGCCACTCGACCTTCACGTCGAGCAGCCGGAGCAGCTCGAGCATCGCCTCGACGTCGGCTATGCGCGGGATGTTCCGGAGCACGACCTCCTCGCGCGTCAGAAGCGACGCGGCGAGCGCGGGAAGCGCGGCGTTCTTGTTGCCGGCGGGAGTGACCGTGCCCGCGAGGGGCGTCCCGCCCTCGATGATGAACTTCTCCATTTGGCTGACCGTTCGGGAGCGGACGAGGATACCCTGCCAGACGTGGCCCAACCGACTCGCGAAGAAGCGTGGACCCTGGTGTGCGAGTGGACCCAGTCCCACTCGCTCCGCAAGCACATGCTCGGCGTGGAGACCGCTATGCGCGCGTACGCGCGCAAGTATGGCGAGGACGAGGAGCTGTGGGGCGTGACCGGGCTCCTGCACGACCTCGACTACGAGCGCTACCCGGACCTCGGCACCGGGCATCCGCGCGAGGCGCTCAAGCTGTTCGAGGAGAAGGGATATCCGCAGGAGCTGATCGACGCGGTGGCCGGCCACGCCACCTTCCTCGGCGTGCCCCGGGAGACCCAGATGGCGAAGACCCTCTATGCCGTGGACGAGCTGTCGGGCTTCATCGCTGCCTGCGCGTACGTGCGGCCCGACGGCGTGCACGGCATGACGCCCAAGTCTGTGAAGAAGAAGCTGAAGCAGCCGAGCTTCGCGGCCGGAGTGAACCGCGACGAGGTGCGCGAGGGCGCGGCCGAGCTCGGGGTGGATTTCGACGAGCACGTTGCGTTCGTGATCCGCGCCATGGAGGAGCGCGCGGACGAGCTCGGGCTCGGGCCGCGCGAAGCCGCCTGATCGTTCCGTCCTGCGCTGGCACGAACATGCGTTCGTGTCATGTGCAGGGATCCTCCACGCCGACCTCGATTCCTTCTATGCGTCGGTAGAGCAGCGCGACGATCCTTCGCTCCTCGGCAGGCCCGTGATCGTCGGGCCCGGCGTGGTGCTCGCGGCCAGTTACGAGGCGAAGGCGTGCGGGGTCTACAGCGGGATGGGCGCCGGCCGCGCCCGGTACCTGTGCCCGCAGGCGGTGGTTGTGCCGTGTCGCTTCGAGGCCTACACGGAGGCGAGCAAGGCCGTCTTCGAGATCTTCGAGGACACCGCGCCGACGGTCGAGGCATTGTCGATCGACGAGGCGTTCCTCGACGTCCGCGGCATGCAGCACTTCGCCGGCACGCCCGAGGAGATCGCCGTCCGGCTGCGCCGTCGGGTGCGCAAGGAGGTGCGGCTGCCGATCAGCGTCGGGGTTGCGCGCACGAAGTTCCTGGCGAAGGTGGCCAGCGCGGTGGCGAAGCCGGACGGGTTGCTCGTGGTGCCGCCGGATCGCGAGCTGAAGTTCCTGCACCCTCTGCCAGTCGAGCGGCTCTGGGGCGTCGGCGACGTCACGGCCGAGAAGCTCCACAGCGCGGGCCTGCACACGGTTGGCCAGGTGGCCGAGGTGTCGGTGCGGTCGCTGATGGGCCTGCTCGGACGCGCTGCGGGACGGCATCTGCACGCATTGGCGAACGTGCGCGATCCGCGGCGGGTCGAGCGGCGGAAGCGGAGGCGCTCGATCGGGGCGCAGCATGCGCTCGGCCGCCGGTCGCGGTCGCCGGAGGCGGTGGACGCGGCGCTCGTGGGGCTGGTCGACCGGGTGACCGGCCGCCTCCGCAAGGCCGAGCGCGTGGCACGCACCGTGGTGCTGCGACTGCGCTTCGACGACTTCAAGCGCGCCACACGCTCGCACACGCTGGGCGAGCCCACGGATCGCACGGAGACGGTGCTCGCGGCCGCGCGGGTGCTCCTCGCCGCCGCTCAGCCGACGATCGAGGAGCGAGGGATAACGCTCGTGGGCGTGGCGCTGTCCAACCTCGAGGACTCGGGCCCCGGTCAGCTACCGCTCGACGACCGCACCGCGCTGCTGGATTCGACTCTGGACGAGCTGCGCGAGCGTTTCGGCACCGAGGTGATCACGCGAGCCGTGCTTCTGGATCGCGACGAGCGCCCACGACTCCCCCAGCTCCCCGACTGAGGCTACGCCCAGCGCCCGCCCGCCTTCGCCCACTCCGACATGTGATCCGGCGAGCAGAAGGCGTCCGGGATGCGGTGCTCGCCCCGATGGCGCACCAGCATCACGCGCACGTCCCCGAGCTCCTTACCGCAGTGTGAGCAGCTGTCGAGCGTGTCGCCGGTGCCGCGCGGCTCCTCGATCTCGCCCGCCTCCCAGAAGGGCCCCTGAACCCGCCAGGGGAAGATGTGCTCCAGGCGGCAGAACGCCGCCCGCCGGGCCCCCGGGACCTCCTGCGCGCGCCAGCCGTCCTCGCGCTCGATCGCGTTGCCGCACCAGGAGCAGCTCTCGGTAGATTGCGCGGGCATGGCGGACCCCGTGCGGATTATCGTCCTCGAAGGCGACGAAACCGGTCAGGAGCTGCTCGAGCAGGCGCTTCGCGTCCTCGATCCGGGCGTCCTGAAGGTGGAGCTGGAGCTCGAGCACTACGACCTCTCGCTCGATAACCGCCGCCGCACCAACAACGAGGTCGTGAGCAGGGCCGCGGAGGCCATGACCGAAGCCCGGTTCGGCCTCAAGGCGGCGACCATCACGCCGGAGGGGAAGGACGACGTGGGCAGCCCGAACCGGCTGCTGCGCGAGGCGATCGACGGCAAGGTGATCATCCGCACCGGCCGGCGCATCCCCGGCGTAACGCCGGTGGCCGGAGTGCACTACCCGATCGCGGTGGTCCGGATGGCGGTGGGCGACGCCTACGGCGCCGAGGAGGGCCGCGAGCGGCAGAACGGCGACGAGGTCGCCTTCCGCACCGAACGGATCTCGCGCAGCATTTGCCGGGCGGTGGCCGAGTACAGCTTCCGCACGGCCGGGCGGATCCACGGGCGCGTGTACGGGGGGCCGAAGTGGACGGTGAGCCCGGTCTACGAGGGAATGCTGAAGGAGGAGCTCGACGAGGCGAGTGAGCGCCACCCGGAGGTGCCCTACAGCCCCGTGCTGATCGACGCCACCTACGCCGGCCTGATCAGCGGCGCCGCCGACGCCCCGCTCGTGATCCCCGCCCTTAACCGCGACGGCGACTGCCTCTCCGATCTCGTCATGCCGATGTTCGGCTCGATCGCGGGCGCGGAGTCGGTGCTGCTGGCCTTCGAGGAGAACTACGACCCGAAGGCCGTGATGTCCGAGGCTCCACACGGCACCGCGCCGGCTCTGCTCGGCAAGGACATCGCCAACCCGATGGCGATGATCCTGGCCGCCGCGGCCGTGCTCCACTACGCCGGCGAGCTGGGCCACGAGGGCTGCGACACGGCCTCGCGCGCGATCTACGAGTCGGTGCTCGAGGCCGTCGCAACAGGCGTGCGGACGCCAGACCTCGGCGGCCACGCGGCCACGAGCGAGTTCACCGGTGAGGTGATCGCGCGCGTGCGCACGAAGATCGACATCTGGGCCTCGCTCTAGCCGCGCCGTGCGCGGGCGCTGTGGCCGACGGGGAGGCCGGCGGCGGCCCGGCTCGGGTCGCGCAGGTGCTTTCGGCGGCGGGCCACGTAGTAGCGCCGCTGAACGTAGAGGGTCAGGACGCCGGACAGCACGATCGCGGTGAGGTTGATCGCGAGCTGCCCCGCCGCGCCGCCCGCCTGGCCCCAGTCGTCGTATGCGGCTGCCACGCCGATGTTCGAGGCGGCCGGGATCGTCGTCACCGAGATGAGAACGCCAATCAGCGCCCCGGACTTCGCGTTCGTGAGCGAGAGCATCCCCACGATCCCGGCCGCGAACGCGACCGTGAACGAGAAGAAGTCGGGATTCGAGATGAAGCCGGTCAGGTTGTGCGGCTCGGTCGAGAAATCGTCCGGGGCGAGGCCGGTCCACTTGTAGAAGAGCGTCACCGCGCAGGCCATCACGATTCCGGCGGGAAAGCCGACGCAGAGCGCGGCGAGCGAGCGTCGCGCGAAGTCGGGCCGCCGCTCCACGAGCGCGACCGACAGGCCTGCCAGCGGGCCGAACTCGGGCCCGACCACCATCGCGCCCACGATCAGGATCGGCTGGTCGAGCAGGATGCCGACCGCGCCGATCTGCATCGCGAGGATCATGAACAGCACGAAGCCGATCGAGAGCTCGGTGTTCTCACTGGTGCGCTGCTCGACCTCCTCCCAGACGACCGCGTCCGAGGGCAGCCCCGGCGCCGCCTTCTCAGCGGCATCGGCGGCCTCGGAGAGCGCCGTCTCGATGTGCTCAACCGCGATCGAGCCAACGCGCGGGATATCGAGCTCCTTGAGGTCGCCGATGATCACGCTGGCCTCCTCACGCGCGACATCGCACAGGATCAAGTCGCCCTCCGGCTTCCGGGCGGCGCCGTGGAGATGAACGATGTTCAATACCGCCGGCGACGCGTCTAGGACCTCCAGCGCTCGGTGGGCCACCTCCTCGGGAGCCACGATCCTCAGGTGGATCACCGGCGGGAGCCTACTTGCAAGGGAAGTTGCAGGAAATCGCCTCTTCCATCCGACGCCCGCCGTAGCTTGTCGAACGCATGTTCCCCCGGTTCAGAGAGCAGATCGGCACCGCGCTCGACCTCATTGTCGAGTTCTCGACCCTGGGCGAGTACCGCCTGGCGGCCGACGTGCCCGGCCCCTCGGGCGCCCCCGCCGACGCTCCTGGCCAGGCACCGCAGCTGGGAGGCGCAGTCCCTCATGCACTGCGCGCTGCGGTCCGCCGCACCGTCGCGGGTGGGGCGACCGGCATGGTGCCGGTCGCGACCCCCGCGGCCCGGCGGTTGCGAAAGGCCGCGCACTCGCGCCCCAAGCCGTACCGCTACGTCTCTGCGCGCTCCGCGCGCTCACGCCACGGCGCCCCAAAGGCGCCTGAGCAGCTCTGCCTGGCGGTCTGAGCGCGAGCCAACGACGGCCCTGAGGGGAGCCTGCCCGGCCGGGTTGGGCGCTTTTCCTGGCCATTTGCCCATGAAAACGCCCCACCCGCGCCGGGCGGGCGCCACGTCACCGGGTTAGGCGTTTTTCCTTTCCATATCGCAAGGAAAGCGCCTAACCCAGGCAGAGCGCACCGGCCGGGCACGCCGGCACGATCCGGCCGACCCCTCAATGCCGTCGCTCGCCGCCCTCGACCGCCCCGCGCCGATCAAGCTGCCCCTTGAGCCACCGAATCGGCTCAGGCGTCTTGCCCTCGGTCGACCCGTCCAACTCCACAAAGCCGAGGAACAGGTCCATGTCGGGGATTCGCTCGACCATCTCGTCGAACGCGTGCTCATCCGTGCGGCCTCGTCTGCGCGCCTTGCGCCAGAGGTTGTACGGGCGGTCGTGTTGCTCGATAGTCGCCAGCAGGCGCTCGTCGTCCACGTAGCGCTCGGCGAACCGCCGCGCTCGCGTGGCGTGGTGGTTCTCGCCCGTCTTCGGGCGCCAGTGCTGCACCTGGTACTTGAGCGAGTCGTGCACGAGCGCGAGGACGCGGAGCTCCTCACGGCGCCTGCCGCTCTCGCCCCAGCGATCGATGGTCTCGAGCAGGTCGGCGACATGGGCGCCGACCGTACCCTCAGGATGGCCGCGCCTCGGCTTGCCCCAGGACAACCCCTCCTGCAGGACGGGGTCCGCGAGCAGGGCCCGCTCTAGCTCCGTCTCGGCGGTTAAGCCGCGGACCGGGACGCCGGTCACTCAGTCGATGCTCTCGGCTACCCAGCGGTCGCCCTGGCGCGAGAGCACCACGCGGGCCTCGTCGCCGCTCTCCCCGACTGCCACGAAATGGGCGCGGTCCTTCTCAACGCCGGGCCGGTCGTCCACCAACACGAGGCGCAGCGGTCCGTACGTCCACTCGGGCCGGGAGTCCGACAGCGCAGCGCGGGCAGCGTCCTCCATGACGTCGCGCTGCCAGCCGCGGTCGGACGCGGCCGCGTGCGCGAGGGCCGCATCCGCAG
>JBKPME010000071.1:0-5474 GCA_046731915.1 Actinomycetota bacterium
GGCATTGACGCAGGCACAGTGCCCGTGCAGGCATGGAACACGGCAGAGGCTGCCGCTACAGCGAGAGGGAGCCCCCCCGTGCCATCGACTCATAGGCTTTCAGGACCACACCCAGGTCGCGGAGGCCCTCGGCGCCGGACATCTCAGGCTCCTGTCCCGTCCGGATGCTCTTCCAGAACGCCTGGACCATCGGGATCAGCCCACTGGCGTCGTCGGCGCACTGCCAGGTCTGTTCAGCACTGCCCTGCTCCAGTTTGAGCCAGGATGCCCCCAGCTCGAACGAGAGGCGGCCTCGTGTCCCGGAGACCGCGACCCAGGGAGGGGTGGGACGCTGGGCACTGGTCCACGCATGGTGGATCACACCCACGACTCCGCTGGCGCCTCGCGTCATGACCACCACCCCGTCCTCGCCTTCGTGCTGGTCTAGGGCTTTTGGGAGCGCAGCGGCGTAGAGGTGCGCGGGCTCCCCGGCGAAGTACCGCAGGAGATGCACCTTGTGGATGCCGCTGTCGATGAATACCCCGCCGCCGTTCAGGGCGCGGCGGCTGCGCCAGTGGCTGGGCTGGAACGGGGTCTCCTCGTGCAGCTGCACCACGCGGAGGTCGCCGACGCAGCCCTGCGCAATGAGTGCGTGACACTGCCGAACTGCCGCCATAAAGTGCGCGTTCTCGGCGACCATCAAAGTGACGCCCGCCCGCTGGGCCGCGGCGATCATGGCCCGGCCTTCGGCCAGGGTGCGGGCAAGGGGTTTCTCCACCAGGATGTGCTTGCCCGCCTGGGCCGCCGAGCGCGGCGCGACGCCGCTCAAGGACGGCACCGCGCTTTCCGAGGTGCAGGCGGGCAGCCGCGAGTGGCTGATCGGTGAAATCCTCTCGCACCGCGGGGAGGCCGTGCTGCTCGCGCCCGAGGACCTCCGCGCCGCCGTGGCCACCCGCGCGCGCGAGCTCGCGAACGAGCTCGGCGTCTCCCGGCTGCGCGCCCGCGCCTAGTCGGCCGGCAGCTCGAGCCGGAACACGCTGCCCTGCTCGACCACGGATTGCACGTCGAGCGTGCCGCCGTGCGCCTCGGCGATCGAGCGAGCGATGAAGAGCCCGAGCCCCGTGCCCGGCTTCGTCGTCCCCCCGCTCGAGCGCCCGAACTTCTCGAAGATCAGCTCCCGGTCCTCGGGAGCAATGCCGGGCCCCTCGTCGGCAACGTCGATCAGGACGTGCGCGTTGGCGGTCCTTGCGCTGACGTGCACGCGGCCGCCGGCCGACGAGTACTTGACGGCGTTGTCGACGAGGTTCTGGATCACCTGGCGCAGCCGCTCGCGGTCGCCGCGCACGCGCGGCAGCGTCCCGACCTCCGTCGTCAGCTCCACCTCGTCCTGCGCGAGCTCCGCAGCCGTGACGACGTCGCGGAGCAGCTCGCTGAGATCGACGTCGCTGAAGGTGAAGCTGAACGTCCCAGCTTCGATACGTGAGGTGTCGAGCACGTCGTCGATCAACCGCGCCAGCCGCGACGTCTCGTCCCCGATCAGCCCCAGGAAGGACTCGCGCTGCTCGGGCGTGAGCTCCCGCCAGCGGCCTTGCAGCGTGCGCGCCGCTCCGATCACGGCGGCCATCGGGCTGCGCAGCTCGTGCGACACGAGCGACACGAAGTCCGCGCGCAGCGCCGACAGCCGGCGCAGCTCATCCGCCGTGCTGCGCTCCGCCTCGTAGGCGCGGATGTTCTGCACCGCCGTCGCGACAAGCCGCCCGAGCAGGGACACGAGCTCGAGCTCGGCGGGTGCGAACGCGTCGGCCTCCGCGCGCACGAGGCCGAGCATCCCGATCGCGCGCGGCCCGACCTGTAGCGGCGCGAGCACGCGACTGTGCAGGCCGAGGCTGAGCAGCTCCGCCTCCTCGGGGTACGCGGGCGGGTCCATCGACTCGCGGTAGACGAGCCTGCCCTCGAGCACCTCCTCGAGCACGGAGCCCTCGACCGGTCGAGCGGAGCCCGGCGGGAAGACCCGGTCGGTGCCGCGTCCCGCGACCGCCATCACCTCTGCCCTCCCGTTCTCGACCAGGACGAGCGTGACCCGCTCGAAGGCGACGAGTCCGCGCAGCTCGCGGCTGAACGCGCCGAACGCCTGGTCGAGATCGAGCGACGACGAGAGCGCACGCGCACACCGATTCGCCGCCTCGAGCACGTCGACCCGCCGCCCCAGTTCGTCCCGCAACGTCTCGGCTTCCCGGGCGCGCGCTTCCGCGATCGCCGCCTCGTGCCCGAGCCGCTTGACGAGCCAGCCCACGATCGCGCCGGTGATCAGGAAGACGCCGAACGGAAAGGTGACCCGGTCCCAGATGAACCCCGGGCCGTCGTGGAAGTGGTGCACGCGCCACCACTCCGCGAAGACGAGATACGGAAAGAGGAGCAGCGGCAGCACGACGGCGCCCATCAACCCGTACCGCAGCGCCGCCTCGGTCACGACGAACATCAGCGCCCAGCGCGTCGGGCTGCCGTACTCGAAGGAGTAGATCGTCGCGAACGACGCGATCACGCACGTGTCGAACAGCAGCGCAACGGCGCCGACGACGCGCGGATCGCGCCGCGTGCTCGCCGCGAACAAAAGCAGCGCACCGACCGCGAAGACACCGGTGACGATCCAGGCGTAGTCCTCGTAGCCCGGCGGATAGTCCTCGCTGAGGATGCCGACCTCGACGAGAGCGAAGAGCACGGCGACGAGGCGCACGCGCGCGATCCAGACCTCGATCTCGCGCAGCCGGCCGATCCGCGGGGTGTCAGACGTCATGCCGCTCCTCGATTCGCGCCACGGCCCACTCCGCCTGCTCGCGGAGGAGTTGGTCGCCGTTCGCGAGAAAGGGCTCCGCGAGGCGCGCGTCCTCGGGCCGCCCGGTGTTTCCGAGCGCGACGAGCGCATTGCGACGCAGGTAGCGCGAATCGTTCCGCGGCACGTACAGGCGGTCGTAACGCTCACGCAGCGCGTCGCCGTCCTCCTCGAGCCAGTCGACGAGCCGTACGTGCGCTTCCCCCGCGGGCGCCTCGGCACGTCGCTTCTCGACACCGCGGTTCCACGGACAGACGTCCTGGCAGATGTCGCAGCCGTACACCTGCGCGCCCAGGTGCTCTCGATAGTCCTCCGGGATGGCCGCCGGCGCCTGCGTCCAGTACGAGAGGCACTTGGTCGCATCGAGCACGCCCGGTTCGTCCAGGGCCCCTGTCGGGCACGCGTCGATGCAGAGGGTGCACGTGCCGCAGTCGGCGTCGAGCGGCGGTGTCGCCTCGACCTCGGCGGTCGTGACGAGCGTGCCGAGCACGACCCACGAGCCGTGCCGCCGCGTGATCAGCAGCGTGTTCTTGCCGTAGAAGCCGACACCCGAGCGCGCCGCGGCCTCGCGGTCGACGTGCTGGTTCGCGTCGACCAGCACGCGGTACCGGCCGCCGACGCGGCGCCCGAGCTCGTCGAGGCGCTCTCGCAGCACCGCATAGCCGTCGTGCCACGTGTACCGCGGCAGTCGCCCCTCACCCGGCTCGAGCGGCTGCTCGGGCGCGTAGTAGCAGTGTGCGGCCGAAACGACGGTGCGCGCGCCCGGCAGCAGGGCCTCGGGATGGCACGAGACTTCGGGCTGCGCCATCGTGAAGCGCATGTCCGCGAACAGCCCACGCGCCTTCCGGTCGCGGATGTGACGCTCGGTGTCCTCGTATGCCGACGCCGGCGCCGCGCCCACAACGTCGAGGCCGAGCTCCTGGGCCAGCCGCTCCAGCTCGGCAGCCGTCATGTGGAAGATTGTGCCCCGTGAAGGCGATCCGCATCCACGAGGACGGCGGGCCCGACGTCCTCCGCTACGAGGATGCCCCGGACCCGGTGCCAGTCACGGGACAGGTCCTCATCGACCTTCGCGCCGCCTCGTTGAACCATCTCGACGTCTGGGTCCGGAAGGGACTCCCCTCCGTTCCGAAGCCGCGGATCCTCGGCGCCGACGGCGCCGGTGTAGTCGTCTCGGGCGACGGGTTCGCGCCAGGCGACCGGGTCGTGATCAACCCCGGCCTCGATCACGGCGACGGGACGGTCACCGTGATCGGCGAGCACACCGACGGCACGCACGCCGAACGCATCGCCGTCCCGCGCGAACAGGTCTACCCCATCCCCGACGGCCTCGACTTCGAGACCGCCGCTGCCTTCCCGCTCGTCTTCGAGACCGCGTATCGCATGCTCGCGACGAAGGCGTCGCTTCGCGAAGGCGAGTGGCTGCTCGTCTGGGGCATCGGCAGCGGCGTCTCGACCGCGTGTCTCGCGATCGCCAAGGCGCTCGGCGCGCAGGTGATCGTCACCTCGGGCAGCGCCGAGAAGCTGGAGCGCGCACGTGAGCTGGGCGCCGATGCCGCGCTGAACCACGACGAGGACGACGTGCCAGCGGCGGTCAAAGAGCTGAGCGGCGGCGGTGCGCACGTCGTCGTCGACCATGTCGGGCAGGCCACGTGGCAGCGCTCGCTTGCGTCGGCGCGCGGCGACGGCCGCATCTGCGTCTGCGGGGCCACCAGCGGCCCGAACCCGCCGGCGCAGCTGCACCGCATCTGGTGGAAGCAGCTGACCGTCTACGGCTCGACGATGGGCTCGCGCGCGGACTTCGAAGCCGTGTACGAACTGGTCGGTTCGGGGCGCGCGGTGCCAGTCATCGACCATGTCTTTCCGCTCGCCGAAGCCGCGGCCGCACACGAGCGGCTCGAGTCCGGCGAGCAGCTCGGGAAGATCGTGCTGAGGATTCCGGGCTAGCCGATCCCGAGGATGAACTTCGCGTCGTCGGACATCCGCTCGGGCGTCCAGGGCGGGTCCCACGTCAGCTCGATGTCGACGTTCTCGACACCGGGCACCTCGCGCGCGACGCGGTTGATGTCCTCCTGGATCATCGGCCCCGCCGGACAGCCCATCGACGTGAGGCTGTGCGTCACTTTCACCGCGTGGCCGTCGACCTGGACGTCGTAGAGCAGGCCGAGCTCGACGATGTCCATCCCGAGCTCGGGATCCTCGACCTGGCGCAGCGCCTCGTAGACCTCTTCACGCGTCGGCATCGCGGTCCACTCTAGCTAGTAGCCCAAGAGCCGCACTTCCTCGCGCCGCTCGCGCGCGAAGAAGTGGATCCCGTCGGTGAAGCGCACCCAGTTGCAGCGCGTGCACATGACGAGCGAGTGCGTGCGCGCGGAGTCGGCGAGGAAGCGCACGCCGCGCAACAGGTCGCCGTTCGACACGCCCGTTGCGGCGACGATCACCTCGCCGGGTGCGAGCTCCTCGGTCGTGAAGACGCGGCCTGGGTCCTCGATGCCGAGCTCGCGCGCCTGCTCGATCTCCCGTCGCGTGGTCGGCCACAGCTGCGCCTGCACCTCGCCGCCGAGACAGCGCAGCGCCGCCGCCGACATGACGGCTTGCCGGGTCCCGCCGATCCCGACGGCGAGATGGTCGTTCGTGCCGCGGATCGCGGCCGAGATCGACGCCG
>JBKPME010000072.1:0-14860 GCA_046731915.1 Actinomycetota bacterium
CCTCTGGCTGGCCGCGCTCGCCGCGGTGCCGCTGCTCGAGCCGTGGCGGGCGCTCGGGCTGCTGGCGGGCGCGCTCGCCGGCTACGCGTGCTTCACGGGCGTGGTGTGGGGCTCCGTCTACTACCACCTGCGCGCGGGCGCTCCGTGGACGAACGGGCTCCGCTTCTGGCGCCTGGTGCTCACCAACTCCGACCCGACGAGCGGCAACGCCCTGGAGCAGATTCCGAAGCTGCTGATCGTCCTGAGCGCAGCCATGCTGGTCGCGGAGGAGCCGACTGCGGTCTCCGTCGCCGGCGTTGTCGCCGCCCTGGCGATCGCCGCCGCGCTCGGCGTCCTTGCCGCGCGAAGCTTCGCGAAGCGGCTGCCGAGCAATCCGGCGAGGCGGCACGGGAGCCGCGCCGATGCGCTCGCACGGCGCGTCTATGTGATCGTCGTCGACGGCTGCAACCGGGGGCGGCTCTGGCAGGCGGCCGCCCCCGCGATGGACCGGCTTGCGCGCGAGGGCACCGAGTACCTCGCTGTCGAGCCGGCCTATCCCGCGCGTACGGTCGTCTGCTTCTCGTCGATGCTCACGGGCGCGACACCGGCCGAGCACGGCATGCGCTCCAACTTCGCACCGCGGCTGGGGGTGCGCCGCGAGTCGGTCTTCGACGCGCTCGAGCGCGACGGGCGGCGCGGCCGGCTGGTCGGAATCGCGCATCTGCTCGATCCCTTCGGCGAAGAGGTGGTCCGTTCCGTCTCCTCAGTGCAACCGACCTCCGAAATCGACCGCTCGCTGACCGCGGAGGCGCGGCGTGTTGTGGAGGAGGAGGATCCGGATCTGCTCGTGCTCCAGCTCCTGGCCGCCGATCAGCTCGGCCACGTGCGCGGGGTCCGCAGCCCGGAGTACCTCGACCAATTGGCCGAGACGGACGCACACCTCGGCGAGTTCCTGGAGTTCCTGGACCAGCGCGGCAAGCTCGACGGAGCGACCGTGATCCTCATGGCTGACCATGGCCAGGGGCGCGGGATCGGCGGCCACGGCCACCTGGACTGGGGCGAGCGCCCGGTGCCGTTCGTGGTCTGGGGTGAGGGCGCGCGGCCGGGAGCGATCTCGCGGGAGCCGCGCTCGGTGCTGGAGGTGGCAGCGACGATCTCGCGCCTGCTGGGACTGCCGGCTCCCGAAGCCGCCCGCGGTCGGCCACTGGTGCCGACCGAGGACCCGAGCGTGGAACCGGCGGCCCCGCGACCCGCAGACGCCGCGACTCTTTCGGCGAACGGCAGCGGTGAAGGGCCCGGCCCTCTTGTCCAAGCGTCCTGTCCTGGGCCGCGTATAGCGGCCCTGGATAGGACGCTTGCGGTGTCTCCGCGATGTCTTGCGATCGTGGTCGCCCGCGACGAGCAGGGCGCGGTCGGGTCGGTGCTCGCCCGGATCCCGGCGCACGCGTGCGGGCTGCCTGTCGATGCTCTCCTGGTCGATGACGGGTCACGTGACGGCACCGCACGGATCGCGCGCGAGCGTGGCGCGCGGGTCCATTCGCACCAAACCTCCCGCGGGCTCGGCGCCGCTCTTCGCACCGGGCTCCAGCTTGCCCGTGACGAGGGCTACTCGGCCGCCGTCTACCTCGACGGCGACGGCGAGTACGACCCGGCTGACTTCGAACGGGTCCTCGAACCGGTGGCGCGCGGCAGGGCCGACTACGTGCTCGGCTCGCGCTTCCTAGGGTCCCGGGACGGCATGAGCTGGCACCGCGGGCTCGCCAACCGCGTGACGAGCGCGCTGCTCGGCTTCCTTATGGAGACGGTGACGAGCGACGGGCAGACCGGCTATCGCGCCTTGTCCGCGCGAGCGCTCGCCGATGCCCGCATCGCACACGACTACAACTACGACCAGTTGTTGACGCTGTCGCTCTGGGGCCACGGGATCGAGCCGACCGAAGTGCCGATCAACTACCGCCGCCGCACCAGCGGCCGCTCGTTCGTGCGCTACCCGGAGTATCTGGCGCGCGTCGCGCCGGCCGTCTGGCGCGAGTGGCGCGCAGCGCGCGCCTCACGCAGAACGACCGCCGCGACAGCGATCCCGACGCCCGCCGCCAGCCAGAACGGCCAGCCGCCGTCAGGCGTGAACAGCGGCAGCACTTCGGTGAGCGGGCCGAACGGGGCATCCGGGCGATCGGCTGCCAGCGAGCCGTCGCCCCAGCGCACGTCGGCGTAGAGCCACGCGGAGGAAATCAGGGTGAGCGCCGCCAGCGCCGCGCCGACCCGCGGCGTATGCCGCAGGCCCCACGCCACCAGTGGCACGGCGAGCGGCAGCGCGGCCAGCAGGTGCCGCGGCGGGAACCAGAATCCGAACATGGTGGGCGCCAAGAACGCGGCGACGAGCACCTGGACGCCGAGCGCGGCGGCGCAGAGGCCGGCGGTCACCTCGATCGCGCGCACGCCCGGCACGGCTCGCGCTACCTGCTCGCGATGGGAGTGCCACAGCCACCACAGCCCTGCGAATGCCAGCGCGAACACCGGAGCCCAGCGCAGCAGCCCGTAGTTGCGGTCGATGAACAGCGCCACCAGTCGGTACGAGCGCTCGAGGTAGCCGCCGGGGAACGAGGCGTCGGTCGCGGTCTCGCCCGGCACATCCGCCGCGTACGGCGTCGGCCCACCGAAGACCGCCTCGTTCACGGCGACGTAGAGGGCGACAGAGAACAGCGACAGCTCGACAACGCCGACCGCGAGCGTCCTGTGGCGGGCGCGCCAGACCGCGCGAGCCGCGAGGGCGCCGATCACCACGCCCGCCGGCACGAACTTGGTGCCGAGCCACGGCAGCGCGCCCAGCAGCAGGAAGCACAGGGCCGCCTCCCAGCGCGAAACGCGAGTGTCCAGGCGCACCGCGAGGAGCGCCGCACCGGCCAGCGCGGCCGCCGCGCCGAGCTCGGGATAGACGGCGGTGCCGTACGCCAAGAACGGCGGGCTGAGCCCGACGGCGACCGCGGCGCCGAGCGCCCACGGATCGGGCGCGACCCGGAGCGCCAGGCGGTAGGCGAGGGTCATCGCGAGCGCGGCGATTGCGGCGAGGAACAGCTCGACGCCCTTCGCGCCGCCGAGCTTGTAGGCGGGTGCGATCAGAAGCGGGAAGCCCACGCCGTGCGGCTCGTTCAGCCGGCCCTCGGTCTCGCGCCCGTGCGGCCGCAGCTCGTGCGGATAGAACTCCTCGTAGGCGCGGCCGGCGTACTCGTCGCGCACGTCGACGTCGCCGTCCTCGACGAGCGACTTCGCCGCGAGCAGATAGTGCGGCTCGTCGCCGCCGTATTCCGAGCCGCCGAAGGCTTCGAGGCCGAGTGTGGCGGCGTAGATGCAGAACAGCAGCAGCCAGAGGGCGAGGGTGCGACGCATCGCGCGCCGCACCCTAGCCACGAGTGCCTAATGGGTCAGCGCGAGCTCCTCCTGGTACATCGTCATCGCCCGCGCGAGCCCCTCGCCGATCGACGCCGGGATCATCCCGAGGTCGTCGACGACGAGCGAGCCCTTGATCATCAGGCGCTGGAAGTCCTCATCGCGCCGGACGGCGTCGATCTGGTCCTCGCTCCCACGGAGCATTACATAGCCCTGCAGCTCGCCTCCGTGGGGGTCTAGCAGAGCGACCTCGAAGTCGTCGATCCGCCCATCAGACTGCAGATGACCGTAGAACTCGAGCGTCTCGTTGAAGACGTCGAGAGCACGATCCTCCCTGCCGCGTACTACCTCGCCCCAGCCGATGAACAGGCCAGCATCAGCCATGGTTCCTCCTTCGAGTCGGGTTGAGTCCAACCTACGCCCGCCGGCCGGGCGCGGCAAGGGTCAGCAGCCGAGCGCGCGGGCGATCACCATCTGCTGGACCTCGTCGGTCCCCTCGCCGATTGTGAGGATCTTCGCGTCGCGGTAGAAGCGGCATACCGGGTACTCCTCGATGTAGCCGTAGCCGCCATGGATCTGCACGGCCTCTTCGGTCGCCCGCACGGCGAGCCGGCCCGTCTTCAGCTTCGCCTGCGCCGCCGTGAGCGAGAAGCTCCGCCCGGCCTCCTTTTCGAGCGCGGCCTTGTAGGTGAGTAGTCGCGCCGCCTCCAGCTCGGTCGAGATGTCGGCGAGCTTCGCCTGGATCGCCTGGTACTTCGAGATCGGCTTCCCGAACGCGATCCGTTCCTTCGCGTACGCGAGCGCCTCGTCGAGCGCGCCCTGTGCGAGCCCCACCCCCATCGCCGAGACGCCTATCCTGCCGCCGTCGAGGGTTTGAAGGAACTGCCTGAAGCCGTGTCCGCGCGGCCCGACGAGGTTCTCCTCCGGCACGCGGCAGTCCTCGAACGCGAGCGGCCGCGTGTCGGACGCATTCCAGCCCATTTTCCGGTAGGGCTCGCCGATCTCGTAGCCGGGAGTGCCGTTCGGGACAAGCAGGTTCGAGATCTCGTCCTCGCTGGTCCGCGCCGTGATCGTCACGAACCCCGAGATGTCCGTGCCGCTGTTGGTGATGAACTGCTTCGCCCCGTTGATCACCCACTCGTCACTGTCGAGCTCGGCGCGCGTGCGCGTGTTACCCGCGTCCGAGCCGGCCTCGGGTTCCGTCAGCCCGAAGGCTCCGAGCCGCGCGCCGGAGCACAGCCGCGGCAGCCACTCGGCCTTCTGGTCGCCGGAGCCGAACGCATACAGCGGCCAGGTGCCCAGCGACGTGTGCGCGGCAACCGTGATCGCCACGCTCGAGTCGACCCGCGCGAGCTCCTCGATCGCGATCGCGTAGCTGAGTGTGTCGGCGCCGCCCCCGCCGTACTCCGCGGGGTACGGAATTCCCATCAGCCCGAGTTCGCCGAGCTTCGCGACGATCTCGTAGGGGAAACGCTTCTCGCGGTCCAGCTCCTCGGCCACCGGGCGCACCTCTGCGTCCGCGAAGTCGCGCACGAGCCGCCGGATCTGGTCCTGCTCTTCGGTCAGGTCGAAATGCATGCGGCGGGAGATGGTATTCCCCGCGACGCGCCGCCACTCAGTTCTATGCTGGCCGCTCGATGGCCTCGCTGCCCGTGATCATCGCCCAGGCCGGCTCAGGCTCCGGCGGCTTCGGCGGGGGAGGCGGCGGCGGAGGAGGAGGGGGAGGCTTCGGTGGCGGTGGGTCGTCTGGCACGGGCAGCGGCGACCCCGTCGTCGCGGTCATCTTCTTCGGCCTGTTCGGCGTCTTCCTGGTCTATCTCCTCATTCACAGCGTCCGCTACCACCGAAAGCTGCGCGAGCGTGACGCGCGGGTGCGGACAGCGTCCGCGGAGGCTGCCGAGGACGACGCCTACTTCGCCTCCGACGAGCTCGAGCACCACGCGACCGCGCTGTTCGGTGCCGCGCAGATGGCGTGGGACGCCCGCGACCGCGCGGCTCTCGCGAAGCTGGTCGGCCCCGACCTGCTCGTGGAGTGGAACCGCCGGCTTGACCACTTCGACCGGAAGGGCTGGCACAGCCGTGTGGAGGTGCTCGGCGAGCCGACCGTGCTCTACGTGGGCATCACGAACCGGGAGGACGACGCCGAGGACCGCGCGGTGGTCCGGATCGAGGCGACCCTGCGCGCGTATGTGCTCGACCCGAACGGCGGCAAGGTAATGCGTAAGGGCGAGAAGGACGAGCTCGTGACGCTGGTCGAGTACTGGACCCTTGCGCGCCGCAACGGCGCGTGGATGGTCCACTCGATCGAGCAGAAGTCGGAGGGGGACCACCACCTCGACGAGCCGATCGTGGCGTCGCCATGGTCGGATCGGCAGCGCCTCGAGGACGAGGCGCTCACCGAGCTGGCGGTCGCGAACGCTCTCCCCGAGGGCTTCACGACCGCGGACCTCGCCGAGGTCGAGTTCGATGGAGACGCCCGCGCGCGGGCTCTCGACCTCTCGCTCGCGGATGCACGCTTCGGCCCCGACGTGCTCGAGGCCGCTGCGCGGACCGCGGTGGCGGCTTGGGCGGAGGCGGTCGACGGCGAAGACGACGCGCTCGACCGCGTCGCTTCGCCCGACGCCGTGAGCGAGCTGCTGTACGGCGGCGACGCGAGCCGCAAGACGCGGCTCGTCGTCCGAGGGCCGCGCGTGAAGCGGATTCAGATCGCGGCGGTCCAGGTGGAGCAGGTGCCCGCCACGATGACGGTCGACCTGGAGCTCGGCGGCAACCGCTACGTGGAGGACCGCGATACGACCTCGGTCGTGAGCGGCTCCAAGGACCGCCCGACCACGTTCACGGAGCGCTGGACGCTCGCGCTCGACGGGCCCCACGACGCCCCCTGGCGGATCGTCAGCGCGTCATAACGCCGTGGCGCAAGCCGCCGGGCGGTGCCCGCGGCGCCGCGATGCCCTTCCGTCCGGGGGAGCAGGCAGGCTCGCGGGGTGCCCGACATCTCCGTCGCCGCCACCGCGCCGTCCGCACGCTTCGCGCTCCCATCCGACCGGCAGTACCTCGCGGGGCGTCACGTCTGGGCCCAGATAGATGACGGGATCGTCACGGTGGGCGTCACGGCGCCGCTCGGCGAGGTGCTCTGGTACACGCCCGAGGTCGAGTACTGGGCGGTCGACCGGCTGGAGGTCGGCGAGACGCTGGCGACCGTCCAGGGCCGCGCGAGCCGCACCGTCGCCGTCGGCTCGCCCGTCATGGGCTCGCTGGTGGAGCTGAATCCTCTGCTGCGGCGGGCGCCGCATGCGCTGCTCGCGCAGCCCTACGGTCGCGGCTGGGTGGCGCGGATCTCGGCGGACTGCTGGGAGCGCGATGAGACCGGCATGGTCTCGGCGCGCGCCTATCGCAAGATTCTCGACGCGGACCTCGCGCTCGGCCGCGAGTTCTGCTTCGGCGGCGCCCTGCTCGCGCCGCGCCAGCCGCAGGAGCCGCGCGAGGCGGCAGCCTAGGCGCGCTCGACGCGGGCGCTGACGACTTCGTCCTCGTCGTTGAAGCGGTAGACCCAGCGCGACTGCGTGTCGGCGAGGCGTCCCTCGTCGATCGTCCGGATCCACCCGCTGACTACCACCGAGTCGCCCTCCTCCGAGATCGAGTAGATGCCGGCGCGCATCTGGCGGCCCTCGTCGGCGAACTTCGACCAGAACTCGCGGAGCGCTTCGTGTCCGCGAAGCTCCCGGCCCTGCGCCACGTACGGCTCGAAGACCACGTCCTCGGCCGCGTGCCGGAGGAGCTCCTCGATCGCGCGCGGGAGCTCGTTCTCCTCCGTGTACTCGAAGAGTCTGCGGATCAGGGCCACACGAGGCGAGTCCAATTCCCACCTCCCAGCAGGTAGGCGAAATGTGCCACACGCCACCCCGGCCGACAAGGGGGTCTAGACCCCAGCCGTCGTCCGCTCGCGTCGCCGCATCGTCGCGACGGCCACGCCCGCGATACCGATCGCCACGCCGAGCAGCTGGACGGACGAGGGAGCCTCCGACAGCAGCAGCGCACCGAGGAAGACGGTGCTCACGGGCTGGAGCATCAGCAGGATCGATGTGAGCACCGCAGGGAGGCGCGGGAGCGACACGGAGATCAGGAGCCAGCCGAGCACCTGCGACGAGAGCGCGAGCAGCACGAGCCAGGCTTGGGACTGGGGACCCGGCGTCCAGTCGAGGTCCCCGACCGCGATGCCGCCGATCGCGCAGAAGACCGCGGCGCTGGCAGTCGCGTCGAACAGCGGCCCGGCAGGCCCTCGCTGGTCGGTGCTCGCATGCCGCAGGACGAGGATGAAGAGCGCGTAGGTGATGCCCGTGAGCAGGCCGTACGCCACGCCCAGGGCCGGATCCTCGCCGTAGGCGCCACTTCCGATCACACCGGAGATGAGCGTCACACCGAGGAACACGATCGGGATCGCGACCAGCGAGCGGTCCTCTGGGCGCTCGCCGAGCGCGACCCAGGCCAGCAGCGCGACGAACACGACCTGCGTGTTACCGAGCACGGTGGCGAGCCCGGCGCCGACCGCGGCGATCGAGTGGTGCCAGAAGGTCAGGTCGGCGGCGAAGAAGAGGCCCGCCGCCCACGCCAGCTCGCGCTGCCGCCACGAGCGCGTGCCGGAGCGGCGCTGTTCGTGCCAGGCGATCAGCCCGAGCAGCGGCAGCGCGTACAGACAGCGGAACAACGCCGCGGTGGAGGGCGACACGTCGGCGAGCCGCACGAGGATCGCCGAAAAGGCGATCACGAGCGCGCCCATCACGCCTGCGAGAACCGGCCGATCAGACACGGCGACCGAGACTAGCCGGGGATATGGTGCCGCTTGGTGGACCGCAACACCGTGCTCTGGACCCTTGTCGTCTTCTTCGGTGCGTCGATCCTCTTCGGCGCGCTCCGGAATGCCACAGAGGACGAGAGCACGGGCGTGCAGCTGCTGGTGCAGCTCGGCGCGGCCCTGCTCGTGGTGGGGGCGATCGTTCTCATCGTGAGGCGCGACCGGCAATGACGCGCTGGATCGTGGACGGCATGAACGTGATCGGCTCCCGCCCGACCGGCTGGTGGCGCGACCGCCCGGGCGCAATGCGCGAGCTCGTGCAGGAGCTGGAGGCGTTCGCCGCTCGCAGAGGCGAGGAGGTCACCGTCATATTCGACGGCAGGCCGTTCGACCTCGACAGCGAGACCGTGAAGGTCCGCTTCGCGTCGCGTCGCGGGCGCAACGCCGCGGACGACGACATCGCGGCGTTGGTGGAGGGCGACGAAGCGCCCGCGCGCGTCTCAGTCGTGACCTCGGACGGCGACCTCGCCCGGCGCATCTGCGACGGCGGAGCGGCCGTTGTGGGCGCCGGCGAGTTCCGCCGCCGGCTCGACGGGTAGGCCGACATGCGAGCAGGCGGTGCCCGCGAGCGTGCCTTTTCTGCCGACAACCGCGCGCGCTCCCCGGCCCGGCACAACGGTCACGTGCCGGACCACGCCGCGCTCGGGCCGCTGTGTGGGCGCGCGCAGGCGCACGCGCCGGAGCACCTCGCGCAGCACGGTTCGCATCTCGGCCTGCGCGAACGAGGCACCGATGCAGCGGCGGACGCCGCCGCCGAAGGGGATCCACGCGTAGGACTCGGCGCCTCCGTCAAGGAAGCGCTCGGGCATGAACTCCGCGGGGGACTCGTACAGGTCCGGGCGCGCGTGGAGTACCGCGATCGCCGGCAGCACGAGCGTGCCGGCCGGGAGCCGCCAACCGGCGATCTCCGTCTCGCGTGTCAGCTTGCGCGCCACGTCGACGATCACAGGTCGCACGCGCAGCGTCTCCTTCACGACGGCGTCGAGATACTCGTCATCGTCGAGCGAGCGGGTCAGCCGCTCCAGCACACGCGGCGTGCGGAGCAGGCGCTCGAAGGCCCACGCCAGACCAGTCGCGGTGGTCTCGTGCCCGGCGGTGAGCAGCGTCATCAGCTCGTCGCGTAACTCGGTGTCTGTCATCGGCGAGCCGTCCTCGTGGCGGGCGCGCAGGAGCAGTGAGAGAACGTCGTCACGTTGATCGCCCTCGGGATCGGCGCGGCGGTCGGCGATCTCCGCGTAGATCAGCTCGTCGACCGCGGCCAGCGCCCTCCGGAAACGCGCCGCAGGCGTGATCCCGCCGAAATCGCGCTCCATGAAGGGCAGCCAGTTGAGCACGCTCGTGGTCTCGCCGAGCGGCGGGATGCGCTCCCGGAACAGATCCATCCGCTCGTCGTCGCGGACGCCGAAGACCGCCCGCAGGATCACGTCGAGCGTGATCGCCTGCATGCGCGGGCGCAGCTCGATCTCTTTGCCGACTGGCCAGGTCGCGACCTCGCGCTCCGTGGCCTCCACCATCACCTCGAGATAGCGGCGCACGCTCTCGCCGTGGAAGGGCGGCAGGAGCAGCTTGCGCTGACTCAGGTGTCGATCCTCGTCAAGGGTGAGGAGCGAGTGCTCGCCCAGCGCGTCCCCGAGCGCGAGCGTGTTCGCCTCGCCGGCGTGGAAGGTGCCGGCGTCCCCGGTGAACACTTCCTTCACGAGCGCAGGATCGGCCACGTAGACGACGCGGCCGAAGATCGGGAAGCGCGACGAGAACACGTCGCCGTAGCGGCGCCAGCGCTTGATCATCCAGCCGTACGGCGATGCTGTGACGAACGCGGCCTGCATGAGGCTCGGCATCCGGGGCCCGGGCGGGAAGTCCACGCCTACAACTCTGCCAGGAACTCCCTGATTGCCGCGTGCGTCTCGCGCGGACGCTCGACCTGCGGCACGTGGCCGCACGGGAGCTCCGCGTGGCGGGCGCGCGGCAGCGCCCGCTCGACGTGCTTCATGAAACCGATCGGGACGAGCGTGTCCTTGCGGCCCCACACGAACAGCGAATCGCACTGGAGCGACTCGAGCCGGGTCCAGAAGCCGTCCTCGCCGTGCGGCTCATCCAGGTAGATGTTGCGCGCCGCGGCGTAGAACGCCGCACGCCCGCTCGGGGTGAGGTAGGCGCGCAGGAACTCGTCGATCCCTGCGGCGGTCCAGCCGCCGTTCGCGGCAGGCACGAGCCGGCGCACCATCGCCTCGACGATCGGCCGCGGGGCGGGCTGGATCAGGCCGAGCTCGGGGCGGAGCGCTCGAATCAGCGGCGCCCACGGGCGCGACCGGAGCCACGCGAGCGCGGGGCTCAGCAGCACGAGCGCGCCGACCCGGTCGCGGTCGGTCAGCCCCGCCTCGATCGCCACACGGCCGCCCATGCTGTTGCCGGCCACGTGCGCGCGCTCCACGCCGAGCGCGTCCATCGCGGCAAACACGGAGCGCGCGAACCAGGGCGCGTCGTACGGCGCTCCGATCGGCTTGTCGGATTCGCCGAAACCGGGCAGGTCGAGCGCGACCACCCGGTAGTGGTCGGCGAGCGCGTTCACGGTCGGGAGAAACGATGCCTTTGTGCCGCCGAGCCCGTGCGCGCACACGACGGTCGCCGGGCCGGTGCCGGCGGAGACCGCGGACAGGCGGCCGAAGCCGCGCGTCCGCAGGCTGTGGAACCGGAGCCCGCCCGGCTCGTTCGAGCCGCTCGTTGCGGCCAGGAAGCCGACCCCGACGTGGAGGCTGCCGCGAATGCGGAGCCGCCCGGCACGGAACGCTTCCATCCCGCCGCGCAGGTCGGCGGCGATGCGCTCCCAGGTGCGCGCGTCCGCGCTCAGCACGGCGTCAGGATCCGCGTTCTCGTTCGTGCGCCGGAGTCGCACCTTGTTGCCTGCGATCACGGCGTCGCACGGAGTCGCACCGGCTACCTCGAGTCGCACGCGGGCGCGGCCGCGCGGGAGGTCCATCACGTCCGGCTCGAACCGGTCGGCGAGTGCCACGAGCGCGTCAGCCGGCGCGCTCCCCTGCGTGGTGGCGGTTGCCATCAGGTAACCCATTACCACCAAATGCTGGATCAGTCACCCGTCGGTTGCGAGGGGAATAGGGCGGTCTCGAACTAATTAACGCCAAATTCATGGAAGATTTGGCCAAGCGCTTGACTAACCCGCTCGGGGTTGGAGAGGATCGCCCTGATGGAGGACGAGCCGGGCTCCGCCCCGTCCCTGCGTGCGTCCAACAGGCTGCGCGTGATCCAGGCGCTTCAACTCCTCGGGGTCACGAGCCGCGCGCATCTCGCGCGCCGTACCGGGTTGTCGCGCTCCACGGTGTCCACGATCGTCGCCGGCCTCCAGGCCGAGGGCATGGTCGTCGATCGGAATCCCGACGGCCGCGCATCTCACGGCGGCGGCCGTCCTCCCGCGCTCATCGCGCTCGACCCCCGCGCCGGCTTCGCGATCGGCATCGACTTCGGCAAGCGCCACCTTGCCGTCGCCCTCGCAGACCTGTCCCATGAGCTGCTCGCGGAGGAGTGGCGTGAGATGGGGGACGACTATCCCGCAGAGGCGGGCATGGCCCAGGCCGCCGAGCTGGTGGAGCTGGTGCTCGAGGCCTCGGGCGCGGACCCGGGCCGGGTGCTCGGCGTCGGTATGGGGCTCCCCGGGCCGGTGCACAGCTCGGGCGTGGTCGGCTCGTCCGCGATCCTGCCGGGCTGGGCCGGTACGCACGGCGCGGAGCTGATGGGCGAGCGGCTCGCCATGGAGGTCTGGCTCGGCAACGACGCCAACCTCGGCGCGCTCGCCGAGTCCACCTGGGGCGCCGGCCGGGACGCCTGCGGGCTCGTGTACCTGAAGCTCGCCACCGGGATCGGCGCCGGCATCGTGATCGACGGGCGGCTGTTCGAGGGCGCCGGCGGCACCGCCGGCGAGATCGGGCACACTTCGCTCGACGAGACGGGCGACATCTGCCGCTGCGGGAGCCGCGGCTGCCTCGAGACCTACGCGAGCGGAATGGCGATCGCCTCACTGCTCAGCCGCAGCCTCGGGGAGACGCTGACCCCCGACGACGTGCTGGCGCGCGCCGTCGCGGGCGACCCCGGCTGCCGGCGTGCCCTCGCGGACGCCGGTCGGCACATCGGCGCTGCGGTCGCCGATCTCTGCAACCTCATCAACCCCGAGCGGATCGTCGTTGGGGGCAGCATGGCTTTCGCCGGAGACGTGCTGCTCGACCCGCTCCGAGAGGCAGTCGGACTGCGGGCGATTCCGAGCGCAGCCGAGGACGTGAAGATCGTCCCCGGCGAGCTCGGCGCGCGCGCCGAACTGCTCGGCGCAGTGGCGCTCGTGCTCCACGAAGCCGGCCCCGCCTGGAGTGGGCCGGCCCCGGCGGTCAGACAATCCACGGCAACAAGGTAGGAGGAGGTCAGATGAGCAGGTCCAAATGGCTCGCCCTCATCGCGGCTCTCGTGGGTGCGATGGCGCTCACGTTCGCGGCGTGCGGCGGCGACGATGACGACGACGGCGGCGGTGGTAGTTCTGGTGGCGGCGGAGGCGGCGGCTCGATTGCGCTGCTGCTGCCGGAGTCGAAGACCGCCCGCTACGAGTCGCAGGACCGGCCCAACTTCGAGAAGAAGGTCAAGGAGCTCTGCTCCGACTGCGACATCATCTACTCGAACGCGGACCAGGACGCGGCGAAGCAGCAGCAGCAGGCTGAGGCCGCGATCACCAAGGGAGCGAAGGTGCTCGTGCTCGACCCGGTGGACGCCGCGTCGGCCGGCGCGATCGTGACCCGGGCGAAGCAGTCGCAGATCCCGGTCGTAAGCTATGACCGGCTGATCACGGACGCCGACATCGATTACTACATCTCGTTCGACAACGAGCAGGTCGGCAAGCTCCAGGGCGAGGCCCTGGTGAAGAAGCTCAAGGACGATGGGGCGAAGGGCAGCATCGTCATGATCAACGGCGCTCCTACGGACAACAACGCCAAGCTGTTCAAGGACGGCGCGCACAGCGTGATCGACTCGAGCGGCTTCAAGGTGGCCAAGGAGTACGACACGCCTGACTGGAGCCCGGACAAGGCGCAGCAGGAGATGGAGCAGGCGATCACCGCCCTCGGGAAGGATGGCTTCGTGGGCGTCTACGCCGCCAACGATGGAAACGCCGGCGGCGCCATCGCGGCCATGAAGGGCAACGGGGTCGACCCGAAGACGATCCCTACGACGGGTCAGGACGCCGAGCTCGCGGGTATCCAGCGGATCCTGATCGGCGAGCAGTACATGACCGTCTACAAGGCGATCAAGCCCGAGGCGGAGCAGGCGGCGGAGCTCGCCGTTCAGCTCGCCAAGGGCGAGACGCCGCCGGCGCCCAAGGACAAGGTCGACAACGGCATGAAGGACGTGCCGTCGATCCTGCTCACCCCGGTCTCGGTGACCAAGGACAACATCAACGACACGATCGTGAAGGACCAGTTCTGGTCGGTGGACGAGATCTGCACCGGCAAGTACGCCGCCGCCTGCAAGGAGGCTGGCATCCAGTAGGGGCTGTGGGGAACAATGGAGGCGTCCCGATCTCGGGACGCCTCCAGCCCACCGAAAGGAGTCTTGGCTTTGAACGGCAACGGGAGCACACCGGTGCTTGCCCTCAAGGGAGTGAGCAAGAGCTTCGGGCCCGTCCAGGCGCTGAGCGACGTGGACTTCGAGGTTCAGCCCGGCGAGGTGGTGGCGCTGGTGGGCGACAACGGCGCGGGCAAGTCCACGCTCGTGAAGACGATCGCCGGCATCCACCCGCCCGACTCCGGCACGATCAGCTTCGAGGGCAACGAGGTCACGATCCACGGCCCGAGTGACGCCGTTCACCTCGGCATCGCGACCGTCTACCAGGACCTCGCGCTGTGCGACAACCTGGACGTGGTCGAGAATCTCTTCCTCGGGCGCGAGGAGAAGTCCGACGGCCCGGCGGCCTTCGTCGGTCAGCTCGACGAGGTCGACATGGAGAAGCAGACCGGCGAGCTGCTCGAAAACCTGGCGGTGACCATCACCAGTGTGCGGGCCGAGGTCGGCACGATGTCGGGCGGGCAGCGGCAGCAGGTCGCCATCGCTCGCTCGCTGCTGGGTGAGCCGAAGCTCGTGATGCTCGACGAGCCCACCGCCGCGCTCGGCGTGCGCCAGACGGCGATGGTGCTCCAGCTGATCAAGACGCTGCGCGAGCGCGGGTACGGCGTGGTGGTGATCAGCCACAACCTCGCGGACGTCTTCGAGGTGGCGGATCGCATCTACGTCCTGCGGCTCGGCCAGACGGTGGGCGTCTTCAAGGCGGGCGAGACCAATCAGGACGAGGTGGTCGGGGCGATCACCGGGGCATCCGGGAACGGAGGGGGGCAGCGATGAGCACCGCCGATGCGACGGTAGACGAGGAAGTCGAGTCCGGCAGCCCGCGGCTGGACCTTCTGCGCAGGTTCATAGCGGGCGACCTCGCCGAGCTGCGGGTCGTCCTCGCGCTGGCATTGATCTGGCTGGTCTTCTACGTGCAGGAACCGCGCTTCATGAGCTCGGTCAACCTGTCGAATCTGGTGCTCCAGACGACCGCGGTCGGCCTGGTCTCGATCGGGATCGTGCACGTGCTGCTCCTGGGCGAGATCGACC